>OMOG01000568.1 GCA_900290305.1 Candidatus Sulfopaludibacter sp. SbA4
GAGGAGATCCTGTACGGTAGCACGCCTGGTAGTACACCGAAAGGTCCGGTTGCAACCGTCGGCGCCGCCGCTGCGAAATGAGAATTGATAGTTTGGGAAGGCGGAGTCCGGGGCGCATTCTGGTCGGCTTCATCCACGCTGCCAGAGGGGCTTAAAGGCTTATCCGAGAGTGGCAAAAATCTGAGACTGCACAATTCACGCCTTGCGCCGATTACGGGAAGAAACGGAACCGGCCACCTCGGCAGGAATCGGTCCTGCGTTGTCGGCTCCTGTCAGCCCGTCAGCCGGAAGCAGCAGGGCTAGTCACCGAGCCACCGCTAGCCGAGCGGCCGAGAACCTTGTTGGCCTCATACACGACGCCCGCCGGAGCGCACGGTCGCGATCGGAGCGAGAGCCAATCTGATGCTCGCAAGCGCTGGACATCAGCAACTATTGCCGCGGCCTGCAGGAGCATTAGGACTTGATTGAGGGAGGAGTGAAGGTCTGTTGCCAATACCAGAATCGTTGCAACGCCTCGGACCATGAGGACGCGGTTGAGCAATCGTTCACGCATGGCTGTGTTGTACTCGGCGATCCAGTTTTTGAATTCGCGCACGGCGGCGCGGGCATAACGCTCCGACCCTTCTTTCATAATCTCTGGCACGATTCCCAACTGCCAACGACGGAAGCAGAACATGGCATCGCGGAATCTCTTGTCTTGCCGAAGTTCCACAACGTCCGCCAAAGGCGTTCCGGATGCTGGAACCAAAATGTTCTCGCTAATCTGTCGGAGGAACGGCGCGATCCGGCCGACCCCAGCGTCGGCCTTGAGAACCGCCGGGTTAAGGTAGACGGGAATTGCCGCCTGGAGTTCGACGTCTGGTACGACGACGGTTGGCGCCTGATGCGCGAGGAACAGACGCACCCGGCAATTGGGAAACCTGTCCCTAGTCGTCAGGTGTTTGAGATCTCCCTCGGTGCCGTAATACTGTCGCTGCCAGGCTGCAAAAGCCTGGTCAGTGACGTGGACCCGGAATGCAGCATCGTGTTTCTCAAGGAACTCAAGGTCCAGCGCCATCATGTCCATCTCCTCAGCGTTGGCGATTCCCTGCCAGACGCTGGGGTCAGGAGCGGGAATACGATCAAAGAGCACAAGCGCCCGGGTCACGCGGCCGCGGCAATCGATGAGATCGTGGGGCGACACAACGCCCCAATACTCGTCACTCATAACCGTCCGCAGATCCCTCCTGCAAGAACATTCTACCGCCGCGCGGACAACTTGGTCCGGCGTGGAGCAAACGCCTTGTCCGCTGATGGGATACTCGGAAGCTGCTCGGATTCGGGTGTTACGGGTCGGAAGTCCCGTTCTGGGAAGTTGCAGGCAAACAGGAGCCCGGGACCGGATCCAGCCGAGGCCACTCGGCAACGGGCTTATTTTGACGCCTATGGGCGGACCCCCTTTGGGCGGGCCCCCTGGTCCGCTACGGACGCTTCGCCAATAGAATCAAGATCCGGCCGCCTGTCAGCCGGCCGGCCCCATCCCGGTGCCGGAATCCGACGCACCAAGTGCCGTCTCTTCAATAAGATCGCGAGCACCCGCCGAAAATCGCCGATCCGCAAAATCACGGTCACCAAATTTGGAAATAAATTTTCAACTATCCGATTACTGATTCCAAAGCACTTACCAATAACCCAGCGCCGCCCACCACCCCTTTTCAACGGTTGCCGCCATTCTTGTCTGGTAGCTTAAAACTAGGAAGAGATTTAGCGCTTCCCCCAACTCCGTTGCACGGAGCGACAGCTCCCGGTCACTCGGGAGCTGTTTTCGTTTCTACCCCCAAACAGGGGTGGCGACGCATCGATGCGTCGCCTGAACTGGGTTAAACCCTTATTTTTCAGTAAAACGACTCTCTTAGACGACGCATCGATGCGTCGCCTCAAAGGAGCTTTCTATGGATCAACCCGTTCCAGACCAGCCGGCCCCGCCCGCCGCGCTGCTCCAAACCGGAAAGGTTCTGGGACAGAGCCATTCCTTCAGCCTCATGGCTGGGCGCTGCTCAGCGGCCCAGGCCGAGACCCTCCTGCGCATCCGCGAGGGCCGACTCTACCTGCACTGTGCATCCTCCTGGAAGGAGTTCTGCCCCCAGCATCTGCACATCAGCTCCTCCCAGGCCGATCGCATCATTCGTGTGTGGCAGCAACACGGCCCCGCCATCTTCGAGCTCAAGCAACTCATCCGCATCTCCTCCGAAGACTTTCGCGCCGTCGAGCCATTCATCAAGGAGAACGCCCTTCACTTCAACGACGAAGCCATCGAGCTCGATCCCGAAAACGCCGAGAAGATCGCCGGCGCAGTGGACGAAATCTGCAGCAACCTGCCGCCCAAAGAGAAGCCCGCAGTGACTCCGTTGTACGGAGCGACTATCCCCGATCGTGTGTCCACACTCGAAAAAATGTGCCAGACCATCGTCTTCGAGTTCCGGCATCTTGCCGACGAGGATGTCGGTCGCGAAGTACGCTACAACCTCGGGCTGACACTGAAGTGCGTTACCGATGCCCTGCACCACGTCAACAGCCAGCACGGTCTCTACCCGAGTGACTCCCATGAATAGGATCAACGGCGTCCCCCGGCGACTCACGGCTTGGTGGGGCGGACCCCTGACGGAGAACAACGTTTACACAAAATGTTCTGCACCCTCGCGGCCGACTGTATCGATTCGTCCAACGCGGCGCCGGCGCGGCTTGAAATCCGTGGGCGATTTCGGCGGTTCGGCGGTCTATACTGGTAAGCACTTGGATTCTGCTCCGTGGAGGTGCCAGGGAAATGAAGCGCGTGTTTTCAATCGCCCTCGCAGTTGCGGCGATGATCCTTCCTCGCTTCGGCCAGTCGACCGATCCTTTCGAAGAGAAACTCAGCCCCGAACGCCAGATCAACCAGGCACTCAATCGACTGACGTTCGGGCCGCGCCCCGGCGACGTCGAGGAGGTACGGCATATCGGTCTCGCCAAGTGGATTCAGCAGCAGCTTCATCCGGATCAAATCGCCGAAAATCCGGTACTCGAGGAACGGCTGACGCCGCTGAAGAGTCTGCGCATGCCCATTTCCGAGGCCGTTTCGAAATACTCGCCCGACCAGAACATGGGAATGATGATGCTGATGGAGCCTCCCTTCGCGGTCATCAACAAGCTGCCGCAGTCCGTGCGCTTCAAAATTATGAACGGAACGGCGGAAGAGCGGACCGCCGCGCTCGACGCCATGGACCCGGAACTCCGCAGCAAGGTCCTGGCAGGGCTGCCTGACAACGTGGCGGAACACACACCCAAGTATAAGGACGAGGCTGAAAAGGCGCGCAAAGCGCTGCAGGACGAGAGACGGGCCCAGATTCGCAAGCGCAATCCGCAGTTACCGGACCTGCTGCCAGCGGACGAAATGGCAGATGCGCGCTCGGGTGAGAAGGACCGGGTCATGGCGGTCATTCAGAAGCTCGATCCGGATAAGCGCACGGACGTTGTGGCGCTGCTTCCTCCGAAGAGCCAGGCATTCTTCCCGGAGTATCGGCGGGAAGCCCAGGTGAGACGAACGCCGCGGCTCGCCGCAAGCCATGACCTGAAGGAGGCCCGAATGTATCGGGCAGTGTATTCGAACCGGCAGCTCGAAGAAGTGCTGGTCGATTATTGGACCAACCACTTCAACGTCGATTCGACCAAGAACGTCGGCATGGCGCAGAACCTTGGCCATGTGCTGATCGGAAGCTATGAGCGCGACGCCATTCGGCCGCATGTGCTCGGACATTTCAGGGACCTGCTGCTCGCGACGGCGCGGCACCCCGCGATGCTTTACTACCTCGACAACTGGGAGTCCATGGCTCCGGAAAGTTTCAACGTGGGTCCCTTCGCGCCGCGGCGTGGAATTGTCAACGGCGTGCCGAATTCCATAATTCCGAACGGCCTGCTGCGGTTGGCGCACGGACTGAATGAAAATTACGGCCGCGAAATCATGGAACTTCACACGCTCGGAGTAAAGGGCGGCTATACGCAAGCCGACGTCATCGCGGTGGCACGCTGCTTCACCGGGTGGACCGTGCGCAATCCCGAAAACCCGGAATTCGTCTTTGCTCCGTTCATGCATGACTTTGGCGAGAAGACGGTGCTGGGGCACAGGATTCCGGCCGATGGCGGCGAAGAAGACGGTCTGAAGGCGATCGATATTCTCGCACACCACCCCTCAACCGCGAAGTTCATCTCGCTTGGCTTGGCCCGGCATTTTGTCGCGGATCATCCGCCCGAGGCGCTGGTCGACCGAATGACGCAGACTTTCATGAAGACGGACGGCGATTTGCGCGCGGTGATGGAGACGATGTTCCGGTCGCCCGAGTTCTTTTCGGAAGGCGCCTGGGAGGCGCGTGTGAAATCGCCTTTGGAGATGGCTGCCAGCACGATCCGCGCTATGGGCGCGGAGATGACCGATGCGTGGTCTACGGTGCAGAGAATATCGGATATGGGTCAGGCGCTCTACGCGAAGGCGGAGCCTACGGGCTACCCGGATGTCGCCGAAACATGGCTGGGCGCCACTGCGGTAATCGCGCGCATGAACTTCGGGGCCGCCGTTGCATCGGGTGAGTTGCCTGGCGTTTCCGTTGACACGTCGCGATGGCAAGGTATGGACCATCGGTCGATCGCGAAGGCCCTTCTGGGGCACGACGCTTCCCAGCAGACGCTGGATGCAATCGCCACCGGATTGGAGGGCAGGAATCCTTCGCCCGCTGTGGTGGCGTCATTGGTGCTGGGTTCGCCCGATTTCGAAAGGAGGTAGAGGACTGTGTTGACACGACGGGTTTTTCTTCGCGGCTCTGCCATCGCGATGGCCGGGATGGGCCAGGCGCCGATGTGGCTGGCCCGCGCTGCTGCCGCGGAAGGCAGGAGGCGCAAGACGCTGGTGGCGATCTTCATGCGTGGGGCGGCGGACGGCTTGAATATCGTCGTGCCGTTCGGAGATCCGCGGTATCGCGAGGTGCGGCCGACTCTTGGCCTGCAGCCTCCCCAGCCGCGGGATGAGAACCAGAACAATGGTCCATTCGGTCCGGTAATCGATCTCGACGGAAAGTTCGGTTTGCACTCGGGATTGCGGCCTTTCAAAGAGCTCTGGGATAAGAAGCAACTGGCGATTGTGGAAGCGGCCGGTTCGCCCGATCCCTCGCGGTCGCACTTCGATGCTCAGGATTACATGGAGTCCGGAACGCCGGGGAAGACTGGGAACGGATGGCTCAATCGGGCGCTCGGCGATCCGGCGCAAGACGCGTCTCCGCTTAGGGCCGTTGCGCTTTCCAATCGGGTTCCGCGAACGCTGCGCGGAGAGCACGAGGCAGTTGCGCTGGGCAACGTGCAGGACTTCAATATTTCGGATCAGGAAAGGCTGGCGATTCTCAGAAACATGTATTCGCTCACGCCGGATGCGACCATGCGCCGGACCGGCAAGGATGCATTCGAGGCCATGAAGATGCTGCAGTCAATGGCTAAGGATCAGCCGCCGAATGAAGGTGGGCGGCCGCCGTTTTCGCCAGGGGCTGCCGGGCCTGTGCAGAACAATCGGCCGTCGTACAACGCGGGCGGACAACTGGGCAGAAATTTGCAGGAATTGGCGCGGCTGATTAAGTCCGATGCGGGCGTTGAGGCGGCGTTTGCCGAAGTGGATGGATGGGATCACCATCAGAACGAGAACAATCAGCTACCCAATCTGCTGAATCAGTTTTCCAATGCGATCGCGGCCTTCTCCCAGGATCTCGGCGACCGGATGGAAGACGTGGTGATTGTGACCATGTCCGAGTTCGGCCGCACAGTGGAAGAGAACGGCACGGGCGGCACCGATCACGGGCACGGCAGTCTGATGATGGTGCTCGGTGGGACGGTCGAGGGCGGCAAGATCTACGGCGAGTGGCCGGGGCTTGAGAAGGAGCAACTGTTCGAGGGCCGCGATCTCGCCGTGACAACGGATTTTCGGACCGTGCTGAGCGAGCTGGTCCTGGGACATCTGGGGCGGAACGACTTGAGCTCGGTGTTTCCGGGATTCAAGCCGTCGCCGTTGTTGGGACTGTTGCGCTCGTAGCTCGAATAACTGTACCAACCGTTAGGGAGTCTCGCATGGGCCTGCGGCTCACCAATGAGGATGAAGACCGAATTGGTGGGGCGGGCAATCCTGCCCGCCGCCGCCTTTAGGCGGCGTCAGGGGACCGGTCCCACCACCAGGGTCTTCAGGGGAGCGGTTGCCGCCGATTGAACTGGTCATTTCCTGACGGTGACTTAGACCAAACCAGGCAGTGGCCTGTCTCATTGGTTTGCCTGGAAGGGGCCTTTTGCGGCCAGGATGAGGTCGCGCTCGTCGCGGTTGTCGAGGACATAGACCTGGTAGTGGTCGCCTCCGTGGGCGACGCGGACTACGATGTGTCCAGGCGGGCCGGCTAGTTGCGTGGCGCGTTGGCCGATCACGATGCGGGCGGCTTCGCGCATTTCGGTGGTGAAGACGTAGCGCGGGGCGGGCGGCAGGCGGCTGTTCATGATGCGCTTCAGCACGTCCGGGGCGGGATGGCTGGCGGCCCAGGCCGGCACGATCAATACGGTGGAGCGGAGGGCGCGCAGGAACTCCTCGCTTTCCTCTCCCATGGAGCCGTGCTGATTCACCACGTGCACGTCGACTCGTCCGATCACTCCGGCGATTGCGGCTTCCATCGCGTGCCAGGCGGGGAAGCCGGGATCGGGCGTGCCCGGGAGGTCGCCTCCGGTGAAGTAGCGGAAGGGGCCGTACTGGAGGCGGAAGCCGAGGCTGCACATGTTCTCGCTGGGCCGGTCGGCGGGGGCGAGCGAATCCAGGGCGGGGAATAGCTGCCGCGTGGTTTCGCCGCTGCCGGTCCATACTTCACCGTTGCCGATGATGTTGCGGATCTCGCATTTCGGCGCACGGATCTGCGAGGCCGAGCCGGGCTTGAAGCGCTCGACGGTCAGGCCGGTCTTGGTCCGCTCGCCGAGGAAGCGGCGGTACGCGGCCATCGTTGGGTCGGTGAACGGCGCGGGGTAGGAGTAGTCGGGCCAGCCGCGATCGATGAGGGTGCGGATGGGGAGCGCGCGATCGACATCGATGATGCCCGCCATGTGGTCCCCGTGGAAGTGGGTGATGAGGGCGTAGTCGAGGCCGGTGGCGCCCGTGGGGAGATGGCGCTTCGCGTAGCGCGCGATCCAGGTGCCGGGCGTGCGCGAGGCGTCGGGATGCGGCTCGGATTGCGGCAGGCCGTCGCCAGCGGCGCCGGCATCGACCAGCAGGGTAGTGCCATCGGGCAAGATGAAGAGGGCAGCGTTGCCGCGTCCGGTGGAGATTTGGTGGATGTCGAGCGTGCCCGGTGTCCAGGCGGGGAGCGGTCTTCCGGCTTCGGTCTGGGCGGCGGCGGCTGCGGCGAGCAGGAAGAGTACAGCGGTGTGTTTCATGAGAGTTGCCCCGTGATTCGGGTGAGTTCTTTGGACCGCGCGATCTCGCGGCCGTCGGCCAGCACGCGGAGGCCGCTGCTTTTTTCCCAGGCGATAGTGAGCGACCGGCCGTGGTAGGGGATGCGGTCGAGAGAGAACCAATCCCACTTACCCGGCGGCAGGAGCGGACTGACTTCGACGGTCGAATCGGCGCGCGGGCGGAGGCCGGCAAGGCCGGTGATCACCAGGTCGGTGTAGCCGGAGTGGTTGTAGTGATCGCCGCGGCCGTAGAAGGTCTTCTTGCGAATCTTCATGGCGCGCGCGAGCCACTCGCCGGTGAGCGGGTTGAGATCCTCGTCGACGAACGGAACGATGCGGCCGTCCTCCAGCTTCAGGTGCTGCGACTTCGTGTAGATGCGGAAGGTCTCGAACCAGTCGCGGCGTGAGACGTTGGGCACGTTGGCGAGGGCTTTGAGCGTGATGGTGGTGGCGAAGGGCCAGCTCGGGCCGTTCCACTGGCAGTCGTCGCCTTCGTACGGGACCTGGAAGCCGGGGTTGCGGCGTTCCGCGGTGGTGGGACCGTAGGGCGCGTAGAAGCCCTGCGGATCCACTAACTGCTTCCAGGCTACTTCATATCCTCGGCCGCGATCGGGGAGGTCGAAGTACCAGGGCGTGTAGCCGATCAACTCGCGGACGGGGGCGAACTCGCCCGATTCGCGGCGGGTTTCGAAGAAGCGGGCGTCTCGATTCCAGAGGTGCTGTTGGAGGAGGTCTTTCAGGCGCGCGGCCTTGGCGCGGTAGTCCGCGGCTACCGCGCGCCTGCCCGCCATTTCCGCGATGGCGGCGATGGCTTTCGCGTTGCCGTACATGTAGCTGTTGATGCTGGGCCGGATATTCCTGACGTTGCGGCCGCCGCTGATGGAGCTTTCCATGCCGTCGGAGACGTCGCGCTGCCAGTAGAGGCCGGATGGCGTGAGGCGCTCGCGGTCCCAGTCGGCGTAGTCGGCGAGCAGCGCGTCGAGTTGCGACACGAGGGCCTCGCGGCGCGCGTCGGCCAGCCAGCGATCGTAGAGGGCCCAGGCGGTCCATCCGCTGAACTGGTGCAGGGTTTTGGCGGCGTGCAGCCAGTAGTGGATGTCGCCATCGAGGTAGCGCGGGTCGCGCAGCCATCGGCCTTCGGCGATGTGGTGGCCAAGGGCGCAACTGAGGGCGTTGTACTCGGCGGCGTGCTTCACCGGCTTGAGGAACTCGGTGACGATGAGGCCGGCCGGCGTTTCCTTGATGTGCTTGCGGAAAGCCCACCAGCGGTAGTAGTAGAGCTGCTCGATCTCGCGGTCGGGGCAGGCGAAGAAGGGGATGTTGGCCTGCATCCAGTTCCAGGCTTGTGCGTCGGGGATGGAGTTGACGACTTCCTCGGGGAAGGTGCGATTGAAGTCTTCGATGTAGTGGCGGAAGGTTTCGGGGTCGGGCGGTTGTGTGGCGGGCAGGAGGGCGGTGGAGACAGCGGCCAGGAAGGTGCGGCGGGTGGGTGTACTTGACGCGGAGGCGCGGAGCACGCGGAGGAAGACGCGGAGAGAAGCAAAGTCAAAACCTGAGGGAACGGAGGAAGCGGAGGGCGCTGAGAAGAGATTGGCAGGCGCAAGCGCCTGCCCCACCTGGTTGTTGGTTGGCAGGTGCATGGTCAGTCTACTTTCTCGAAGCGCACGGCCAGGGAGGGTTTGCCGGGCAGCTTCAGGGTGAACTTGCCGGTGAAGGCGCCGGGCACCGGCGTGATCGTCATCTCCCATGGGTCGATGAGGTCCGCATGATAGTGCGCGCCGGGGGCGAGATCGAAGGTGTACTCGGCGGGCTGGTTCACGTCGAAGTAGAAGAGGTAGTAGCGGCCGGGCTGTCCGGCTCCCAGATAGTAAGTCGCAAGGGAATTCAGGCCCTCGGCGGGCGCGGTTTCGAGGATCTTGCGCAGGAACGCGATGCGCCGGGGACTCTCGCCGTGCAGGACTCCGCCTTTCGACCACCAGAGAATGTCGGCGGGATTGAGGTAGGTTTCCCCGTGACCGGCGTAGGCGCCGGACACGGTGCCGAGCCAGAATCGGCGGACCAGCTCCTGCGCCGAAATGTTGCCCCACCGCTGCGGAATGTTGCCCTCGTACTTGCACTCGTCGTAGATCACGGGCTTGCGGTACTGTGCCACGTAGTCGCGCGATTTCTCGAGGTCGGACCCTTGAATGCTCACGTGTGTGACCCACGGTTTGGCGTGGTCGTACATGACGACGCTGTGGTGGATGGAGCGGAGGTGCTGGTAGGGGTCGGACTCCTGGACGATGCGGAAGAAGCGGTCC
>OMOG01000364.1:0-440 GCA_900290305.1 Candidatus Sulfopaludibacter sp. SbA4
GTGAAACTCGCGAGGCCGCGCTTGACAAGCTTCGCAGCGCGCTCGATCAGACCCAACTCTACGGCATCGAGACCAACCTCGAATACCTACGGCAAGTCTGCGCCCACCCCGCGGTGGCGGCGGGCGGAATCCTGACTTCGCCCCGCGGTGGCGGCGGGCGGAATCCTGACTTCGTTTCTCCGCGACTTCGACTACCGGCGCCGCGCCATCGAAGTCATCGAGCCCGGCACGCAAACCACCGTGCAGGATTACCCCGGCCGCCTGGGATACTGGCACGTCGGCGTCCCGCCCTCAGGCCCGATGGACGATCTTTCCTTTCGCCTCGCGAACCGCCTGGTGAGCAACCCCGCAGACGCCGCCGGACTGGAGATCGCAGTCACCGGACCGACTCTGCGCTTCACGTGCGACACGGTCATCGCGATCACCGGAGCCGATTTCGG
>OMOG01000364.1:450-14088 GCA_900290305.1 Candidatus Sulfopaludibacter sp. SbA4
ACCTTCATCCTGGGCCGCTTCGGCCGCGTGTTGCGGGCCGGAGACAGTCTGACTATCCTGCCTGGACCGCTCCCGGAGGACCTGATAGAAAATCGGTTGGCAGGCGAAAGCGCCTGCCCCACCCAGACGCATTTTCCGCACCAGTGGGAGATCGCTGTTATGTACGGTCCCCACGGAGCGCCAGACTTCTTCACACCCGAAGACATCGACACTTTCTTCTCCACTGACTGGAAAGTCCACCACCACTCCGACCGCACGGGCGTGCGCCTGATCGGCCCCAAACCCACTTGGGCGCGCAAAGACGGCGGCGAAGCCGGACTGCACCCGTCTAACATCCACGACAACGCCTACGCCATTGGCACCATCGACTTCACAGGCGACATGCCGGTGATTCTCGGCCCCGACGGCCCCTCGCTCGGCGGCTTCGTGTGCCCCGCCACTATCGTTCACGACGAGCTTTGGAAAATTGGTCAGCTCAAACCCGGGGACACGGTGCGCTTCAAAGACACAGGCAAGAATGCCTGTGCTACAGTGGCCTCTCGCCCCGGAATGGTCTGCCGCGCCGCCGGCGACCGCAACCTGCTGGTCGAATATGGTCCTAACGTCCTCGACCTGAACCTGCGCTTCCGCGTCCACGCGCTCGAGACCGCGCTGCGCGCCGAGAATCTTCCCGGCATCGTGGACATCACACCCGGCGTCCGCTCTCTCCAAATCCACTACGATGGCGACCGCCTGCGCCGGGATGCCCTCCTGGCGGCGCTGGACGCCTGCGAACGGCGCATCCCCGATCTCGACGACATCTCGGTTCCCTCGCGCATCGTGCACCTGCCGCTTTCCTGGGACGACCCGGCCACGCAGTTGGCCATCCGCAAATACATGCAGTCGGTGCGCCCCGACGCGCCGTGGTGCCCCAGCAACATCGAGTTCATCCGGCGCATCAACGGCCTCGATTCCATCGACGAGGTACGCCGCATCGTTTTCGATGCGCACTACCTGGTACTGGGGCTGGGCGACGTGTACCTGGGCGCTCCCGTGGCCACTCCCACGGACCCGCGCCATCGCCTGGTCACCACGAAGTACAATCCGGCGCGCACGTGGACTCCCGAAAATGCGGTGGGCATCGGCGGCGCTTACCTCTGCGTGTACGGCATGGAAGGCCCGGGCGGTTACCAGTTCGTGGGCCGCACGCTGCAGATGTGGAACCAGTACCACTCCGACCCTCCGTGGCTGCTGCGCTTCTTCGACCAGCTCCGTTTCTACCCCGTGTCGGCGGGCGAGCTGCTCGAAATCCGCGACGCCTTTCCGCACGGTGGATACCCGCTGCGCGTCGAGCAGCAGGATTTCCGCCTGCGCGACTACCACGCGTTCCTGCAATCGATAGAGCCCGATGCCGCGCGATTCAAGCGCCGCCAGCAGGAAGCCTTTCTGGCCGAGCGCGAGCGGTGGGGCCAATTCCAGCCGGCCGAGAGTGACGAGCTTGTGCGATCGGCGCCAGATGTCATCCCCGAAGGATGCCGCCCGGTCTGCGCTCCGCTGACCGCGAGTGTGTGGAACATCGCGGTGGAAGCCGGCCAGCGCGTGGAAGCCGGAGACCGGCTGCTGATTCTGGAAGCGATGAAGATGGAGATCGCGGTGGCCGCGCCGTTCCCGGGCACGATTGAAAAGCTGAACTGCACTCCCGGCGCCCTGGTCAGCGCCGGACAACACCTGATCACCGTGAGGCAACTTCCATGACCTCCCATCTCTCGCTGAACCTGGCCGCGCTGCGCAACCTCTACCGCACGCGCGAGGCCAAGCCCTCGGAAATCGTCGCCGAGATCTACCGCCGCATTCAAGCCACTGCGCTCGAACCCGTTTGGATCTCCATCGTGCCGCGCGAAGCCGCCATCTCACGGGCGCGCAAGCTGGAATCCGATTCTCTGGCGGCCGCCAAGCCGCTCTTCGGCGTGCCATTCGCCGTCAAAGACAACATCGACGTGGCCGGGTTGCCCACCACGGCCGGCTGTCCGGCGTACGCCTATTCCCCGGCGGGCAACGCGACAGTGGTGCAGAACCTGGTCGACGCCGGCGCCATTCCCATCGGCAAGACCAACCTCGATCAATTCGCCACCGGCCTGGTGGGAACCCGCACGCCCTACGGCGCCTGCTCCAGCGTCTTCGACCAGCGGTACATCTCGGGAGGGTCGAGCTCCGGCTCGGCGGTAGCCGTGGCCCAAAACCTGGTGAGCTTCGCGCTCGGCTCGGACACCGCCGGGTCGGGCCGCGTCCCCGCCGCGTTCAACAACCTGATCGGCCTGAAGCCCACGCGCGGACTTCTCAGCACGCTCGGCCTGGTGCCGGCCTGCCGCACTCTCGACTGCGTATCCATTCTCGCCAAAACCTGTCACGACGCTCACACCGTGTGGCAGGCGGCCCGCGGATTCGATCCGCTCGACACGTTCTCGCGCGCGCCCGCGGCCGGCCAGGACGCCGCCCCGTGGCTGGGCGGTCCGTTCCGCTTCGGGGCGCCCGCCGACCATCAACTCGAGTTCTTCGGCGACGAGGAAGCCGCGGCTTTGTATCGCAAAGCTCTCGCCCAAATCGAAGGTCTCGGAGGGCAGAAAGTCGAAATCGATTTTTCGCCCTTCCGCGGCGCCGCCGACCTTCTGTATTCCGGTCCCTGGGTGGCGGAGCGCCTGGCCGAGTTCCGCACCTTCCTGGACTCGCACGCGGCCGACATGGACGCTATCGTCCGCAAGATCATTTCCGGCGCCGAGCGCTACACCGCGGTCGAAGCCTTTCAGGCCGACTACCGTCTGCGCGAGCTGCGCCGGGCGACGGAGGCCGAATGGCAGCGCATGGACGTGCTGGTGCTGCCCACCACCGGCACCATCTACAGCCACGAAGACGTCGCCCGCGAGCCGGTGCGCCTCAACAGCAACCTGGGCTACTACACCAACTTCGTGAACCTGCTCGACCTGGCGGCGGTGGCGGTGCCCGCGGGCTTCCGCTCCAACGGCCTGCCCTTCGGCATTTCGTTCCTGGGGCCGGCCTTCTCGGATGAAGCCCTGCTCTGGGTGGCCGATGTTTACCATCGCGCGCACACCGAGGTCCCCGGCCCCGCGGTGGAGCTGGAGCGCTGCCCGCCCGGATGCATTCCGGTGGCGGTGGTAGGGGCGCACCTGACCGGCCAACAGTTGAACTGGCAGCTCACGGAGCGCGGCGCGCGGCGCGTCAAGATCTGCCGCACGGCACGCGGCTACCGTCTGTACGCGCTGGATCGTTCCGTGCCGCCCAAGCCCGGGCTGGTGCGCGACGACGCTTTTGAAGGACCCGGAATCGAAGTGGAAGTATGGGCCGTGCCGGAAAACTGTTTCGGCAGTTTTGTGGCGGCGGTGCGGCCGCCGCTGGGCATCGGCAGCGCCACCCTGGATAGTGGCGAGATGGTGAAGTGCTTCATCTGTGAACCGTATGCCGTGGCCGGCTCCGCGGAGATCACCCGCTTCGGCGGATGGCGCGGCTACCTGTCGCGCGAGGGGACCAGAAGTGCTTGACAGATGCAGCGACCGCTCCCTTACGGTCGCGGCTCTGATGTTGGCAGGCGAAAGCGCCTGCCCCACCAGCCGTCATGGTAGAATTGCGGAAAGCCCAGGCCGTGTCGCCGCGGAGCTTTCCGTCCTGCTCGCCCAGCCGCGAGTCACTGGAATTGCGATGCGGACTCTGACTCTCTTCTTATTAGCAATCTCGGCCTTTGCCCAGAAACCCGCCTTCACGGTGGGGTGGTCGGTCTACGCCGGATGGACGCCCTATTACTACATGAACAAGGCCGGCATCCTGCGCAAGTGGGCCGACAAGTACGGCATCTCGATCAAGGTGCAGCGCTTCGACTACGCGCCGTCGCTGGACGCCTTCGTGGCGCGCAACATCGATGCCTGCGCCATGACCAACATGGAAGCCCTCGACATGCCGGCGGCCTCGGGCGTGCCCACCACGGTGGTCCTCATCGGCGACTACTCCAACGGGAACGACGCGCTGCTGGTGCGTAACGGGCTGCAACTGAAAGATCTCGCCGGCAAGAAGCTGCTGCTGGTGCAAAAGACCGTATCCGAGTATCTCTTCGATCGCGCCATGACCATCAACGGCCTGCGCGACGAGATCAAGCGCGTGCGCCTCGTCAACACTTCCGACTCCGACATCGCCACCGCCTATCTCGGCGACACCTCCGCCTCCGCGGTCGTCACCTGGAAGCCCATGGTCTCCCAGATCCTCAAGCAGAAGGGCATCGCGTCGTTGTTCAACTCCTCGCAGATTCCGGGCGAGATCCTCGACCTCACCGTCGTCCGCACCGACGTGCTCAATCGCCCCGATGGCGCCGGCCAGAAGTTCGCCAAGGCGCTCGCCGGCGCGTGGTTCGAAATGCTCTCCCAGATGCACACCGACAAGATCCTCGCCGCGATCGCCGAGGGCTCGCAGGACACGCTTGAATCCTACAAGGAGCAGCTCAGCACCACGAAGATGTTCTACACGCCGCAATCCGCCGTGGACTTCGGCGCGTCGCCCGGCCTCAAGGAGAAAATGGCGCTGGTCCGGCAATTCTGCTTCGATCACGGCCTGCTAGGCGCCAACACGAAGTCGGTGGACGACGTGGCCATCCGCTATCCCGATGGGTCGGTGCAAGGCAAGCCCGACCGCGTGCGCCTCTTCTTCGACCTGGCCTACATGCAGCAGGCCGCCCAGGGGAAACTCTGATGTCAGCCGGCTTCCTGCTGATCCACGCCAAGCCCGGACGCACCTGGACCACGCTCCTCTCGTGGACTCTCTTCGCCCTTGGCATCGCGCTCTACTTCTACGTCTCGCAGGCGCGCCACCGCGACAATCCCGAGGACCGCGTGATGCCCACCGTGACGCAAATGGCCCGCGGCATGTTCGACGCGGCGCTCAAGCCCGCCGAAGACGACGAAGCCCAGGCGCCGGCCACCACGTTCACGCAGCGCTTCCTCGGAAGCATGCTCTGGAAAGACACCAAGGCCACCTCGCGGCGCTTCTTCTACAGCATGCTGCTGCTGATTCCGGCGGTGCTGCTGGGCCTGCACATGGGGCTGTTCCCCTACGTCGGCGCCTTCTTCCTGCGCTTCGTGCTGTTCTTCGACAAGATAGTGGCGCTCTCGCTGCTGCCCATTCTCTTCATCGCCTTCGGGATCGACGAGCTGGCCAAGATCATGCTGATCGTGATCGGCGTCACCCCGACCATCATCCTGGACACCTTCAACCTCACACGCGCCGTGCCTGCCGAGCAGACCGTGAAGGCCTTCACCCTGGGCGCCGGCGATTTCGACGTGGCTTACCGGGTGGTGCTGAAGCAGATCGCGCCGCGCGTGCTCAACAGCATCCGGCTGAACCTGAAAGCCGTCATGCTGTTTCTGTTCGCGGGCGAGATGATCGCCTCTACGGACGGCTTGGCTTACCGCATCGCGCTGCTGCGCCGGCACATGGGCATGGACGTGATCATTCCCTACGTGCTCTGGGTGGCGATGCTGCTCTTCCTGGTGGATTTCGGAATGCGCCTTCTCAATCGCCAACTGCACCCCTGGTTTCGGGAGTCTTGATGATTCGCATTGACAACGTCGCGGTCTCTTACGGCACGCCGCCGCGCCCGGTGCTCGAGGCGATCGACCTGCGTATCGAGGAGGGCGAATTCGTTTGTGTGCTGGGCCAGACCGGCTGCGGGAAATCCACTCTGCTGCGTCTTGTATTAGGCTGCGAACAGCCGCAAACCGGACGCATCCTGGTGGATGGCCGCGAGCATCGCCAGCCAGACCGGACCCGCGGCTACGTCCCGCAGAAGTACTCACTCTTCCCCGATAAGACCGTGCTCGATAACATCACGTTCGGTCCGGAAGTCAGTGAGTTCAGTCTCTTCGGCCGGCTGACTCCGAGCTTCTATCGCCGCCGGCGTGAATTCCGGGAGGAAGCCTTCGAGTATCTGCGGCGCACCGGGTTGCGCAAAGAGGATGCGCGCAAGTATCCCGACCAACTCTCGGGCGGCATGCAGCAGCGTGTCGCCATCGCCCAGGCGTTGATGACCCGGCCGAGAATTCTGCTGATGGATGAGGCATTCAGCGCGCTCGATCCGGGCACCCGCAAAGACATGCAGCGACTGATTCGCGAGCTGTGGCGCGCTACCGGGACTACGATCCTGTTTGTCACTCATAATACGCAGGAGGCTCTGCGTCTGGGCACGCGAGTCATCGTGCTGGCCAAGGAGTCACCTGACCAGGGCTCGCGGGTAATGCTCGATCTTAGTGTCCCGGAGCCGTGCCACGAGAGCGACTTACCCCACTTAGTCCATCGTTTGGAAAGCGTGTCCGAAGGCACCCGCCCAGAGGTGGGGCAGGCGCCCCGGTTTGCGGGTCCGTTCCGAATTTCGCCGGCTTGCTAGCCATGCTAGCCTCAGAGCCCGGGTGGCTTGCTAGCCATGCTAGCCTCAGAGCCCGGGTATCTTGCGGGGGGGGGGATTTAGGCTAATATAGTACCGGTATGTCCTTTTTCGGGCCCCGTCTTACCGTGGTTCTTCTTGTCCCCCTGTGTTTGACGGCCTCAGCCGCGACACCCCCACCACCGGGAAATTATGTCCTGACGCAGATTTCCACCGGCCAAATTCCTTATTATGGTTCCCCGATCAATGCCTCAGGCCAGGTTGTGGGTTCCTATCCTATTGCGCCATTTCTATGGACTCCTGCGTCGGCCAACGCACCCGTAGGCAGCGAGGTGCCGATCTCCGGCGTCGTCCCGAGTCCCGGAACCGCCGTCGCGGCCAACGCGATAAACAGTCGCGGGCAGGTAGTTGGATCTGGCCCCCACAATCAGGTGTTTTTGTGGTCGCCGGACACCCCCAGCGGGAACTCTGGCGCCTCTGTCATTCTTCCGGTTAGCTCGACAATCGGTCCGAAGGCGATCAACAGCTTCGGACAGGTGATCGCCAACGAATTCCTTTGGACCCCTTCAACGGAGAATGGCGCGACCGGGACCGTGAACCCCGATAGCCGATTCAAAAACGCGGCCGGGATTAACGATTTCGGCGCCACTCCGCTCTTGTTCACGCCTACTACGGCCAATGGCGCCACCGGCACCTTCACTCCCATTTCCGGTATCGACTATGTGCTCGCAATCAATAACAACGGCGCCATTTTAGGAGAATCTACCTGCGGTGCCCCAGGGTGTCAATTTTTCCTCTGGACGCCGGCATCGCCGAATGGCGCCACGGGAACGGTTTCGGAGATACCTGTCCCCGCGGAATTCACCGGGGTGAATGCTCATCTACTCAATGACAGCGGACAGGTCGCTGGGGAATGGTGCCGACTCGATAGCACGGGCGCATGCACCTCCACCGCTCCCTTCCTCTACACCGGCGGCATCATGTACGACTTGAGCACGTTGACCACCGGATTGGGCGGCGCGCAGTTCGTCGCGGGGATCAACAACCACGGACAGATAGTGGTTAACCCCGGCCTGAACGCGCAAGGAGTCTACCTGCTCTCTCCCGTTACGCCAACGTTGGCATCGGGCGTCCCGGTCACCATTTCGTCGAACCCGTCCGGCCGCGTATTCACCGTGACCGGCACCGGATGCTCCCCGGGCGCATACGCCGCGCCGCAGACGCTGAACTGGACCGCGGCGGCCAGTTGCACCATCACATTCCTGTCGCCGCAGAGCGACGCCCTGTTCATCCAGTACCTCTTCACCGGATGGCAAGACGGGGCAACCGCCAATTCACGCACGATCGTGGCGCCCGGGCAGGCGGCAACTTACACCGCGAACTTCAAGAAGCAATGTTTCATCACCGTGCAGGCTAGTCCGCCGGAGGGCGGATCCGTGTCGGGCGGAGGATGGTATGACGCCAACACCACAGTGACGTTTACTGAAAACCCGGCAAGCGGATATGACTTTGCTTTCTGGGGACCGTCGTTAGGACGCGTTAGCACGACGCCGTTGACCGTAACCGTGTCCTCCCCCGGAGGGGTTACGGCCTTTTTTGTGCGGAGATTCCAGGCCCCATCGGGCAACTATGTGGTGACCAGGATTGCGGCGAGTTCCAGCGCCAGCCCTCCGAGGCCGTTGAACAACTTCGGTCAGGTCGCACTCACCGGAAGTTCCGGACTCTTGTGGACCCCGTCCACGCCGAACGGAACCGCGGGGAGTATTATCGATCTCGGCTTCAGCAGAGCCGCATCCATCAACGACCGCGGACAGGTAGCTGGTTCGAACGGTGTTTTGACCCCGGGGGAGCAGGCAATGCTGTGGTCACCAAACGCCGCCAACGGCACGATCGGAAGCTCCGTGGCGTTTCTGGGCGCGCCCTCCCGAGCGAACGGCATCAACGACTTCGGCCAGGTGATTGGATACTCCGGCTGCAGCTACGACGAGTCCCACTCCTGCAATTATACCGGCTCATTTTTGTGGACCCCCTCGTCGCCAAACGGCGCCACCGGGACGGTTAACACTTCTATCCCGGCCGCCGCGATCAATGATTTCGGGCAGGCAATAATCTCAGAGCCGGGAGCGTCAGTTACACAACTCTTCACGCCCTCCGTGGCCAATGGAAGCGCCGGAAGCCTCACGGACATCAACGGTTTGCCCCTGTACGGTCCGGGTACGGTTATCTCTCTCAGTCAACTGCTGGCCATCAACAGCACCGGCGCCATCGCTGGAATGAGCAGCCAGGCGTGCTGCGGTCAGCAAGGATTCCTCTGGACTCCATCCTCTCCCAACGGCACCACGGGGTTGACGGCGGCGATCCCCTTGCCTCCGGGGTTTGTTTCGTTGCAGCCCGCCGCTCTGAACGCGGGCGGCCAGGCCGTCGGGATCGTCACGCAGGCCAACGGCGTCTCCCGGCCGTTTCTCTACCAGAACGGAACCGTATACGACCTGGGAACCGTGAGCGCCGGCATCGCCGAGGGGAGCGCGGTGGGGATCAACGACCATGGTCAGATTGTGATGAACGCCAATGGCTCGGTTTATCTGCTCACGCCGCATGTAGCGCTCCCGGGCGCCACGGGGGTATGTCCGGCGTCGGGATTGGCTTCCGGCCAGTCGATGGTATTTACTTTCTCCGACCCGCGCGGTTGGCAAGACCTCGGCGTAGTGAACATCCTGATCAACAATTTCCTGGATGGCAGGCAATCCTGCTACATTGCCTACAGTCAACCGCTGAATACGCTGTACCTGGTGAATGATGCCGGGAACGCATTGTTACCGGCGTTGCCCCTCAACGGGTCCGGCAGTGTCGGCAATAGCCAGTGCACGCTCAGTGCAGCAGGCTCTTCGGTGAGCGAGAACGGGAATACCCTGACCCTGATGTTGAACCTCAGCTTCAGTGCCGCATTCGGAGGCAACCACGTGGTCTACCTCGCCGCCGGAGACGCCGCCGGGAACAACTCAGGCTGGCAGCCTTTGGGGACCTGGAGCGTGCCCATTGCGGTACCTGCTGGTCCGGCGGTAGGAGGGGTGAGCCCGGCGTACGGGTCGGGATCGGCGCAGACGTTCACCTTCACTTTCACGGATAGCAACGGGTGGGCGGATCTCGGCGTCGTCGACATATTGATCAATGGCTCCCTGGATGGACGGCAGGCATGTTACCTGGCTTACAGCCGTGCCGTGAATGCGCTCTACTTAGTCAACGATGCGGGTACGGAGCTTTTGCCGGGATTGGTAATGAGCGGTGCTGGGACTCTGAGCAACAGTCAGTGTACAGTCAGTGCGGGAGCGCCGGCGTTAACCGTTACTGGCAATACATTGACCCTGACGCTCGGTATCGCCTTCTCACCGGCGTTTTCGGGTGACCGGGTGATTTATCTGGGCGCCCGGAATTTCAGCGATTCTGCTACCTCAGGCTGGCAGGCGGTGGGGACATGGAGCGTCCAATGATCCAACTTTCGAGAGCGTTCCTACTTGTTGCGGCCCTCTGCTGGCAGGCCTCAGCCGCCGCACCCCCACCACCCGGGAACTATGTCCTGACGGAACTTTTTGCCGGCACCTTCCTCCCCGGTGCCGGAACACCCTCGATCAATGCCTTCGGTCAGGTGGTCGGATTGTCGCCTTCTGGAGCATTATTGTGGATTCCCGCGTCGGCCAACGGGGCCGTAGGAATCATATCCAATCCCTATCCCGCCAACGCCGCCGTCGCGAACGCGATCAACGATCAAGGCCAGGTCGTCGGGGGTGCTCTCGGCCGGTCGTTTCTGTGGTCGCCGGAAACCCCCAATGGGTACTGGGGACCCGCCGTCGATCTTCCGGTTACCTCGCCCGGCGGTGCGACTGGGATCAACAACTTTGGCCAGGTGATCGGCTCGACCTTTCTTTGGACGCCGTCATCGCCGAATGGAATGACGGGGACCGTGAACCCCGACAGCCGGTTCAACGGCGTGGCCGCCATCAATGATTTCGGCCAGGTGGTCATCAACCCGCCCGGATCCACTCCGCTGTTGTTTACGCCCTTCCAGGCGAATGGCGCTACCGGTACCTTCACCCCCATTTCGGGTGTCGCCGAAGGGCTCGCCATCAATAACAACGGTACTGTTTTGGGACTGTCCGACTCCTGCTTCTCGTCTACGCAATGTCAACCCTTGCTGTGGACACCGGCATCGCCGAACGGCACTAGGGGAGCGGTTTCGACGATACCGGTCCCCGCGGGGTTCGTCGGTCTGGCTCGCATCCCAGCCTGGTTTTTCCGGTACTGAATGACAGCGGACAAGTCGCCGGGGATTGGTGCCAACTCAACGGCGCTAATCTCTGCACATTCGTTCCGTTCCTCTACTCCGGGGGCGTGGTGTACGATCTGAGCGCGTTGACCAGCGGGTCGGTGTACGTCAATGGGCTCAACAGCCGCGGCCAAATCGTAGTCTTCGGTAACGGAACTTATCTGCTGTCTCCCGTTGCGCCTTCGGCAGGCGCTGGCGGTCAAGTAACTGTATCGTCGAGTCCCGCATCGCACGGATTCACCGTGACCGGCGCCGGCTGCTCGCCCGGCACATACGTCGCGCCGCAGACCCTGAACTGGACCCCGGGGGCCAGTTGCACGGTCGCCTTCGCTTCGCCAGTGAACGACACCTTGGGTACACAGGACGTATTCACCGGATGGCAGGACGGGGAGGCGGCGAACCCGCGCACGATCGTGGCGCCGGCGCAGGCGGCAATCTACACGGCGACTTATAAGACTCAGTACCTGGTGGCCGTACAATCTTCCCCTCCGGCGGGTGGGACCGTATCGGGCGGAGGATGGTACGACCCGGGCACCACGGTAACCTTGATTGCGACGCCGGCCAGCGGGTACGCCGTAGCCGACTGGTACACGACCAGCCTGCCGTTGCCAACCGCCGTCGGCGAGACGTCCTTTACCGTGTCCGTGTCCGCCGCACAAACAGCTACCGCCTACTTCGAGTTGACCGGGTTGCCGCCTTTAGGCAACTACGTGGTGACCTGGATCGCCGCGGGAGCCAGCACCATGTCCCCCAAGCCGCTGAACAACTTCGGTCAGGTCGTGGTCTCCGGCTACTCCGGACTTTTGTGGACGGCTGTCACAGCGAACGCAACCACGGGGAGCACCGTCAATCTCGGCTTCAACGTAGCGGCATCGGTCAATGACCGCGGGCAGGTAGCCGGGTCGAACGGGTATTACTATGGTTCCTTGTTCATCCCCGAATCGGCAGTTCTGTGGTCTCCAAGTATCGCCAATGGCACGTCCGGGATTGCGGTCGGGCTTCCGGTACAAACCTCTCCTCAATCCGGAATGGGCTCCGACGCGTATGGCGTCAACAACTCCGGCCAGGTGATCGGTGCGCAGGTATACTGCGTGTCAGGGGGCGAACCGGGCCCAATCTGTCAGGGGATCTCATTCCTGTGGACGCCATCGTCGCCCAATGGAGCCAGCGGGACGATCTCCAGCACTAACGTATCTCCGCCGTTCGTCGCGATCAATGATTTCGGGCAGGCCATCAGCGAGACTCAACTCTATACTCCCGCTTCGGCCAATGGAAACACGCTGGGTGTCACGGTGGTACACGGGCTGGCCGGGAGCGTCGCGGATACCTTGACCGCGATCAACAACCTTGGCGCTATTGTTGGAGTGAGTGATCTGTGCCTCCCCAACCCCCAAGGTTTGGTCTGCACGCATGGCTTCCTCTGGACTCCCTCCACGCCGAACGGCACAACCGGATCAGCGGTGNNGGCTTCGCCGGGCTGCAGCCCACCGCGGTGAACGCGAGCGGCCAGGTGGTCGGGACCATGTGGAGCGGTGCGCCCAACACCGTTCGGCCGTTTCTCTACCAGAACGGAACCGTCTACGACCTGGGGAAGGTGAGCAACGACCTCGCAGGGGCCGTTCCGGCCGGGATCAATGACAGCGGCCAGATTGTCCTCAACGGCGCTGGGGGCGCATATCTGCTCACCCCGCATGTCGGGCTCCCGGCGGCCGTGGGAGTCAGTCCGGCCTCGGGATCGGGGTCCAACCAAACGATGGTGTTTACGTTCTCCGACCCGCGGGGCTGGCAGGACCTCGGTGTAGTGAACATCTTGATTAATACCTTCCTGGATGGCCGACAGTCATGCTACATCGCCTACAGCCGGCCACTGAATGCGCTATATCTCGTGAATGATGCTGGGAACGGCTTGTTGCCGGAGCTGCCCCTCAACCGGTCCGGGAGCGTGGGCAATAGTCAGTGCACGGTCAGTACGGCAGGCTTTTCAGCGAGTGGCATCGGGAATACCCTGACCTTGACCTTGAACCTTACCTTCAGCGCGGCTTTTGCGGGCAATCACGTGGTGTACCTCGCCGCCGGGGACGTGGCCGAAAACAACTCTGGCTGGCAGCCTTCGGGCACCTGGAGCGTGCCGGTGACTCCACCGCCCGGTCCGGCCGTCGGAGCAGTAAGCCCAGCGAATGGGTCGGGATTGAACCAGATGTTCAGCTTCACCTTCACGGATGGCGATGGTTGGCAGGATCTTGGCATCGTCAACATACTAATCAATAGCTCTCTGGATGGACGGCAGGCATGTTACCTGGCTTACAGCCGGCCCGCTAACGCGCTCTACCTGGTGGGCGATGCGGGCGACCCAAGTGCCTATTCCGGCATGCTGCTGCCGGGCAGCGGGAGCCTCGGCAACAGCCAGTGTACAGTCAGCGTGGGAGCGGCGACGGTGGCCGTGATCGGCAATGCCCTGACCCTGACGCTCTCCATCGGTTTCCCGGCGGCGTTCGGGGGCAACAAAGTCATCTACCTGGCTGCCCGGGATTCCACGGATGCTACTAACTCAGGCTGGCAGGCCGTGGGGACGTGGACGGTCCAATGAGTAACTCCTCCGCCTGTTCCGCCACCGCCACCAGCGCGTCATCCCGCCCCCACGCTGCCGTGATTTGCAGGCCCAGCGGCGCGCCTGCGACGGGCAGCGGCACACTGATCGCCGGCACGCCGAGCGCGGTCCAGGGCGCGTTGTTCGCCGGATCGCCGGTGGAGTCGAAGCCCGCGGGCGCGGGGCCCGTGGCCGCGGGACTGAGAATCGCCGGGTATTCCCATAGCACGTTCGAGAGCGAGGTTCGCATTGCGGCGACGTGCGCCAGCGCCCTGATGTATTCGTCTTCGGGCATCTCGAGACCTTGCCGCACCA
>OMOG01000364.1:14098-23272 GCA_900290305.1 Candidatus Sulfopaludibacter sp. SbA4
CGGGCCGCGGCGGCCAGGCGATCCCAGCCCGCGGGAAGATCGAGCGCGTCGACCGGGACGCCCGCGGCGCAGAGACGCTCCGCCGCGTCATCCACCGCTCGGGCCATGGGCTCCTCGGACGGCACGCGGAAGTGGGCGGCGCGGCGCAGTGTGGCGGTCGATTGCCCTTTAAATCCGCGCGACCATAGGCAGGCCATGTCGGCGGCGGTTTCGGTGAAGAAGCCCACGGTGTCGAGCGAGGGGGCGAAGGGCAGCACGCCCTCCGTGGGAATCAACCCGAAGCTGGGCTTGAACCCGCACACGCCGCAGTAGGACGCCGGCCGCAGGACCGAGCCCAGGGTCTGCGTGCCGAGCGCGAAGGGCACCATCCCAGCGGCCACGGCCGCGGCCGATCCCGACGAACTGCCGCCGGGTGTGTGGCCGGGCAGACGCGGATTGCGCGTGGGGGCGGGGTCGAAGGACGCGAAGGCCGTGGTGTGGGTCTTGCCGAGCAGCAGGGCTCCCGCTTGGCGAAGCTCGTCGATCACGGCGGCGTCGCGATCGCCCTTCCGCCCGGCGTAGATTGGCGAGCCGTATTCGGTGGCCATGCCGCGGGTCTCGAAGATGTCTTTCGCGCCGAAGGGAATGCCGTGGAGGGGTCCGTCAGCGGTGCACGGTTGGGGTGCAACTTCCACCCACGCGCGCACTTCGGAGTCGCGCTCGGCGATGCGGCGCAGGCACCGTGGGAGGAATTCTTCAGAGTCCCCAATTCTCATTGAAGAATCCCGCCCGTACAATCTTTCCTTCGGCCGTGTCGATGATGGCCCAGTCCGGCAGTTTGGGCGTCTGCAGCGAGTTGCTGCGCGCGGCGTAGTCTTCGAACGTGAAGCCGCTGTTCAGAACCACGTACCTCTTGGGGTTGAGCGGATTGGGATAGATCAGGATGGGCACCTGGGTCGGGGCGGACGGCCACTTGACGGGCAGGCGGTCCGCGATCCGCGCCAGCACCCGGTTGCTGCCCGGATCGCCCCACAGGACCAGATTGCTCGAGGCCATATCGGCGTCGGTGACGGCGGTGTCGTCGCGCACCTGCGCGTCGCCGCGGAACTGGCGGCGCCACTCGTCGACGGCCTTCTTCTCTTGGGCCGCCACCCACTTCGCCACGCCCGGAGCCTGCGGCGCGCCGGTCGGAGAGACGAAGAGGAAGCTGTCGAGGAACGCGTCGTCGATCGGTCCTTGCAGACCGTGGCGCTTGTGCAGGCCCGCGTCCGTCACGGTGTCCGCCATGGTCCACTGACTCCCGGACTTGCGGAAGTGCGCCGTCCACGAGCGGTCCGACATAGGCCCGGGCGCGGTGACCTTCTGGCCGTCAATGATCACCACGGGTTTGCGCGCGGGGTCGAGCGGGCAGCCTCCCGAGCCCATTTCGAGCGTGAAGGCGGTGACGTTTTGGGTGTCCACGTTGACGGAGGTTTCGCCCGTAATTTCGGCATCGAGGCGCGTGCGTTCCCAATGCCGGCCCAGCGCGTCGATGGTCACCCACTTCATGCGGTTATAAGCCAGCGTCCAGGTAGTGAACTTCACCTTGCGCGGATAGGGATCGCTCCCACGCTCTGCAATCGCGTCCAGCATGCGCGCGATCTCGATTTTCGAATCGGGGTGATACCGGTGCGCGGTCTGCGGGCCGACCACGCGGATCAGCCGCAGACCCACTTCCGCCATGGCGCGTTCCATCATGTCGGCGGCCTGTTTCTGTGGATCGATCTCGCCGTTGTAAGCGACGGTCGAAGTGTTGAAGAGGTTGCCGGCGTAATCCGTGGCGTCGTAGAGATGCCAGAGCTTCTGCTCCCATGCGGGCGGCGCGCCCTCGCCGGTGAGGCGGAGCTTTTGATACTGCGCCGTCTCGCTGAATCCTGCGCCGGGCGCGACCGCGGCCCACAGCCCGGCGTAGTGCGCGCCGATGTGCCACGCGGAGGCGCCGCCCATGCTGAAGCCGCGCACCAGGATGCGGTTCTCGTCGATAGGGTACTGCCTCTTCACCGCGTCTGTGGCCTCGAACAGGTCCACTTCGCCGGCGAATTTGCTGGCGTTGCAGAAGCGTCCGTAGAGATGCAGCACGATGGTGTCGCGCGGGGTGAACTCGCCGGGGTTGCGCGAGCGGTCGGAGAGGAAGTTCACCTCGCTGAGGGTTTCCGAGCGGCCGTGAAACCAGAGGTCGAGGCGCCAGCGGTGCGGCGCGTTGGGCGAGTATGACGGCGGCACCACCAGCCCGTACGGCTGCACGCTCCTATCGATCTTCGATATGTAGCCGCGCACCACCAGCCCGGTGGCCGTGGCCCACGGCGCGCGGCCCTGCGCAAGCTGCGCCGCGCGCTCCTCGCCTCGGTCGCGGCGCGCAGGCTGGCAAGTCCGGCTTCGAGCTCGGCGCGGTCCGCGGGCGGCACCTCGATGCCTGGGGGCGGCACGGTCTTGGGAGCCTGGGCGAGGGCTGCGGTAGCGAGCAGAAGGAGGCAAAACATGCTCTTCATCAGAGCTATTATCACTCATGCATCCGGCTGATCAAACGGATCTGTTCTTCAAACTCGGCGACCAGACGGCGCGAGAGATGAAAGCGACAAGCGCTGAGTTGCGCCAGGATCTCCAGCGGATTCTGAATGCGCTGCCAGCGGTAGGATTCGAGCAGGACTCCCAGTGCCCCGATCACGACCAACCCGCGAGCGGTGGCGACGGTGCGGCCGCGGAGTTCATCGATCAGAAGGAAATCGGCGCGGAGGTCAATCGCCAACTGGATGGCTTCCCCGTACCGCTTCTGGGGCGCCGGGGGCGGTCAGGTCCCGTTCGACCATGCGCGGAATCAGAAACGACCGTCATGGCGGGCGGCCCGGAATCTAACGATTGGATAGGTTAGTACGCTGTTTCATAAATACACCGACGTATTTTTCAGGCGCGGAACAAGCGTCGACACGAGTGTCGACGCGGCAGGCTTGAGAGCCTGCGCCACGGTTCGATACGAGACTGTATTTATGAAACGGTGTAGTTAGCCCGCTTCGGCTTCGCGCCGAAGTTCGGCTGGAGGGTAATCGTACAAAGCAACGTGTTCCGCCAGGAAGTCTTCCGCTTGGATACGCGACATGCCGAGCATGCGTCCGACGTGAAGCTGAGTGAGCGCACCGCGCCGGTATCCCTCAATCGCCAGCGCTTCAACAGCCGTGCGGGAAAGCTCCGGGCCAGCGGCGCCCAACTGGGCGGCGATCTCGTCGGGTATGTCGAGGGTGAGAATCATGGACGGTTCCTGGCCTTCAGGATAACACTGGGAGCGGTTGAGTCAGAGGCTCCAGTCTTCGTTGAAGAAGCCGGCCAGCACGATCTTGCCGGGATAGCGGTCATTGGGCGGCGTAGTCGTGTCCACCACCGCGTAGTCCGGGAGTTTGGGAATCTGGCGCGCGTTGTTGAGGTAGTCGAATTCGCGGAAGGTGAAGCCGCTGTTCAGCACCACGTACTTCTTCGGATTGAGCGGATTGGGATAGATCAGGATGGGCACCTGGGTGGCGACGGAAGGCCACTTGATGGGCAGGCGATCGGCGATGCGCGCGAGCACCTTGTTGCTGCCGGGGTCGCCCCAGAGCACCAGGTTACTGGCCGCGATATCGGCATCGGTGACGTCCTTGTCGTCGCGCACTTGCGCCTCGCCGCGGAACTGGCGGCGCCACTCGGTGATGGCGTGCTTCTCTTCAGCCGCAACCCACTTCGCCACGCCCGGGGCCTGCGGCGCGCCGGTAGGCGAGACGAAGATGAAGCTGTCAAGGAAGGCGTCGTCCACCGGTCCTTGCAAGCCGTGGCGTTTGTGGAGACCGGCCGCGAAGGGCGCGTCGGCCAGCGTCCACTGGTTCCCGGACTTGCGGAAATGCGCGCTCCAGGAGCGGTCCGACATAGGGCCCGGCGCGGTGATTTTCTGGCCGTCGATGGTCACGACCGGCTTGCGTGCGAGGTCCAGGGGGCAGCCGCCCGAGCCCATCTCGAGCGTGAACGCGGTCACGTTTTGCGTGTCCACGTTGACGGCGCTATCGCCCGCGATCTCGGCGGCGATCTCCACATCCAGGCGCGCGCGCTCCCAATGCTTGCCCAGCGAATCGATGGTCACCCATTTCATCTGGTTGTAGGCCAGGGTCCAGGTGGTGAACCGCACCCTGCGCGGATAAGGATCGCGCCCGCGCTCCGCAATCGCGTCGAGCATACGGTCGATCTCGACCTTGGAATCGGGATGGTAGCGGTGCGGCGTCTGCGGGCCGACCACGCGGATCAGGCGCAGGCCCTCTTCGGCTAGCGCGCGCTCCATCATGTCGGCGGCCTGCTTCTGCGGATCGATCTCGCCGTTGTAGGCTACCGTCGGAGTGTTGTACAGGTTGACCGCGTAATCGGTGGCGTCGTAGACGTGGAACAGCTTCTGCTCCCACCACGGCGGGGCGTTATCCCCGGTGAGGCGGAGGTGCAGGAACTGCGCGGATTCGCTGAAGCCGGCGCCCGGCGCGACCGCGGCCCACAGCCCGGCGTAGTGCGTCCCGATGTGCCATGCGGAGCCGCCTCCCATGCTGAAGCCGCGCACCAGGATGCGGTTCTCGTCGATGGCGTAGCGGCGCTTGACGGCGTCGATGGCCTCGAACAGGTCCACCTCGCCGGCCATCTTGCTGGCATTGCAGAAGCGGCCATAGAGGTGCAACACGATGGTGTCGCGGGGGGTGAATTCGCCGGGATTGCGGATGCGGTCGGCCAGGAAGTTGACCTCGCTGAGAGTTTCGTTGCGGCCGTGGAACCAGGTGTCCAGGCGCCAGCGGTGCGGCGCGTTGGGCGAGTACGAGGGCGGCACCACGAGGCCGTATGGCTGCACGCTCTTGTCGATCTTGGAGACGTAGCCGCGCACGACCAGGCCGGTAGCGATGTTCCACGGCGCCTGTCCCTGGGCAAGCTGGGCGGCGCGCTCCTCACCCTGCTGGAGAAGGGCCTTGGCCTTCGCGATCTCGTTGGCGTTGAAGAATTCGTTGTACTGGAGGGCGTAGCGGACGGCCTCCTGGAAGATGAGGACGTCGGGCGCCAGCGGATTGCCGCGCACCTTGTCGATGGAGGCGCGCAGGTGATCGAGGCCGGCCTGGAGTTCGGCGTGGTCCGCGGCGGGCAGTTCGATCCCGGGCGGCGGGACCGGCTTGGAGGGCTGCTGCGCGATGGCGGCAGCGGCAGACAGGAGAACACAGAACAGCGGTCGCATCTGGAGAATCATTATGGCACTGCGGCGCGGCGCTCGGGGGGCGGCGCCCGAAACCACACAGGCAAGAATGAAACCACACAGGCAAGAATGCCTGTGCTACCTTCATTACGATTATGTCTTTCATCCACGAAGATTTTCTGCTGACCACCAACACCGCGCGCCGGCTGTATCACGAGTACGCCGAGCGGGAGCCGATCCTGGACTACCACTGCCACCTGCCTCCCCAGGACGTGGCGGCGAACCGGCGCTTTCAGAATCTCTTCGAGATCTGGCTGGAGGGCGACCACTACAAGTGGCGCGCCATGCGGGCGGACGGAGTCGACGAGCGCTACTCGACCGGCGATGCGACGCCGCGCGAGAAGTTCCTGGCGTGGGCGCGCACGGTTCCGCGCACGCTGCGCAATCCGCTGTACCACTGGACGCACCTGGAGCTGAAGCGCTATTTCGGCATCGACGAGCTGCTCGACGAATCGAACGCCGGGCGCGTCTGGGATCGCGCGAACGAGCTGTTGGCGGGCGACGACCTGCGGGCGCATGGCATACTGCGGAAGTTCCATGTGAAGGCCGTCTGCACTACCGACGATCCCACGGACGATCTCTCGTGCCACAAGGCGATCGCGGGCTCGAATCTCGGGACCAAAGTATTTCCCTGTTTCCGGCCCGACAAGGCGCTGAACGTGCATCTTCCCGAGGCGTTCAATCCTTGGGTAGATAAACTACAGGAAGTCAGCAACACGGGGATCGGCACGCTGGCGGAGTTCGTCGAGGCCCTGCGCAAGCGCCACGACTTCTTTCACCACATGGGCGGCCGGATGTCGGACCACGGGCTGAACCACGCCTACGGCGAATTCGCCACCGAGCATGAAGCCTCCGTGATTTTCGGAAGGGCGCGCATGGGACACGCGGCCACACCCGAGGAGCACGCCCGCTTCGCCGGCTACCTGATGCTGTTCTTCGGAAAGCTGGACGCGGAGAAGGGTTGGACCAAGCAGCTTCACCTGGGAGCGCGGCGCAACAACAACACGCGGCGTTTCCGCGAGCTGGGTCCGGACACCGGTTTCGATTCGGCCGGCGACTGGCTGCAGGCCGATGCGCTGGGCAACTACATGGACCGGCTGGAGCAGGAGGGCGCGCTGCCGAAGATGGTGCTGTACAACCTGAACCCCTGCGACAACTACGTGCTGGCCACCATGATCGGAAACTTCCAGGACGGAAAGATCGCGGGCAAGATCCAGTTCGGCAGCGGGTGGTGGTTCCTGGATCAGAAGGAGGCCATGGAGTGGCAGATGAACGCGCTCTCCAATTGCGGCCTGATCTCGCGGTTCCTGGGGATGCTGACGGACTCGCGGTCCTTTATGTCGTATCCGCGGCATGAGTATTTCCGGCGCGTGCTGTGCGAAATGTTCGGCAAGGATATGGAGGAGGGCCGGCTGCCCGGCGACGATTCGCTGGTGGGGCCGACGATCCGGAATATCTGCTACAGCAACGCCAGGGAGTTCTTGGGGTTGGATGTGAGTTGAGCGAACGGCCCATGGTCGAGTTCAATGGGGTCGTGTTCTGCTACGACCGCACCGAGGTGCTGCACGAGATCTCGTTCAGCCTCGGGAAGGGCGAGGTCGTCGGGCTGCTGGGCCCCAACGGGGCCGGCAAGAGCACCACGATCAAGATCATCGCCGGAATCCTGGCTGCCAATGCGGGGACGATTTCGGTGGCGGGGCTTCCGTTGCCGGAGCGCGCCGTCGACGTGAAGCAGCGGATCGGCTATGTTCCGGAAGCCGCGGTGCTGTTCGAGAGTCTCACCGGACAGGAGTTCCTGGAGCTTTCGGGACGCCTGCACGACGTGGAGGAAGAGACGCTGCAAGCCAGGATTCGCGACATCCTGGAGACGTTCGGTTTGTCTTCGGACCGCGTGAGCCGGCTCGACACATATTCGAAAGGGATGCGGCAGAAGATTCTGATCGCCGCGGCGCTGCTGCACAATCCGGACCTCCTCCTGCTGGACGAGCCGCTCTCCGGGCTGGATGTGAATGCGGCCATCCTGATCAAGGATCTCATCGCCGCGCTGGCGGCTGAGGGCAAGACTATCCTCTAAAGCTCGCATGTGCTGGACGTGGTCGAGAAGGTTTGCGACCGCGTGCTGATCATCCACCAGGGGAAGCTGATCGCCGACGGGTCGGCGGAGAGCCTGAAGGCTTCGACGAACCAATCCACGCTGGAAGACGTGTTCCGGCAACTGACGGACTCGGCGAGCGTGGACCCGGGAGTGGCGCGCATTGTAGAAGCGTTGCGGAGATGATCGACCGCAAACGTTACCGGCTGCTGCTGGATCTGTTCGACGAACTGGCCGAGCGAAGGGAGATGCTGAGCCAGCTCGGCCGGGATGGCGTGACCCTGAAGATGGCGGCGTGGCTGTACTTCGGCCTGTCGGCGCTGATGAGCGTTGTGCTGGTTGCGGCAGCGCGGCCGCTGGCCACATACTTCGCATCGTTCCTGGGTTTCACGGCGTTCCTGCTGCTCAGCGTTCTGATTTCGGAGACCAGCAACAGCCTGGTGAATCCGGTGGAAGGGCTGGTGCTGGCGCATCAGCCGATCAACGGCGCAACGTATACCGCGGCCAAGCTGACGCACCTGCTGCGTATCCTTCTTTACCTGGTGCCGGGATTGAATGCCGCGCCGGCGCTGGCCGGGCTGCTGTTGAAGGGCGCGCCTTGGTACTACCCGATCGTGCACATGCTGGCGGCCTTTGCGGTGGGACTGCTGGCGGCGCTGCTGTGCTGCGCGGTGTTCGGATGGCTGATCCGGTTCGTGCCGTCTGCGCGATTGAAGGCCGCGGGACAGGTTGCGGAGATGCTGCCGTGGATCGGGATCACGCTGCTGCAGTTCAACCGCGGCTGGTCGCGGCGCCTGCGGCTTCTACAATGGTTGCCGGCGAACGCGGCGTCGCGCTGGTACCTGGGCATGGCGCTGGTGGCGGCGGCCGGCGCGGTCGTGGTGATGGGAATCCGGGCGCTTTCGGGCGACTACCTGATTCGCGTGTCGAGCATCGTGCAAGGCGGATCGGGGGGCCGCTCGAAGGCGGGCACGACGCGGATGGGCGCCATGGCCGCGCGGTTTTTCGGAGGGCAGGCGGGCCGCGCCGGATTCACGTATGTGGCGCACATGATGCTGCGCGACTGGCAATTCCGGCGGCAGTTGATTCCCATGCTGCCGACCGCGATCGTGGCCATCGTGTTGGTTGTAGGCGGCGCGCGGGCCTCGCCGTTTTCGGGGCGATTCACGACCATGCACGTGTTGCCGCACCTTGTTCGGAGTCATCCTGTTCGCCGTCTGTTCGGTGCTGGCGTACGGCAGCGATCACAAGGGCGCGTGGGTCTTCCTGTTGGTTCCCAACGGGGCGTTCCAAGGGTTTGCCCGCGGTGTCCACGGGCTGCTGTGGTTCGCCATGATCGTGGTACCGCACGCGATTTTGCTGGTGGTGCTGGCGTGGTTCTGGGGAGTCGCGCAGGGAGGGCTGTTCGTGGCGTATAGCATGGCGGTGGGTTCCGCTTATCTCGCTCTGGAGCTGAGGCTGGTGGAAGGCGTGCCGTTCAGCAAACAGGTGGAGGCATCGCGCGGCATGTTCATGCTGCCGCTGATGATGGCGGGCGGGCTTTGCATGGCGATCGCGGTGGGGCTGCAGTACTTCCTGATCTTCCGCTCGGCGGCGGCGGTGGTGGCGGCAACGGCGGCGATCGGGACGGCGGCTTACTTTCTGACGCGCGGCTCGCTGAAGGCTTTCGAAGGTTCGATGCGCTACCAGCTTGGGCTGCTTTCGGAGGAGTCGAAAGGGCTCTATCGGGAGGTGGGGTAGAGTAGCCGCCTATACAGTCCGCCGCCCGACCTGCCGATAGCCGGGTGAGGATATTGAACGCCATGACACGGAAACTGAACTGCTG
>OMOG01000290.1:0-50914 GCA_900290305.1 Candidatus Sulfopaludibacter sp. SbA4
CCCTACAGTACCCGAGCCTTCCTGGACGATTGTGGTTGGCCGTGCCGCAGTCCATATCACGGGCACGGTGGGCAGGCTTTCGGGAGTGGCTTCGTGGCGAACGCTGAATCGGCTGCTCAGCTTTGGCGGCTTGTCGTACCCTCGCCTTCGCCTGTTCAAAGGCGGTGTAGAGTGCCCCGAGCAGCTCTATGTCGAGGCGGGGCACACCGGATCCCCGAGGCTGCTCGTACGTGAGTTGACGAACGCGTTACGTGGGGGAGCGACGCTAGCGATAGAAGCCGTCGACGAGCTCCACGAGCCGATATCCCACCTGTGCGAGGCCCTGGAGGGGGTGTTAGCCGTACCCGTACAGGCCGACATGTTCGCGAGCTGGGGAGAGCCGGCCCTGCCCATCATGCGATGTAATGAGCACGACGTCTTCATCTTTCAGGTGGAAGGGCGCCGAAAGTGGTGGGTCCACTGCCCAATAGCCAACCGCACGGGTACATCCCTGTCGTCAGGGGAGTTTTACCGGGAGGCAACGTGGTGCGGAACGCTCGTTGAGGGCGATCTCTTGTATGTGCCGCGAGCTTGGCACCATCGTGATGAGCCAGAGGACGGCGCTTCCCTTAGCGTAGCCGCAAAGTTTAGGCATCCGACGGGTTTGGATCTCATCGGTAGGGTCGCTCATCAACTGAGCAGCACAAAATTAGGGTCCGGCATCCCGCGCTTCGCTGCTGCGCGCGAGCTGAGCGAGTACCTGACCCTCTTTCAGAGGGAACTGGTCGAGACCGCCGGCAGGGCCGGAGCACTGGTCGGAGCGCTGACCGAAATGCGAATGGTCGCGGATCCGCGAGTTCGCTTTTCGCTGCCATGGAGTGCTGAACAAGTCCCGCTGCCTCCGAGCGGCGATCATCGCCTCGTTCCCCTGATGCGCTTTCCGGATGTCTGTATCAGACACTGCGCGGACGAGGATGCCATCGAAGTGTTCGTCGGGCCGGCCGCGACTCGGTTTGATAGCGCGGTGGCCCCGATTGTGGAGCGTGTTCTCCGTTCAGGAGGCGTAACTATGCGGCAGCTGCTGGAGGCCTTCGAGCCGGAGGTGCCACGCGAGCGCATCCTCCAGTGCGTGGCGCAACTCATTGCTTCGGGCGCGCTGTGGTTGCGGGAGGCAATCGGTCGCCGGTGAATGATCGGCGCGTACCTGGGCATGAACTGGTTCCAGTGCGCGGGCGGAAGCCGACATCGATCTCGGGATATCGCGCTGCCGGAAGGGACGCATAGCCAGGTGCCGTGGTGTCGACGCTGCCGGTCCGGCGGGAACGTGCCCGGCCACCGCGTGCGCCGGGTCGGATTTGGCGCGCGCCACATCGATCGCCATCACGGCCCCTTCCGGATTCACCAGGTCCGAAACATTCGGACGGTTTTCTGGTTTGCAGGCCGCCGGCCAGCCCCAATCCTTCAAAGCCGCCTGGCTGGTGGAGAACAGCCAGTGTCCATCGGGCGAAAACGTCAGCGCGATGGGCGCGTGCCCCACCGGTATCCCGCCGATGATGGAGCTGGCGGCGAATCCCGCGCTGCGGGCGCGTGGGAGGTCGATGACCGTGATGGCGCTCCCGGACTCCTCGCTGACGAACAGCAGCTTGTCGTCGGGGGTCACGTTGGCGTAGATACTCTGCATGTTCCCGCCGTCGGAAAAGGACCCGGCCACAGGCTTGGCGCAGCCCGAAATCAGGCACGGCACGTCGAGGAACACGACGTTGTCGATGGCGGCGGCGATCAGCAGTTTGCCGTCGTGCGTCAGCACGATCCCGGTGGGCGGCGAGGGCAGCGGAACGGTCCGCACCAGGTCCACGCGCCCACCCTTCCGGCTGAGTACGGCGATGCCCGCTCCCTTCCCGCCGCTCGCGTTCATCAAGGAAACGAACGCCCAGCAGCCATCGCCGGACACCGCTACTCCGAATGGCGGCCCAGGCAGCGCAACGGTCAACACGGGCGACGCCAGCGGGTCGTTGCATCCCGTTTGCGCATGCAACGCCGCCGCAAGCACGGCCATCACGAAGAGCGCTGGTACTCGCACAGGAAAGATGATATCGCGTTTGGCGGAGCGCCGTGGCGAGTTAACAAGCCGGTAGCCGCGCCGGCGGTACAATGATTTCTGTGAATCCCTACGCAAGCTTTTTGGGCGATCGTAATGCGCGCGAAGTCATTGGCGAAACTCCGGGGCGATTGGCGGCTCTTGCCGCGCGGCTGGGAGCGGACGGAATGGAGCGCAGCCTGGCGCCCGGCAAATGGCCGGCGCGCGCCATCATTTGTCACCTGGCGGATTGCGAAACGGTCTTCGCGTTCCGCTTGCGGCAGGCGCTGGCCGAGCCCCACTACGTCATTCAGCCGTTCGACCAGGACGTCTGGGCCAAGCCCTACGGCTCGTTCAGCGCGGACGCGGCGCTGGCCGTGTTTTCTACGGTGCGCCGATGGAACCAGGCGCTGCTCGATACCGTGACGCCGGAGCAGTTTTCGAAAAAACTGAGCCACCCCGAACGCGGAGAGATGACCTTCCAGGTGGTGGTGGAGACCATGGCCGGCCACGATCTGAATCATCTGGGACAATTGGAGACCATCGCATCCAAGTGATGGAAGCTGCCGTGGGCCGCGAGGGGATCGCGCGCGCTTACCAGGTGATCCGTCCCTGGATTCGCCGCACCCCGGTCGTGGAAGTGGGGGGCGGCGATTTCGGCCTGGATACCGGGAGCCTGTGGCTCAAGCTGGAGCTGCTGCAGCATACCGGCTCGTTCAAGACGCGCGGCGCCTTCACCAACCTGTTGACCCGCGAGGTTCCTCCGGCGGGCGTGGTGGCGGCATCCGGCGGGAATCACGGCGCGGCGGTGGCGTACGCGGCGATGAAGCTCGGGAAGCCGGCGCGAATCTTCGTGCCGCGCGTCTCTTCGCCGGCTAAGATGGAGCGCATCCGCGGGTACGGCGCGGACCTGGTGGTGACCGGCGAGCGGTATGACGATGCACTGGCGGCGAGCCGGGAGTGGGCGGCCGAATCGGGCGCGCTCACGGTGCACGCCTACGAGCAGGTGGAGACGCTGTTGGGACAGGGAACGGTCGGCCTGGAACTCGAGGAACAGGCGCCCTGGCTCGACACGCTGCTGGTGGCGGTCGGAGGTGGAGGATTGATCGGCGGGATCGCGGCCTGGTATGCGGGACGCGTGCGGATCGTGGGCGTGGAGCCGGAGGCCGCACCGACTCTGGCGCGCGCCTTCGAGGCGGGCCATCCGGTGGATGCGCCGGCGGGAGGAATCGCCGCCGACTCGCTGGCCCCGAAACGTGTCGGCGAGATGATGTTTCCGATCGCACGGGCCTATGTCGAGCGCGCCGTGCTGGTGACGGACGAGGCCATCCAGGCGGCGCAGGAAACGCTGTGGAACGTGCTGCGGGTGGTGGCCGAACCGGGAGGCGCGGCGGCGCTGGCGGCGCTGCTCTCGCATCGGTACCAGCCGGCGGCGGGAGAACGGGTGGGCGTGCTGGTGTGCGGCGGCAATACGACGGCCGTGGATTTTGGCCGGGCCGCTGCTACTGCGCCGCAGCCGCCGCGCGCGGCATCAGCCCCACCTTGCCCCAATCCTTCGGCACCGTAGCGCGGCCCTGCCCGTGCGGCGGTTTCAGTTCCTGGATCCGGATGCTGACGTCCGTTCCGCGCACGTCCACGGCGGTTTCCGCGAAGAACCATCCGTCTTCGTATTTCTTCGAGTTGCGCAGGTGCCCTCCGGAACTGGGCATCGAGAGGTAAGTCACGCCGTCCAGATCGATGTGCAGCATCTGGTGTACGTGGCCGGCAATCACGTAGCGCACTCCGTACCGCTTGGCGAGCTGGTGAAAGGGGAATTGCGGATTGGCGAATGCGGCGTTGATAAGCCAGGACGGGCGGTGCGAGAAGACGAACTTCACGGGCTGGGCCGCGTGGGCTTGCAAATCGGCATCGAGGAACGCCAACTCGGCGTCCGGCAATTCGTCGGAGCGGCTGTTGTCGAGAACCGCGAAGTGCGCGGTACCGTAATCGAAGCTATAGTGCGGGGGGTGCGCGGCGAACTTGCGAAAGAGTTGTTCGGAACGCTCCGACCAGATGTCGTGGTTGCCCGGGACGAGATACAGGGGATACTGGCGGTACGGGGCGACGATCCGCTGCCACTGGCGCCACTGCTCCTCCGCGGCCGAGTCGTCGCCGCCCTCGATGTTATCTCCGACGCTCAGCACGAAGGCCGGATGCAGGGCGGCGGTCTCGCGCCACACCTGTTCGAAGACGCCGGGCTGGGCTTCGCCGGTGCGGTCGCCCAGGATCACGAAGCGGAACGAGTCCGGCGGGGCGGGTCCCGCGAGAGCGGCCAACGCAAGCGTGGCCAAGGCAAGCGCAAATGCCGCGAAAACCAGGAGCCGTCGATTCCCCGTCATCCTTCTGCCACGGTAGCACGCCGTCACCGGATGGATCGGCGTCGCACGCCGGAACCGCACTCCCATCCCAAAATGGTTGGCGGGGAATCGCTTCGCGGCTACAGTCGTGTCATGACGAGGTTGGCTGTCGCACTCGCACTCGTTCCTTGGGCCGTGGCCCAAACCACTCCGAACTTCAGCGGTGTGTGGGAACTGAACCAAGCCCAGAGCAAATCGTCGGGCCACGCGCCCGACCGCATGCGATGCAAAATCGATCAGCAGGGCTCTACCTTCGCGGTCACGTTTCGGGTGACGGCGCGCGGCGAGACTCAGCAGGAGACGCAAAAGTACGCCATCGGCCAGGAGAGCAAGACCGAGATGCACGGCGCTCCCATGACCAGCCATGCCGAGTGGGATGGGGCGACGCTCGCGGTCCGGTCGGTGGCCGTTTTTGCGGGCAAGGAACTGCGCCTGGCCGACCGCTGGAGCCTGTCGGCGGACGGCAACACGCTGACCTTTGCCGAGCGCCACCAATACGGCGCCGACCCGGAAGCCGAAGACGTCCATATCCCGACCCGGAAGCCGAAGACGTCCATATCTTCGACCGGCGGCCGGCCGAGTCCTGGGAGCCGGACGCGCCGCCTAAAATGGCCGAAGAGGTATACAAGAATATACAGGTCCTCAAAGGCGTTCCAGCGCCGCGCTTGCGGACAGTAATGACGAACCTTACACAATGGCTGGGCGTGGATTGCGCGCATTGCCACGTGGTGGGTGAGTTCGAAAAGGACGACAAACCCGCGAAACAGACGGCCAGAAAAATGTTTCAGATGGTTCGCGGCATCGGTCACGATTATTTCGGGGACGCCAACCCGGTGACCTGTTGGACGTGCCATCGCGGGCAGCCGAAGCCGCAGTTTCTGCCGCCGCAATAGAGCTTCTGCGAAGGGCTTCTGCGAAGTCCGGGCGCTCAAATGTTCAGCCGGTCGCGATAGGCTTTGCTCAACGTAAGTTGTTGCCCGTTCCGCAGAATGATGGCGTAGTCCCCGCGGAACAGCGGCTGCAGTTCCTTAATGCGGTCCAGGTTGACGATGGACGAGCGATGGACCCGCACGAATTTTTCGGGCGGCAGGCATGCTTCCATCTGCGCCATCGTGGTGCGGTGCAGATAGGTCTCCTTTCCGGCATGCATCCGCACATAGTTGCCGGCGGCCTCCAGCCAATCCAACTCATCGAACCGCACGAAGCAGACGCGCCCGCCGCACCGGATCACCAGGCGGCCCGGCCCTTGCTTGCGCTGTTTCCATTCGTCCAGCATGCTGTGGAGGCGTTCGCTGAGGCCGCTGGTGGAGCAGCGCATGTGCTCCATACGGACGCGCGCCAGCGACTTCGAGAAGCGCTCGCGGTCGAACGGCTTCAGAAGATAATCCAGCGCTCGCGCTTCAAACGCCTGCACGGCATACTGATCGAAGGCGGTCACGAAGACAATAATCGGCATGGCGGAGCGGTCGATCCGTTCCAGCACGCCGAAGCCGTCGAGCTCCGGCATCTGGACATCCAGAAATACGACATCCGGCGCGCTGTTCCGAATCGCCGCGATGGCGGCCTCCCCGTCGGAACATTCGCCCACGATCTCGACCTCCGGCTCGGCGGCCAGCAGGGTGCGGATTCGCTCGCGCGCCAGCGGCTCGTCATCCACGATCAGAATTTTCATCACCCGCCTCCGTACGCTTCGGTATGGTCAGCCGCACTTGAAAACCTCCCCTCGGTCCGTTGCGCATCTCCAGGCGCGATCCGCTTCCATATAACCGGTCGAGCCGCGCCCGCGTCCTCGAGATGCCGACGCCTTCCAAAATCTCGCCGTGCGAACCGCGGCCATCGTCCAAGACCTCGATCCTCAGGCAGCCTTCTTCCAACCGTGCGCCCACTTCGATGCGGCCGCGTGCCGCGTGCGGCGCGATGCCGTGCCGTACCGCGTTCTCTACCAGCGGTTGCAGAATGAGGTTCGGCACCAGCAGGTGAAGAGTCTCCGGATCGATGCTCCGCCGCACTTCCAACCGGTCCCCAAAACGCGCCTGTTCGATCTCGAGATATTTGTCGAGACACTCGATTTCCTGTTTCAGGGTAACCTCCTGCTCTCCCGCGCTGTTCAATGTGAGCCGCAGAAACTCGCTGAGCCTGCTGATCATGCGGTCGGCGCTTTCGACATCGCGATGCATCAGCGTGGAGATGGAATGCAGGGTGTTGAACAGGAAATGCGGCTGGAGCTGCATCTTCAGCACATCGAGCTGGGCCTGCGCCAGTTGCGCCTCCAACTGGCTGGACCGCAACTGCCTCATCCGGTACTGCCGATAGTACTCGATGCCGTGCCGCACGCCGAACACCACCCAGCACGTAAGCACATCCGCATGGAACCGGCTCATGAATACCACGCGCGCCGCGCTCGGCGAATTCCGATAGCCGGCCAGCGGCAGCATGCGCACAAATACCGTCAGGTGCAGCCACCCGAAAGCAATGCCCGCCAGAAACAGGAGCGGCCCCGTCCACCAGTAGTTCTCCCGCTTTACCACGAGCCGGCCAGCCACAAGAAAGAGCATCGGCGTCAGCACGGCCCAGAGATACGAATCGATGGCCGAAACCCCGAGAGCCAACCTCCATGGCATTTGGGCGCCGTACGCGCGCGCGATTGCCTGTGTGGCCGAGAACAGGGCGTACAGGGTCCACGCGGCTGCAATCCAAAACGCCCGCACCGCCAGATATCGTGCCCTTCCCATAGACCGCCATTATGCCCACAAGAAACGGCGCCCGTCGCGCCTCGGGGACAGACACGAGGTTTTCAGGGTTAAAAACGCGGATTTCCGGGACCAGCGATTCGGCCGCGCCGGCTGCTTCCCGTAACCCCCGCGTGGAGCCCCTTGTCACCGCTCCGGCGCGATTCACAACGAATAAGTCCCGCTCCGTCACACAAAGCTTGAAGTCAGATCACCCGCGGCGCATAGTTGCCTGAAAGCAACACGAGTAAACCTACGCACACTGGAGGGGTTGGTACCATGCAGTCTCGCTCATTTACAAGGATTACGATACTCGCCGGAATTCTGTCAGTCTCCGGCGCGGTTGCCTGGGGACAATCGTCCACCGCCGGCACGGTCGCCGGCCAGGTGACGGACGAAACAAACGCCGCGGTGCCCGGCACTCACGTGAAAATCACGGACACCGCGACCAATGCGGTCGAAACCACCACGACCAACGACGCCGGTCGGTACATCTTCAGCCAGGTCCCGCCCGGAAACTATAACCTGAGCTTCACCAAGCAGGGTTTTACCGTCTACCAGGTCAATTCGCAAGCCGTCGACGTGGGCGTGGCACTGACCATCAACGCCAAACTCAAGGTCGGCTCGACTTCGACCACGGTGGAAGTTACCGCGTCGGCCGGCTCGGAATTGCAGACCATGAATGCCGCTGTGGGCACGACGTTGAACAACCAAAGTCTCATGCTGCTCCCGAACCTGGGCCGCGACGTGTCCACGCTGGCGGTGCTGCAGCCAGGGGTCACTCCGGGCGGATTCACCGCGGGCAGCCACAACGAGCAGAACACATTCCAGCTCGACGGCGGCAACATCACCGACGATATGGCGGGCAACACCACCGGGTACCAGACCAACTTCACCGGCCTCGGCGGCACCCAGACCAACGCCACCCCCTCCGGAGTGATTCCGACTCCCGTCGAAAGCATCGAGGAATTTCGCGTTTCCACCATCAACCAGACCTCGGATTTCAATAACTCATCCGGTTCCCAGGTCCAGTTGGTCACCAAGCGCGGAACGAATCAGTTGCATGGCTCCGGCTACCTCTGGTATTTCGATACGACCATCGGGGCCGCGAATTCATGGACCGCGAACCACACGCCGTCTACCATAGGCGGCGTGAGTTACCCTTATACGCCGCTGGTTTCCAACCACCGGACGCGCTTCGGCGGTTCCCTCGGCGGACCGCTGATCCCGAAGGATTTTCTGGGCAAGAAGTGGTACTTCTTCTTCAACTACGAAGGTCTTCGATATCCCAATGTCGGCACGTTTTCGAAAAATGTGCCTTCCGCGCTAATGCGAGCCGGCGTGATTCAGTTGCCGGATGCCGCGGGTGTCTATCATCCTTATAACTTGAATCCCGCTGCGGTCACTGTCGGCGGGATCACTTATCAGCCGGCGGTCTGTCCCATTGGCGCATGCGACCCGCGCGGCATCGGCATCAGTCCCGTGGTTGCCGAAATATGGAACAAACAGATGCCCCTGCCAAACAACCCGCAAGGCGGCGACACCTACAACACACAGGGATTCATCTCGACCATCCGGTCCCCACTGACTTCCAATAGCTATGTCGGCCGGATCGATCATGACTTCAATGAGAAATGGCGCTGGTACGCAACCTACCGCGACTTAAAACTCATCAACCTGACCACCAACCAGGTGGATATCGGCGGTGTTCTGCCTGGCGCCCAATTCGGCCAGCCAACGGCAGTTGCTCCCCGGCCGCAGCAGCCGTCGTTCTGGTCCAACGGCCTGACCACGGCGATTTCGCCCACTACCACCAATAACCTCGTGTTCAGCTATACGCGCAGCTTCTGGCAGTGGGGCAGCGCCAATGCGCCGCCGCAGCTTCCGGGCTTGGGAGGCGCGGTGGAAATCGGCGGCGAGAGCACGGCCGCCTTGATTCCGTACAACGTGAACACCCAGAGCGTTCGCCAGCGCTTTTGGGACGGACAGGACAAGCTGTTACGCGACGACCTGACCACCATCAAGGGGAACCACCTGTTCGGTTTCGGCGGAGCCTACCAGCGTAATTTCGATTACCACATGCGCACCGACAACGGAAACGGCATCAATAACCAGATTGTGTACCAGGTGGGCAGCTCCGGCATCAATATTCCCTCGGCTTCCTACCTTCCTTCCACGGTCGCGGCATCGAGCGCGACTGTCTGGAATACCCTCTACGCCGAAGTGCTGGGCATGGTGAACCAGCCGCAAGTGGCTTATACGCGCTCCGGCCCTGACCTGACTTTGCAGCCCGTCGGCAGCACGGCTCAAGACCAGAGCGTCATTCCGTATTACAGCGTGTATTTCTACGACACGTGGCGCATGAAACCCTCCTTCACGCTGACTTACGGACTGGGATGGAATCTGGAGATGCCGCCGTATGAGCTGAACGGCAAACAGGTGGCACTGACCGGCAGCGACGGTGAGATCATCAATACGCAGGATTACATCGCGCAGCGCGAAAAAGCCGCGCTGGCCGGATCGCCGGCAAGTTACAACCCGACTCTCGGCTTCGCGCTGGTGGGAAACGTGGGAAAGGGGCTGAAGTACCCGTACAATCCTTATTACGGCGAGTTCAGCCCGCGCGTGGCCGGCGCCTGGAATCCGCATTACAGCGACGGCATCCTAGGCAAGCTGTTGGGCAATGGCAAGACGGTGGTTCGGGGCGGATATTCGCGCATCTTTGGCCGGCTGAACGGCGTCAACCTGGTGCTGGTTCCGCTGCTGGGCGTGGGCCTGCTCCAGCCGGTGACCTGCCAGGGCGCATCGCGCACGGGCCAATGTCTGGGAACCGGCGCAGTAGATCCGACCAACGCCTTCCGCATCGGGCCCGACGGCCTGACGGCTCCGCTGCCGGCGGCTTCGCCGACTCTCGCCCAGCCCTTCTTCGCCGGGATCAACGGCGCGGCCACGGCGGGCGACGCGACCGTGCTCGATCCGAATTACAGGCCCGACCGCACCGATCAGTTCACCTTCACCATTCAACGGGAGCTGAACTCCCACATGCAGCTCGAGGCCGGCTATATCGGCAAGATTCTGCGCAACGAGACCACCTCCATCAATCTCGATGCGGTTCCCTATATGACCACGCTGGGCGGCCAGACTTTCGCTCAAGCTTACTCCAACAGCTATTGGCAGGTCTGGGAGGGAGCTAATCCCAATACCATGCCGGTCCAGGCGTTTTGGGAGAATGCCATGGGTGGAGCGAGCTCGCCTTACTGCGCCGGCTTCGCCAGTTGCACGGCCGCGGTGGCTTCGAAGAACGCTTCGCTGTTCAAGAACACGCAGGTATCGGATCTTTGGGCGGCGCTCAACAAAGCCCCCGGTTGGACTCTTGGCCGCACGATGATGAGCTCGCCCATTAACGGAGGGCCGGGCCAGGCGACTTCGATCGATGAAGTCAGCAGCCTGGGCTGGAGCAACTACAATGCGCTGTTCGTCACGTTGCGCACGAACGACTTTCACGGGCTGACGGCGATTTCCAACTTCACGTGGGGCCGCGCGCTGGGCACGGGGCCGATCGCGCAGTACAACAGCGCCTACACCGTGCAGACGCCTTTTGATATCGGCGCCAACTATGGGCTGAACAGCTTCGATATCAAATTCATCTACAACCTCGCGATGTTCTATCAGCCCCCATGGTTCCGCGCGCAGAGGGGGGTGCTGGGCCACATTCTCGGCGGGTGGACCTTTTCGCCGCTGTTCACGGCGCAGAGCGGAGGCGGCATAGAGCCCAGTTACAGCGAGATCAACTGCACCGGATGCCAGGCGTTCGGCGAGGTGGGCAACACGTCCGCGTCGAATGGCTCGGTCACGGAGGGGGCGGTCGGCTTCTCCCCGTATACCGGGACCGCCTCGGCAAAATATGGCGTCTTCGGCAACAATGGCGTGGGAACGCGGAATCCGCAGTACGGCCTCAACATGTTCAGCGACCCGGCGAGTGTGTACAACGAGTTTCGTCCTTGCGTGCTGGGATTCGATACGAGTTGCGGGGGATACTATAACCTGCGCGGTCTTGCGACCTGGAATCTGGATCTTTCCATTGTGAAGGACGTCGGCATTTACCGGGAGCGGCTGGGATCTCAACTGTTCGTCCAGATTACGAACGTGCTGAATCACTTCCAGCCGGGCAATCCGAGCCTCAGCCTCTCCGGCCCTACGACATTCGGCCAGATTACGAGCCAGGCCAACATCCCGCGGAGCATGGAGTTCGGGCTGCGGATTCACTTTTAGAGGCAGGAGGCAGAAAGCAGGAGTCAGAAGTTAGGAGTTAGGAGTCAGGAGTCAGGAGTCAGGAGTCAGACGTCAGGAGTCAGACGTCAGAAGTCAGGAATCAGGAGTCAGGAGTCAGAACGGCGGCTGGCGACTGACTTCCTCAACAGAGAGGGACGGTGCATGGCGGGGGCGTCTCCGGCGTCCTGCTGAAAGCCGGCGGGGCCGGGCTAACAGCCAGGCAAGTGACAGGCGACAAAAAACGATCGCCTGTCCCACCTCAGACTCGCCCGGGCTACTGTCCCCCGGATACCGCCGTCGAAGTCCCTACGGAATTCGTCAGCGTGACCGAGGCCGATCCCAGGGCGCTGGTGTCGCCGGAGTAGGTGAAGGGAATGGTCAGCGAAAACGCTCCGCCGCTCATCGTAGCGTTGGCGTTGGCGGGGTCGAACCAGGTTCCGGCAGCACCGCCGAGCGAAACCGCGAAGGTTGGCGTACCGTTCAACTGAGTTCCCGAAGCCGCGGTGAACGTCACGTTCGCGCCGCTCAAATCGCGCGGCGTCGAACTGGCGTCCAGAATCACCTGGAATCCCGCCGGCGTAATCCCTGTAATTTTCACCGAGCCCGGCACGATGACCGGCGCCAACTGCGGCACCGTGATGGTCTGGCTCGGCGCGGGAGTGGGAAGGGTTACCGTCTGGCCGGTACTGGTAATGGTCAGTACCTTCAGTGCTATCGTGATCACGCCAGCCACGGTACCCAGTTGGACCGCCGGCAGCGCCACCGGCGCAATTGAGTTGGCAGGGATCTTCACGGTCGACGTGATGCCGCCGCTGAGGAATTGCACGGCGCTGTTGGTGAAACTCGCCGGCAAGCCCGCGGCATTCGGCGTGAACGAAAGCTGGAAGGTCGCGTTCAACGCCACGGGGTAGGCCGCAGGGGTCACCTGTGGGACCGGCTGGTCCGCGATCGTGGCCGGCGCGGTCACCGCGATGGAAATCGCGATCGGGTACACCACCCAGGCGAGTGACGTCGTGCTCGCCTGACCGGCGCTGTCCTGCACCCGGACCGTCAACGTGAAAGTGCCGGCCGTCTTCGGCGTCCCGGAGAGAATCCCATTGCTGCCGGAGGCGGTCATGGTCAGTTCCGAGGTACCCGATACCAGCGTCCAGGTAAATGGAGTGGCGCTGCCCGTGGCGGTGAAGGTCTGCGAGTAGGATGTGCCGACAAAGGCCGCGGGCAGCGAGCTTGGGGAACCGATCTGGACCGGAAGCCCCACACTCACGGTCTCCGTGACCGTAGCCGACGTGCTGGGAGAATCGTTGGCATCGCCGCCGTACGAGGCCGAAAGCGAATGGCTGCCCGCCGCCAAAGTGGAGATCCGGAAGGTCGCGGTCCCGCCGCTCAGCGTCACGGCTCCAAGGGCCGTCGAGCCATCCAGGAAGATCACCGCCCCGGTGGCGGTGGAGGGCGCGACGGAGGCGGTCAAAGTCACCGCCTGGCCCGGGGTGGAGGTTGTGGGCGAGGCAGTCAGCACGGTCCGGGTAGCGGAGACCGTTTGCGGCGGGCCGACGGTTGCGGTTACCGCGCTGGAGGTGCTTGGGCCGTTCCTGGAATCGCCGCTGTAGGAGGCCGTGATACTGTGGGCGCCCGGCGCCAGGCTGGCGGTCGTCAAGGTTGCGGTACCGCCGCTCAGAGTCGTCGCCCCAAGGGTGGTTGAGCCATCGAGAAAGGTCACCGATCCGGAGGCGGAGGAGGGCGTGACCGTGGCGGTCAAGGTGACGAACTGGCCGGAAGTCGACGCGAGCGGCGTCACCGAGAGGGTGGTGGTGGAGAGCTGGAGACCCGCGATCCGCCACGCGAGCGTGCTGGGAATCCGCGAGCCCGGAATCATTCCGCCGGGGAACGGCTGGCCGCTCAGCGGATCGATCAGCAGCCCGGCAAAGGGGCTGAAGTCGCCCGTCCGTTCGGCGGCGGTCGGGACGTACGCCACTGCCGGAACGCCAGTGGCCAGCAAGACCGTGCCGCAGAACTGCTGATTGGGCACGGCGGGCAACGGAAGGCCTTGGTAGGTGGCGAAGTTCGCGAGGCTCATGGTTCCGACGGCTGCCAGATCGCCGGCGCTATCGGGCTTGGAGATGCCGGCGATCGAACTGAACGGAACGAAGCCAACCGGGAACGCAACGCAGCCCGTCCCCGACCCCACGGTTTCGGTGACCGAATTCGACGTGCTGGCGCCGAAGTTGGCGTCGCCGGAGTAGGACGCGGTGAGCGTGTGGCTCCCGGCGGCCAGGGAGGAAGTCGAGAACGTGGCAGTCCCGCCGTTCAGCGGGGCGGTGCCCAAGGCAGTCGAACCGTCCATGAAGGTGACGCTTCCGGTGGCGGCGGAAGGCGCCACGGCCGCAGTCAGAGTGACGGCCTGGCCCGGAGTGGAAGCAGCCGGTGAGACCGAGAGCGTGGTCGTGGTGCTGGTGGTCCCCGCCGGATTGACGACCTCGGTGAGGGTCGCGGACGTACTCGCGCTGTTGGCGCCATCCCCGGAGTAAGAAGCCGTCAGACTATGGCTGCCCACTGTCAGGTTTGAGATGGTGTAGGTGGCGCTTCCGCTGCCGATGGCGGCCGTGCCGAGGGCGGCAGTGCCGTCCTTGAAGGCAACCGTTCCGGTCGCGCCGGCCGGTAAGACGGCCGCGGTCAGGGTCACGATCTGGCCCACAGTCGCGGGGTTCGGCGAGGCGGTCAGTGTCACTCCCGCGGTGGCCTGGTTGATGACTTCCACCATTGCCTGGGACGTGCTCGGGCTGTTAGACGCATCCCCGGAGTACGATGCAGTCAACGGGTGGCTGCCCACCGAAAGGGTGGAGAGGACCAGCCTGGCGCTTCCACTGCCGATGGTGGCCGTGCCGAGAGTAGTAGTGCTCTCCTTGAAAGTGACAGTTCCGGTGGCGCTCAAGGGACTCACTGTCGCCGTGAGGGTCACTTGTTGTCCAGCGCTCGCGGGATTCGGGGAAGCGGAGAGACTCGTGGTGGTAGCAGCCGCCGCCGTAACGATCGACTCAGTGACGGCCGCGGAAGTACTCGAGGCGTTGTTGACGTCCCCGGCGTAGGAAGCCGTCAGACTGTGGGTGCCCACTGTCAGGTTGGAGACGGCGATGGTGGCGCTTCCGCTGCCGAGCGTCACCGTGCCGAGTGTGGTAGTTCCGTCCTTGAAAGTGACGGTTCCGGTGGCGCTGGAGGGAGTCACGCTGGCGGTCAGGGTCACCGGCTTTCCCGCGTTGGCGGGATTTGGAGAAGCCGAAAGGGTCAAGGTGGTGGTTCCCTGCCCCACGGCTACCGGCGCGGCCGCGGACGTGCTCCCGCCAAACTTGCTGTCACCGCCGTAGGCCGCGGTGACGGAGTGGGCGCCGACTGTCAGGATGGACGTCGCAAAGGTGGCGGTTCCGTTGGATAGCGTGCCGCTGCCGAGGGCGACCGTTCCGTCGTTGAACGTGACGGCGCCGGTGGCGCTGGAGGGGGACACGGTGGCGGTCAGGGTTACCTTTTGCCCGACAACGGCGGGATTGGGCGAAACCGTAAGAGTGGTCGTGGTGGCGGCCACCTGGTTCACGGTCAGGGTGACGGCGGAGGAAGTGCTCGCGGCATTGGTGGCATCGCCGCCGTAGGTGGCGCTCAGCGAGTGAGTCCCCGCCGTCAGGGTGGAAATCGGGAAAATCGCGGTTCCGTTCGACAGGCTGCTGGTGCCCAGCGCGGACGTGCCATCCAGGAAGGTGACGTTTCCGGTAGCTCCGACGGTAGCCGTCACCGTCGCGGTCAGGGTCACGGTCTGCCCGGTATTGGCGGGACTGGCGGGACTGGGGCTCACCGCCAATGTTGTGGTGGTGGCGAGCCATTTCACGGTCTCGTTAAACGGTGGCGAAGTGCTCGACGAATGGCTGGTGTCACCGCCGTACGTGGCGGTCAGGGTGCGGACTCCCGGCAAGAGGTTGGAAGTCGAGAAGCTCGCAGTTCCCGCCCTCAGACTGGCGCTTCCGATTTGGGTCCCGCCATCCACGAAGGTAACCGTGCCGGTGGCGCCGGTACCCGTTACCGTCGCGGTGATGGTGACCGTCTGGCCGATAACCGACGGATTGGGCGACGCGGAAACGGCGGTTGTGGTGGCCGTCTGCGCGGCAGACGAGGAAGTGGGGTCGAGCGCTGCACACGCGCCCAGCAGGGCGAGAGCGTAGACGCGTGGAAGCGCGATCATTGAGCGCCCCCGACTCCCGCGGCCGGTATGAACACCACGCGCCCCGCGTCTCCGTCGCGGAGGAAGACACTCCCCGGCTGGCCGGGCTTGGCGGAAATCAGGAACGTGTCGCGGTTGCGCAAGGGCTGGAGTTGGACCGGCGCGACACCCGCGGGAAGGGTCTGGACGTCGCCCGAGACCACGTCGACGGACGACACGGCCTTGGCCCCCGGCCGCGCTACCAGGATCGAGCGGCCGTCCGCGGCGGGGTAGATCTTTCCGATGCCGGACAGGCCCGACGCCAGGACCCCGATCACGGGCGCGGAAGCGACGTTCTGCAGGAGGTGGATGGAGTCCGTGCGGCGATCCGCGACCGCCACATCCGTACCATTAGGAAGGACCGCCAACGAGAGGACCTCGCCAACCGACAGCAGCAGTTGGGCGGGGCCGGCGGGCGGAACGAGGTAAACGGAGTGCGCGGAAGCAACCACGAGCAGGCTTCCGTCATCGCTCACCGCCGCCGTGAAGGGCGGCACGGGTAACGTCGACGCATCCAGGTCCAGGGCTATCCGCGGCATACCGGGAAGACCCGTCAGAAGCTGTAACCGCTGGGCCGAGGAAGAAAACAGGATGGCCGACCTGGCGCCAGGGCTGAACGCCGCCCAATCGGCCGCGGGCAGGGCGCCGCCGAGCGCCTCGACACGATCGACCGCGCCGGCGGACAGGTACAGGACCGCGAGTCCGGCCGCCCCTTGTTCGATCAGCGCGAAATCCTGTCCGGGCGCCAGATGGATGCGGGTCGTGCCGGCCGGCAGGGGAAGCGGATCGCTGAACAGGTACGAACCGGGCACGCCGGAAATGGCCCGCAACTCCGGCTCGGACGGCCCGGCCACGTACCCGGCAACGGGTCCGGTGAGGTTCACCGCACCGGCCAGCAGGCCGGCGATCGGGAGCAGCAGCGAGCAGGCGCATATAAGAGGTTTTACCATATGAATATCTGAAAATGTGCCGAACTAATGGGGTGGCCCGAGGCTGACACCGGACCCGGCCCCAATGGTTACCGACGGCACGGCCGGCGGCGTGGGCGAGGCGGGCGAGGCGGGGGTGGAAGGACTGCTTTTGCCGCGCGAGGCCACGACGGCTGCCCCGGCCCCGGCGGCCGCTACGGCGGCAATGATGCCGACGATCACGCCGGTCGAAACCGCGGCGCCGGGCACGCTGGACTGGGCTATGTTGGCGCTGGCCTCCACCCCGCCCTGCGCGGCATGCACCTTGATCTGGTAGTCGCCGGCGGTGGAATTCAGTTGCAGGCGGGGCATTACGGCGCGGCCGCTGCTGTCGGCCACTACGATGGCGCTCTTCGAGTCCGTGACGAAGGCGCCGCCCGGCCCGTTGGCGGGCAGCAGGAAGACCACCACCGCCCCGGGGACGGGTTTGTGGTTTTCGTCTTCCACCTCCACGATAGTTTCGCGGGCAGTGCGCAGTTTGATGTTGTTGACCGCGCCTTCACCCGCGACGATTACCAGATGGAGTCCCGGGGGTTGAGTCTGGGGCTCCTGGGCGGCCAGGAGTGCACCCGCGAGGAGCATGGGCAGTAGTGGTGGGACCCTGCGTGAGAACATTCGGTGAAACCCCCAGCAAATCATAGTGCCGCCGGGAGACGGATTCTCTCAGTTTTGAAGGGATGGGTACAACGAAAAACGGCGGCGGGAGTTGTCTCCCGCCGCCGAAGGTGTTTGAGGTGCTGGTTGGCCAGGACCTATGAGCTGACCGTAATGGTCAGGGTGAGGAACTCCGCCGGCAAAGTACCGCCGCCGGCATCGGTCGCGGTGATTACGACCGAGTAGGTACCCACCGGGAGTACCGCCGGGATCGTGACGGCCCCAGAAGCGGCATCGACGGCGATGCCGGTTGTCTGCGGGCCGGTTATGCTGACAACCGCGTACGCGGGGCCGGTCCCGGTATTCTGTGCGGCGGTTACCGTGTCAAGGGCGTACGCCGATGGCAGCCCAGACGTGATGGCGGCATTCGAGACCAGATAGATCCCCGGTCCCGGGGTTGCCGCGGCGGACAGTGTCATCGCCGGCTGCACCCACATATTGACAGTCGGGGCGACGGTGCCGCTGGCGGGGGTGACGACGACCGGCACTTGAACCGCACCGGTAATCGGATTGACGATGGTGCCGCTTATATCTCGCATCGTTGTGACACCAGAGCCGGGCAATTGTACGTTCACCTGATAGAGGCCGGCGATGGCGTCATTCGCCCATCCGACATATTTTAAGGTCGCCGCCACGCCGCCGACTGTTACTGCGACGTAGGGCGTGCCGGAGATGGGGAAGCACGGAGCCAACATTCCCGCGGTGATGATTGAGCTCTGGATGATCGCGCCATCGGGGAGTGTATTTCCGAGACCCGCGGCGCCGGAGTAGCCAGTGGCAGTAGCGGGATTGAGACAGTCAGTATAGGCTATGCTGGTCCCGCTGGTGGTTGCGTTGCTGCCTGTCGAATTGGGTGTGCCGAGTCCTGTCATGTAGATCGAAACCCAATCGGAATTCGACGCGCTATTCCGCAGCCGGGCTGGGTGCAATAGCGACCCATCATTCTGATTAGTGACCAGGCCCATGTTGGGACCGGCGGCGATTTCGATCGCGCCATTGCCGTTCGAATCGACCACGAACACGCCGGCATCGGTGGCCGCGGCGGTGAAGGTATAGGCGGGAGTGGAACTCACGGTGCCGAATTTCACATAGATGTCGTACTGTGATGCTGCCACGATCTCGTTCGGAACCACGGCATTAATCTGGTTGTTCGTGGCGAACAAGAGAGGGGCAGCCCAGCCGCCGGAGGTAGTGCCCTTGGGATAAATCCAGACCTGGAGCAGGCGCTGGCCCGCATCCGGGGTGACGGAGAGCCCGTACACGTCGCTGGCGCTGATCGTGGGATACAGCACCTGGCCGTTGGTGCAGCCCGTACCGCCGGAGGTGCAGAAGTTGCTTCCGAAGAGGGTGATGATGTCGTAAGGCGCCAGAACTCCCGAACCTTGGGTGACCGTGGCAAATGTGGAAGCGCTGGTGACGGACTGGATGATCGGCCCAGCATCGATCTGAAGGCCCAAAGTGCTGGTGGCGGCGCAAGGCGGAGCCACACCGTTGGGATTGCAGACGCCGAAGAGCACGGTTGAGCCTGGAGTGGTGAAGGGCAGGGCTGTGTCGGAGGCGGGTACCGTAATGGTCAGAAGGATGGTCGAGGCGTTCACGATCTGGACAGCGATGTTGTTGTCGGCCGCAAATGCGCTGCTGACGGGGTTCACAATTCCCACATACGTTTTTTGGGTATTCAGCGTGCTGGAGACGAATCCCGATCCGTAAAGCGTCACCTGGAAGGTCTCGCCAGCGGTGCCGGAGGGCAGGTTGGTGGGATTGATGCCGGTCAGAACGGCCGTGGTGGAGGGCGCCTGGATACCTACCGTGAAGACGACCGCGGTGGTTTGCCCAACGCCTCCGAGAGACCAATTGAGCGTTACCGTGGAACTCAGGGTCGAACCGGGTGTGGCTGCGGCGAAAGCCAGTGGATTGAAGGTGATGTTAATCGGCGAGCCCGAGCTAAAGGCCAGGCCATTCATGGGCGACGCGATGGCGCCCGCATCGGGGCTGCCGGTTGTTATCGTCACGGTATAGGGGATGGGCGAGCCGCTGGAAAGGGCCGTGATGGTGGCCGTCGGAAGCAATTGTCCCATGCTCCACGATAGATGCCGGGCCTGTCCTTCTACCACACTGAGGCTCGAGCTGGAGCCTTGCACTACAAGGGTTATGTACACCGGAGTACTCGCATATCCCGATACGTTGAGATTAACGTGAATGGGATAGTTACCCGGCGTAAAGGAGTTGGCAACTGGCGTTACCGTGAAGATCAGGGTACAACCCGGAGCCGGGTTGGTCAGGCAACTGGTAAAGTTTACCGTGAGCCAGTTCGGCAGAGAGGTCGTGTCTACCGTGAAATAGACACTGTTCGCGGCGGTCACCACGATGGTACCTTGTGGCTGGGTGGCCGGGTTCTTCGAATAGTCAATCATCATCGGACTCCCCGACGTCCCGGCTCCTGCCGGTGAAGCATTGCTGGTCACAGCTCCGAGGCTTAATTGCGCCGGACCGACGATCAGGAGAGTTACCGGCAGGCTCGCTTCCGCATATGCCGGCAAATTCTGCAATTTCAGCGTGCCACTCTTGTAGCTGCCGACGTTGCCGCTGCAGTTTTGGGCGGTTGCCGTGTACTCAAGATTCGTACCCAAATTGGCGATGTTACTGCCACCGTTAGTCAGCGCGACGGAGGCGACCCAGGTCGGCATCGCAGGATCGATGGTGACCGGCACTCCCGCCGTGGTAGTGTTAGTCGTAACGAAGAAGTTTGCGGTTCCCGGCGTGTACGTCCCGTTGGCATTCTTCGTGCAGGGGATCGTGATCCCCGCACTGGGCGAGGCGGCCAGTGGAGACGTAGCAGGTGCGGTAACTGCGACCGACAGGGCCTGCGTGATATCGTTGCCGACCCCGGACCCGCCCGAGACGTTCGACGTGAATTGCAATGTCGGGGCGTAAGTTTCGGAGAGGCCGGAGGGGAGGTTTGCGGCGCCGGCGCAGCCCGCCAGTGCCGTGATCGTAAAGGCCACCGTCGTGGTGCCGGAAATCGTCGTGGTCGAACCGGCGGATGCGGCAAGCCCGTTCTGGGCGAGCGTATTTCCGTTTGCTGTGACCCCTGCGATCGCCACAGTGACGGTATCGTGGGCGGTCTGCGCGGCCGGTGTGAGCGCGATGGTTACCTTCGCGGAACCGCTGCCCCCGGTGTTGGTGTTGCACGCGAGGTTAGCACCCGACGTCAGAGTTGCCACCAGAACGTTAGTGGCGTTCGCCATGCCCGTGCAAATCGTAAGCGCGAGCAGCGGTAAGAGAATTCGAATTCGAAACATGCGTTTAATCCTTTTAATCCCTTTCTTGTGACCCGCGCCTGATTGCTTGGGTGACAATCCTCATATCGGCAGGCAGTTGGCGGGCGGGAGGGCGCGCGGCGTTTCTAAGGTAAAATTTCGCGAAACCGGGACATTTGTACCGGTGACTACGGCAACAGTTCAGGCCCGAGCAGGTATGGGCGAGGCGGCCTGCCTGGCAGGCGGAAGGCTACCGCATAACCGGGCGAAAGTAGTCCGGCAGGCCGGGCCTGGTCTCGCGGAGGATTTCGACGATGGCCTGGCGGACGGCGAGCGGCAGGCGGGCGTAGCGCGGGTCCTTTTCCTGGCCCGACAGGATCTGCCAGAGACGCGCGTAGACGGCCTCCCGGGCGGCCTCGGGCAAGCCGTCGAAGGCCTCCGAGTAAATCATGTAGCTGCACGGATACCGCATGAGGCGGCTTTGGAGATCGAGCTGGCGGAGGGAACGGCCGCGGCTGTCGCGAGGGCCCCGGGCGGCGAACTTCCGGGCGAAGCCGGACGAGCCTTCGATCCGGCCGGGGAGCGGCGCCTCGTCGACGAACAGCAGGTAGGCCGCGAGTTCCCTGGCCGTGTCGCGCAGAAGGGCGGCGGTGGGACGCTGCTCATGCTGGGCAAGCCGGATCTCCCAGCCCACGCGCGTCAGCAGGTTGGCCAGGTGCATCTGGTGTTCGAAGACCATGAGGGCCACGATGTCGCTATAAGGAGAAAGGTAGGCTCCGGTATCGAATCTGCCTTCGAGCGACGTCAGATTGACGGGGGCGGGCGGCGGCGGCTCGGGGTCGCCGCCTTCTTCAGGTGGAACCACGGTGGCGTTGCCCATGTGCTTCAGCGCACCGGGTTGGCCGGTGACGTACCAGCCGCCCCAGCGCTCTTCCCACGGACTGCGATGGTCGGTGAGGAAGTCGCCCAGCCGGCGGATGGGCGCGCCGTTGGCGGCGGGGAACACGCTGCGCACCAGCATGCCGGGGACCCCCAGGCTGGACCACGATTCGTGGCAGGTCAGGCAGGAGTCGCGGCGCACGAATCGCGCCTGTTCGGAGGGCTGCTGGTCGAGGGTGTAGAAAATGACGCCCTGGCGGGGATCCTCGGCGGCCAGCTCGACAAACGGCTCGTAGCGCACCCAGGCGGCGGCGACGGAATCATTGAAGAAGATGGTGCGCGGGTTCTGGGGGTTGATGAGGGGCTTCTGGAGGCTGGTCTTGGAAAAGACCGCCATCTGCGACTCGATGGGGATGTCGAGCGCCTGGAGCACGGAGCGCAGCCAGCCTTGCGGGGGCTCGAAGCGGAGGTGGACGGCGCCCTCCTGGAGCTGGCGGTTGAGGCGGGCGACGGGGTCGTTGGCGGGGGTCGCGGAATACCGGATGGCGGGGTGGTCGAGGCCGCCGGGAAAGAGGCCCTCGAGATCGCCGGACCAGGCCGCGGCGGCGGCGATCAGTCCCGCGGCGAGCCAGGGAAGGCGGCGCATTCTTCTATTATGCGGCTGTTCGGGGCGCTTCTGGGGCGAGCCGGGCTCGGCCGGTGGGCGTTACCTTTTGAAGCAGCCCTTGGCGCACATCCAGAACATTGCCAGGCCGGCCGCTGCGATTGGTAGATTGAGACCGGAGAATTTCGGGATGATTTCGGCGTCGACTGCGCCCCAAAGCAAGATCAGGCCGGTCGGCAAAGCCCCCGCCGCGCCGGCACGTGCAAGATGTGTTTCCAGGGATGCGTTCTCTTTCTTGCGGAGATCGATGATGGTGCTCGTAGCGAAAACAATCGCTGCCGGCGCGACCGAGACGAAGACGGGCAGATGGGATACCAGGCGTGGCAAGGGCATCGGCTGGCAAGGCTGTGGATTCACGGTCTTACCGCCAAGTGTGCCTGAACAAGGAAATAACCGCCGCGACGGCGGAACCAATTGTCGCGATCCACGTAATCAAACGTGAGACCGCCCCGTCATTCGCAGCGACCCAATCCCGCATGGACATGTCAAGTCGAGCTTAGCACGCCGGTCGGACGCGGTCGCGATCCGCAACCTGCCTCATTCTCCGGTGGCGATGTAAGATCAGACATGCGGCTTCTCCTCGCGCTTCTGGCAGTGTCTTCTCTATCGGCACAGCAGTACGACCTGGTCCTGGCCAACGGCCACGTGATGGACCCGGCCTCGGGAACGGATGCCGTGCGGCACATCGGGATCCGCGGCGGCAGGCGGCGGTGTCGGCCGGCGCGCTGCGGGGCGCGACCGTCCTGGACGTCAAGGGGCTGGTGGTGGCCCCGGGATTCATCGACCTGCATTCGCACGGGCAGACCCCTGAGAACTACCGATTCAAAGCGCGCGACGGCGTGACCACGGCTCTCGAGATGGAGGTGGGGGTGTCGCCGGTGCGCGCGTGGTACGCGGAGCGCGAGGGCCGCGCGCTGATCAACTTCGGCGCTACCGTGGGGCACATTCCGGCGCGCATGGCGGTGCTGCACGATACCGGCACGTTTCTGCCGCGCGACAAGGGCACCGGTCCGGCGGACGCGGCCGAGAGGCGCGCGGTGCTGGAACTGCTTGGCCGCGGGCTGGACGAGGGCGCGCTGGGGATCGGGATGGGGATCGCCTACGTGACCGAGGCCACGCGCGCCGAGATTTTCGAGGTGTTCCAGTACGCCGCCGAACGCAAGGTTCCGATCTACGCGCACATGCGAAACAGCGGCCCGGTGGAGCCGGGGGCTATCGATTCGTTGCAGGAGGTGCTGGCGGATGCGGCGGCGAGCGGCGCGCCGCTGCACATCGTACACATCACCAGCACCGGACTGCGCGAGACCGGACTGTGCCTGGAGATGATCGCGGGGGCGCGGCGGCGCGGCCTGGACGTGACCACCGAGGCGTATCCATACACCGCGGGGATGACGGACCTCTCGTCGGCGATTTTCGCCGAGGGTTGGGAGAAACGCCAAGGCGGCCTCGGCTACGGCGACCTGCAGTGGGCGCTCACCGGCGAGCGTCTGACGGCGGAGAGCTTCGCGCGCTACCGCAAGCAGGGCGGCTGGGTGGCGATCCACAGTATTCCGGAAGAGGTGGTGCGCACCGCCATGTCGAACGCCATGGTGATGATCGCGAGCGACGGCATCATGGAGGAAGGCAAGGGGCATCCGCGGGCCGCGGGCACCTATGCGCGCGTGCTGGGGCGCTACGTGCGCGAGCAGCGGGTGATGAGCCTGATGGACGCGTTGCGCAAGATGACGGTGATGCCCGCCGACCGGCTGGGGATGAAATCCAAGGGCCGGCTGGCGGTGGGTGCGGACGCCGATATCACGGTCTTCGATCCGGCGCGCGTTATCGACCGCGCCACGTTCGAGAAGCCCGCGCAATACTCTGAAGGCATTCCCTACGTGCTGGTGAACGGGGTCCTCGTCGTGAAGGACGGGCAGCTCAGCGAGTCAGTGTTGCCTGGGCGCGGGCAGCGGCGCTGAGACTCCCGAAGGGCGCGGGCGCGCGGAGGATGGCGTAGAGACACCAGGCGGCGATAGCGACGAACACGGCGATTACCAGCACGGAGTATCCGGCGAAGTAACCGGTCACGGTGAGTGGGAGCCGCGGGACAATGCTTCCGAAGAAATAGCTGGCAACAAAGGACAGGAGACCGAAGCGGCGCAGCAGCCACATGGCGCAATACGCGAACAGGAAGGCGATGCCCAGGTGCCACAGCAGCGGCCTCGCGTAGGAAGTGAAGGCGTAAAGCACGGCAAACACCACGTCGGCAGCCCGATTCCGGCGGATCGCCAGGCGCAGCAGCACGATGAGAAAAATGAAAGCGCCGCATAGAAAAACGGAGTCTTGCAGAAGCACCAGCGCCGACCCGCACAACGTGCGGGCTCCGTTCAACGTGCTCGCCGCGGGGAACGGTTGCACCGCCAGATGTCCCGGGAGCCGATTGACGACGACATCCCCGAGCATGTGGGGAAGGATTCCGGCCAGCCCGACCAAGGCGCCGGCCAGCACGTGCGATGCGGCCAGGGGATCGCGCCCTCGCCCGCCGATCAGGCGGACCCAGGAAATCAGGGCTTCCGGCCAATGCCGGCGCACGTAGGGCTCGATGGCAGCGTACATCATCCAGACCGCAGCGGACACGAACAAGGCCCAACTCAGGCCCAGCACCGCCAGGTAGAGCTCCCAGAAGCCGGGGACGTGTCCGGCAACCAGCGCCCACGCCAGAAGCGGGACCACGAACAGCAAGGCGGCAATCCGCCACGCGGCGCGGGGATCGGTTCTCCCGGCCCGTACGTTTCTCCAGGCGACCAGTGCCGCACTGGCTAAGACGATCACGAAGAGCACGGCCGGGACGATCTGATCTACCAATGTGAGGGAGCCGGCTGAGGGATTTTCGGCGGCTTGCCAGGATCCGGAGATCGTCACAAACACAGGGCGGCCCTTCCAGGCGGCGGCTTCCACGCGGATCTGGTCGGGCCTTCCTTCCTCGTAAGTGCCGGTCCACGCCATGCGCGCATCGGCGAACATTGGTGGGATGTGCGTGGGCGTGGCGGGCGTCATACGGGAGGGATCGAGTCCGGCCGCGGCCAGCAGTCCGTTCCAGTCGGGTGCGCGGGGGTCTGCTTCGGGTGCCGCGTACGGCAGAATCGATAACTCCACCAACCTCCCCTGAGCGTCCAGGATCAACCGCGCGTCTCCTGGTTGAACCTGTGGCGGCGAGTCTTCCGACAACGAGCCTGGAGGGAAGAAAGTGCCGGCGGTCTGCAGATAGTGATCCGCCTGGCGATACCAGAAACGGACGAGGGCTGGCTGATGGCTGGCAAGCCGCTTCCACTTGGCCGCGGAATCGTGCCGGGCCACCCAGTCGAGGTACGACAGATCGCCGTAGTAGAAACCGTATGCGGAATCCAGGGGCACCTGGGAGTAACCGAACTGTTTGAGGATCTGGCGCGCCTGGAACGCGAGCGCGTCCGGAGGCAGAGGCAAAGGGGCAACAGCGGGCAGGAAGATGCTCCTGCCGAGGAACGAAAGCGCGATCAGCGACGCCACGATGCCCGCAAAGCACGCCACGGCCGTGCGCGAGGTGAAGCCTTCGCGCTCCTGCGACGCCGCCACCATCTCGGGCGAGGGCGTCTCTCCCGCCGCCAGGGCCGCCGCCACGGGATCGCCGCCGGGCAGCGCCATGGCCACCGCGATGGCCGAGGCGGGCCGATGGCGCGGGTCCTCTTCCAGGCACCGCAGCATGACGCGCTCGATGGCCGGGTCCAGGTCTCTTACGTGCTCGCTGGGGGTAGTGCGGCTGGCGTCGCGGCGCTTGCCGGTGAACATTTCGTAGAACACCACGCCCAGCGAATAGAGGTCGCTGCGCACGGTGACTTCGGCGCCCGACCTCTGCTCCGGCGCCATGAAGGCGGGGGTGCCGCTGCGGATATCGCCGGCGCCGATCTCGCCGGCCAGGGCGGCCAGTCCGAAATCGGTGATGCGCACGTGGCCGCGGCCGTCGATCATGATGTTGGCGGGCTTCAGGTCGCGATGCAGCACGCCGCGCTCGTGGGCGGCGGCGAGGCCCATGCAGATGCGGCGCGCGATTTCGATGGCCTTGTCCTGGGGCAGGCGGCCGATGCGGCGCAGCAGCGAGTCGAGGTCCTCGCCATCGATGTACTCCATGGAAATGAAGTGCAGGCCTTCGACCATGCCGATGTCGTAGACGCGGCAGACGTTGGGATGCGACACCTGGCGCGCGATGCGGACTTCGTTGCGGAAGCGGGCGAGAGCGGCTTCGCTGGCGTGGCCTGCCGCGGAGAGGAATTTCAGGGCCACCGCTTGATTCAGGATGAGGTCGGAGGCGCGGTAGACTTCGCCCATGCCGCCGCGGCCCAGCAGGCCGAGAATGCGGTAGCGGCCGGCGAGAACAGTGCCGGCGGGAAAGCGGCCCTCATCGATGCCGGCCGAAGCGGTGGATGCGGTGTCCTCGCGGATGGCCACGGTGGCGGCCGACGAATCGGCCGGGCGCTCTGCGAGCGCGGTTCCGCAGGCGAGGCAGAAGCGGCCGTGGCCGGGAGTCTCGTTGGAGCAGGAAGGACACCGCATGCTATCGCTCCGCCGCCATAGGGGCAGGTACGAGACCGGAGACCCAATGGATGTGACTCAAGAGGCACGGACAGTGCATGACGGTTCACCCGTGAGGTAGATACTCTATCACGGATGGCGAGGCGCCACGCTGTTGGCAGGCGGAAGCGCCTGCCCCACCGTCAAGTCCAGTCCGACCGTCCCATGGCGGCTTTGACTCGTTCGAACTCGTGCTCGACCGCGGGGAGGAGCTGGGCGAGATTGGCCAACTGGCCTGCCTGGGCCGCCTGCTCCGCCTCGAACGCTGCCGCGCGAAGGGCGCCGGCCGACAGGTTGGCGGCGGCTCCTTTGATGGTGTGGGCCTGGCGGCGGGCGCTGGGAAAATCGCCGCCCTCGAGTTGCTTGCGCAACATTTCCAATTGCGATGGGAGGTCGTTCAGAAACGTCCGGACCAATCTCTCCGCCAGCGGCCGGTTTCCCATGAGGCGCTTCAGCAGCCCGGCCTCGTCGAAGACGCTTTCGGCGGGCGCCGGCGCGGCCGGTTGGGGATTTCCGCCATCGCTCGCGTGCCGGGTACTTCCCAGCCATTTCGCCAGCACCTGGGCCAGCTCATCCGGCTCGATGGGCTTCGAGAGGTAGTCGTCCATTCCGGCGCGAATGCACCGCTCGCGATCGCCGGGCATGGCGCTGGCGGTCACCGCCACAATCGGAATCCGGGGATTCAGGGCCCCGGTCTGGGGATCGCGAATGCGGCGCGTGGCTTCGTAGCCGTCCATTTCCGGCATTTCGCAGTCCATGAGAACCAGGTCGTATGCATTATTTTGCAGGGCTTTAACCGCCTGGACGCCGTCGAAGACCGGTTGGGCGGTCAAGCCGAACTGGCCCAGGATGGCGAGCGCCACCTCACGATTCACGGGGTTATCTTCGGCCAGCAGGATGCGGGCCTGACTGTCGATCACGATTCGGCGGCGGGGCGGCGGGTGCGCGGTAGTTCGCGGTTCCGGAGCCGTCCGCCGGCCCAGAGCGCTGGTCAGCGCATCGCGGAGGCGCGCTTCGAGGATCGGCTTGGAAACCGAGGCGGCGAATCCGGATGCCTGCGGGCGCGCCGCCGCGCCCTCCTCGCCGAGCGGCGCCATGAGAAGCAGGACGGCGTTATGCAGCGCGGGGTTCGTCCCGATCCGCCGCGCGAGATCCTCGCTGCCGGCTCCGGGCAGGTTCCGGTCCACCAGTACGATTGCGAAGGGGTCGCCGGCCTGGACCGCCTGACCAAGTTGATCCAGTGCGGAGTCCGCATCCGCGGCCTCGCTCGGCCGGCACTCCCAGGACCGCAACAGGGTCGTCACGACCTCGCGGTTCGCCGGCTGCTGGCAGGCGACCAGAGCCTTCACCCCGCGCAACTCCGCCGGCCGGGCAGCGGGCAGCGATTCCGGCGGCTGCCGGTCAAAGACGGCGGTGAACCAGAAAGTGGATCCACGGCCTTCTTCGCTCTCGAAACCGATCCGGCCGCCCATGAGCTCGGCCAGTTGCCTGGAGATGGCCAGTCCCAACCCGGTGCCGCCGAACTTGCGGGTAGTGGATTCGTCAGCTTGCACGAACGGGGAGAAGAGCGCCGCCGCCCGTTCTTTGGGGATTCCGATACCGGTGTCCCGGATAGCGAACTGGAGGGTTGCGCGATGCGCGTCCTGGCTGGCCGGCTTCACGCGGATGGCGACGTCGCCCCGCTCGGTGAACTTGATGGCATTGGCGGCCAGGTTGTTGACGATCTGGCGGAGGCGTCCCGGATCGCCGCGCAGCCGCGAGGGCGTTTCGGGCGACACCAGGCAGGTAAGCTCCAGGCCCTTGCGGCTGGCCTGGATGGCCAGCGTTTCGACCGCTCCCTCCAGCACTTCGCGCACATCGAAATCCAGGGATTCGAGCGTCACTTTCCCGGCCTCGATCTTGGACAGGTCGAGGATGTGGTCCAGAAGCGATTTCAATGTCTCGGCACTGTTCAGCACCACCTCGGCATAGCGGTGCTGCTCGGGCGAAAGCCGCGTGTCGAGCAGCAGCCTGGCCATGCCGATGACGCCATTCATGGGGGTGCGAATCTCATGGCTCATGTTGGCCAGAAAGCGGCTCTTGGAGCGGCTGGCGGCTTCGGCCTGTTCCTTGGCCCGCACCAGTTCCTCTTCGGCCCGCCTCCGCTCGGTGATATCCAGAAACGCGATCACCGCGCCGATCACCTCCCCGTCTTTCCGGATGGGGTGCGACCAGTATTCGGCGGGAAAACTCGTGCCGTCGGCCCGCCACAGGACTTCGTCGTCGACATGGCTTCCGTTTCCTTCGCGAAACGCCTGAATGATACGGCATTGGCCGGCGGGAGATGGCCTGCCGTCGGCCCGGCTGTGGTGGATGAGGCCGTGCATGTTACGGCCGATCAGCGCCTGCGCATCGGCGTATCCCAGCAGGCGCAGACAGGCGGGATTGGCAAACGTGCATTGGCCATCGAGATCGATGCCGTAGATGGCCTCGGCAGTGGAATCCAGCAGCAGGCGCACACGGTCTTCGCTGGCCCGGATGGCCTCCTCGGCGCGTTTGCGTTCGGTGATGTCTTCGATATGGGTGACATAGTGCCACCCTTCGGCAGCGTCAGCCGCCATCGAGAGCCTCACCCGCACCCACACGAAGTGCCCCAGGCTGTGACGGAAGCGCTTCTCGAATTCCACCCAGGGGAGCAAGTCGCGCTCCAATCGGTCGATCGCCTCATGCGAGATGAACACATCCTCGGGGTGCGTGATGTCGGCCCACTGTCGGGCCAACAACTCCTCCTCGGAATAGCCCAGCATGTGGCACATCGTGGCGTTGACCTGCAGCGGTTGGCGATTTCGCCCGCTCACGGACAGTCCGAAGGGGGCGTGCTCGAAGGCGTTCCGGAAGCGCTCCTCGCGGTCGCGCAACTCGGTCTCGGCCCGCTTGCGGTCGGTAATGTCTTCGATGTGGGTAATGAAGTGAGATGGTTGGCCTTCGCTATCCCGCAGCAGCGAGATCCTCAGGCGCACCTGGATGATATTCCCCAGGATGCCGATGTATCGCTTTTCGAATTCCACGAACGAAGCCGGTCCGCGCAGCAGTCGATCGTTGGCCGCCAGCGAAATGCCCAGATCGCCGGGGTGCGTCAATTCCTGCCAGGACCCGGCCAGCAGGTCCTGCTCCGAGCGGCCCACCAGTTGGCAGAACGTCTTGTTGACCTGCAAAAGACGCCCGGTTGGCGCCGAGAGAAGCATGCCGAAGGGCGCTTCTTCAAAAGCCTTGCGGAACCGTTCTTCGCTGGCGAGCAGCCGCTGTTCGGCGAGTTGGCGCTCGGAGATCTCCCGCTCGAGCTTGCCGTTGGCCAGTTGCATGGTTTCCGCGCGGCGCTTGCTGCTGAGCGCCAGGTGCACCATGGCAGCCAGCAGCATGCTAAGCAGGGTTCCAGAGACGAGCACGGCGGCGGGCAGGATTCCGTGTTCCACGTCATGCCCGGGGCGCGACCCCAAATCCCGTTCCAGCGCATAGGCCAGGCACAACGTGATGGTAAACTGCGCGCAGCCGGCGGCCGGCGCCAGCCACCGCCGCGGAGCGTCCGTGGTGCGTTCGCCGGACTGCCAGGCCAGCGTGACGATGCCCATCCCCAACACCATAAACCCCATACCGGCATTGGCCGCCATTTGCGCCCATTGTCCCCACACGTAGGTGGGATAGCTGGACAGATAGCCGACAACCGTGGAGGTCCCGAGCGCCAGCACTACCGCGCCCAGCACACCCGTCAGGGCTGATAGTTTCGCGCGCAAGCGGGGCCTCGACAGGCAGAACAACGCCACCCCGCAGAGCACGAAGCACACCGCCGAATTCGGCGCGACCTGGCGCAGTTTGCCGGGGAGCAGGCGGATGGAATGGGGAACCAGGATATCGTCAATCTCCAGTTCTACCGAAAAAGCGTACTCCGCCAGCGCCATGAGCCCTATCAGGAAGCTCCAGACAGCGCCCACGAGGGCGCCTCCCGGCCGGCCTGCGGCAATCGAAAGCAGGGCCAGACCATCCAGAACAAACCCCGCCGCGGTGTTGAAGGCCATGGAGTTGGAGGAGGGCACGAGGCGCGTCAACGCGGGAATATCGAGGTACCAACCGAGCAGCGCGAGGCCGCCCAGGAGTACGCAGACGCTACCGGCCGAGATCAAAACGGCGTGCCGGATGTGCGTCGTGGAATCTCTGCTCATTCCATACTTCTATCGGCAACTTGGAGAAAAACCTTAGTGCTTTGGCACCTCTTATGAAAATGCGGCATCCCGCCGATACGTTCTGTAGTTGAAGCGACCATGATCTCCATCAAGCGGTTCTTGGAGCAGAAAAGTACCGGGGCCCCGTCGGATCGAGGCATCCTCGAAGCATCGCTGCAGATGGGGCGCCTGCTGCTCGATGGCATCGCAACCCATCTGGTCCGCGGCCACGAAGTCGATTGGAAGGCCCTCGGCCGGACCTTGAAAGGGCTGATCCGCAGGATGGACGAGCCGCCATCCGCCCTCGGCCTGCTGACCATCGCCAGCGAGGCGGTGGAGGCCCTCGAAACCTATTCCGAGTCCACGGCCCGGTATCTGCGCGAAGAGAACGAACAAATGCAATCGATGGTCGCCATGCTCACCGATACGGTGGCCGATCTCACCGGACAATCCGATGCCTCCGTCGCACGCCTGCAGGACATCGAGCAGCAGATCGTACGGGCATCCGGGCTGGACGACATACGGGTGCTGAGCGCCAATCTGGAGAGCTGCCTGGCGGCGGTGCGGGAGGCCGCCGCCCAGCAGCGCAACGGCTATGCCGAGACGGTCAAGCGTCTTCAGGGGCAGATCGACGCCGCGCACATCCGGGCCTTGCTGAACTCCACCAAGTTACCGCCGGAGGATTCCGGTATGGATTTGTCAGGCGGAACGATTGACGGTGAGGAGGCGACCGAGGTGACTCCTTATGTGGCTGTGTTCAGGTTACAGCGCGCCGAGCATATCGCCACGCGGTTCGGCGAAAACGCGAGACATCAGATGCTCTCGCTCATCGCTCAGAGCCTGAAGATTGTGATGGAACCGGACGACCGGCTGCTGCGCTGGAAGGGGACGTCTCTCGTAATGTTTCTCAAGTCGGCAGCCACGATCCGCGAGGTCCGGACGCGGTTGTCGAAGGCGGTCACGGCAACCGGCCAGCAGTACATCGAGGTGGGCAAGAAATCGGCGCTGCTCTCGGTCGGAGTCGATTGGATGGTCTTTCCGGAGGCCCAATGTCCCACGCTCGATGCGGTATTCGCGGAGGTGGATTCGTTCCTGGCTAACTCCAAGCCTGCGAGCTCACCCCTGCCGGAGCAGAAGATTGGAGGAATCAATTCATGAAAGCGTTGGTGGTAGACGACGATTTGGTAACCCGGATGCTGCTGCAGGAGATCCTCGCCCCTTACGCGGAAGTCCACAGTTGTGCCGACGGAAGCGAAGCCGTGTGGGCCTCCACCAGGGCCCTCGAGCGCGGCGGTCCGTACGACCTGATCTGCATGGACCTCATGATGCCGGCGATGGGCGGGCTGGAGGCGCTGAAGCTCATCCGGCAGGAAGAGGCGCGGCACGGGCGGTCCCGTCCGCAAGCCACCAAAGTCATCATCGCCACCGCGTCCGACGATGTCGACACCATCGATAAAGCGTTCCGCGAGCTGTGCGACGCCTACATCGTAAAGCCTGTCGATGGGAGCGAGCTGCTCAACCTGGTGCAGTGCCTGTTTCCCATCGAGGAACGCGTTCTGTAGCAACCGCCGCTAAAGCTTCCAGCCGGGAATGCCGATCACCCGCAAGAGGCTGTAGATGAGAGTTCATGGCAAAAATGGGCGGCTGACGCGGCGCCTCCGGCCGCTCTCGAGCAACATCCCGGGGTCTTTCACCTTGATCCTGGTGGCCGTGCTGGCGCTGTCGGTGGCGGTGCCGTTCGGTTATCTCTCCAATCGCCGTCCTGCGGAACCGGTGGAAACGGTGCAGCCCGCACCGCCGCCGCAGGTCGAAGCCAGCATTCAGACCGAAGGCCTGGATGCCCACCAGCGGGCCTTGCCTTTCACGGTCTATGTCCTGAGTCAGGAGCTTTCCTGGAAGCTCGAAAGCGTCAGCGACCTGGAGGGCCACCAGCCTCTGCTCAACCCCGAGCTGGCGGCCGCCATCAACCGGGCGCGCGATGTGTTTTGTGTCGGCACCGCTTCGTTCGAAGGCTCCACCGGGAAGGAAGAAGCGCGCGCCGCCGAAAGAGCGGCCACTCTCGAACGATGGGCCAGGAGCGCCATACAGGATCCCCAATCGACCCGCGTCTTCCGCGTGAACGCCGGGCAGTACAAGGGCCCCCCGGAGTTGGAGTCGGCGAATCAGCGCAAGGCCGTCCTTATGGTCGCCGAAGGGCATGCGGACGACGTGGATCTGAGCGAGGCCTTGGAGTCCGGGCTGCGCAAGAAGCAGCAGGAATGTCCGATCGTCTACGGCTTGCTGCACCACTATTCCCGGTCCGGCGAATGGCTGCACGGGCTGTCAGCCGTCAAGTGAGACAATGACCGGGTTGACGAGACCAGACCACTCCCTTACGGTCGTGGCTCCGATGCAACGGGCCGACAGCATGACCGCTGGCGTTACCGGGCGCGGCGCAGGCGAATTGATTCACGGCTTCTTGCGGTCGTGGCTCCGATGGGAGCCGCCGGAGGTCACGGTGCCAGAGCTGACCGCTGAAAGCCGATCGCTGAAAGCTGCCTTCAAAACAAGCCCAGCCGCAGGGTCAAAAACTTCTTGGGGTTCGCCTGCAGGTCTTTCATGAACGCCTGGAACTCACCGGTGGTGCCGGCCAGCGCCTCGGAAAGCTGGGGATTCACCAGGAGTTGGCCAATCGTGCCCTGGCCCGCTTCGATCTTGCCGGCAATGCCGTCGAACCTGGCCACCAAATCATCCATGCGCTGCTGAAGGTCTCCGAGATTACCCGATCGCGCCTGGACCGCCGCCTTCAACCCGTCGATCTCCCGCATCGTCTGGTCCAGATCCTGGCGCAGCCCCTGAATCTTCCCCGCCGTCCCCTGTCCGGCCTGGAACCCTCCCAGAATGTCGTCGATCCGCTTGCGCGTGGTCTCGACCTGGTTCGACAACTCGTCGTTATCGACGAAGACCTTGTCGAGGGTACCGTGCGCATTGCGATAATCCGCCATGAGCTTCCGTACCTCGTCGGGCAGCCCGCCGTATTGCGACTCCCAATCCTTGGTCAGCTTCCCGATGCTCCCGCGCCCGGCATCCACGCCGGCCAGCAGGCTGTTGACGCGGTCCGAAACGGTCTGCAGCGCTTGCAGCTCGTTGGCGATCTGCGCCATCACCCGATTGGGATCCACCGCCTTGATGGACCGCAGCTCGGCCCCCGGCTCGACGTGCTGCGTGCTGTTTCCGCGCGTGATGGCGATGGAGTGGTCGCCCATCAGGTTATCGGCGGTCACCCCCACCACCGAATCCACCGGAATCTTAGACAGGTAGCTGGTCTTCACTTTCATGTCGAACTCGACTCTCCGCAGAGGATCGCGGGAGCCCGTCAGCCGCTGGTGATCCAGATAGCCGATGGGGATGCCGTCGACCCGCACCTTGGTGCCGTCCGTGAGCCCGGAGGCGTCATCCGTATAGGCGCGCAACTGCGCGTAGCCGGGAAGCAGGCCCATCGAGTTCGCCACCCACAAGCCCAGCGCGCACAAAATGAGGAAGGCGCCCATTCCGATGATCACCGCCTTGCGCATGGTTCTCCTGAGGGCAGGTTACCAAACCTGGCGCCGGCCCGGCGGCGCGGCATCCGAGCGAGTGCTTACCAGATGTGGGGAACCTGGGCCTCGCGAACCGCTCCCTCACGGGGTGCCCTCTGGGCCCGGCTCTGAAAGCACGCAGCATTTGCAACGGAGCCGCGACCGTTACTCGCCCTTGGCGAGCGAGGGAGCGGTTCTTCGAGAATGCGCTGCGAAATCCCCAAAACGGTTAAGCACCCCATCCGAGCCCGTCCCCTTTTTTCTCCGGGAACATTCCCGCGCTTCTGGCGTATATCCAAGCCAGAAGGAGCTCGCTCAAACTGTATGGACATCTCCGGTGAACTGCGCTACGCCGTCCGATCCCTGGCGAAGTCCCCCGTCTTCGCCTCCGTCGCGGTCCTCTCGCTGGCCCTCGGAATCGGCGCCAACACGGCCGTGTTTACCATGCTCGATCACGTCCTGCTCGGGCAGCTTCCCGTGCCGGGTCCCGAGCGATTGGTGCAGCTCCTGGAGGTGGGCGCCCACTACGGTTCCAACACCGGCCTGCATGCGCTTTCCTACCCCATGTATCAAGACCTACGTGACCGGAACCAGGTCTTCAGCGGCATGCTCTCGCGGGATCTGACGACCGTCAGCGTGAGCCACAACGGAAACAACGAGCGGGCCACCGCGGAATTGGTCTCGGGAACGTACTTCCGCGTGCTCGGCGTCGAGGCGGCTCTGGGCCGCCTGTTCACGGCCGAGGAAGACCGCACGGTCAACGGCGCGCCGCTCGCCGTGCTGTCCTACGACCACTGGAAGACCCGATTCGGCGGCGACCCCTCCATCGTCGGGCGGGAGATCCTGGTTAACGACCGTAAACTTTCCGTCGTCGGTGTCTCCGCCCAGGGCTTCTTCGGAACCGAGCGGCTGTTTCCCGCGCAGATGTTCATCCCGGTGGTGATGGCCCCGCAAATCGAGGGCCGCTCGCTGGAGGACCGGCGTTTCCGCTGGGTGCAGGTCTTCGCCCGCCTCAAGCCGGGAGTCGCTCCGGCTCAGGCCAAAGCCTCGCTCCAGCCCATCTTCCACAACGTGCTCGCCATGGAGGTCCAGCAGAAGGAGTTTGCCCACGCTTCCGCCTACGCGCGCGAGCAATTCCTCAAAATGACCCTGGACGTGATGCCCGGGGGCGGTGGCGACAACGTCGCCGAGCAGTTCCTGAAGGCGCCGCTATGGGCCCTGATGGCCATGGTCGGCCTGGTGCTGCTGATCGCCTGCGCCAACGTCGCCAACCTCATGATCGCCCGCTCCACGGCGCGCCAGAAGGAGGTTGCCGTGCGCCTCGCATTGGGCGCCGGCCGCGCGCGGATCGTCCGCCAACTCCTGCTGGAAAGCGTCATCCTCTCGTTCGCCGGTGGCATGGTGGGCCTCCTCATCGAGCCCTGGGCGATGCGGCTGCTGACGGACATCATGCCGCAAATGGACCCGCCCCTCCGCTTCATTACCGATCCCAATCTGCGGGTGCTGGGCTTCAACCTCGCGGTTTGCGGATTCACCGCGCTGTTCTTCGGCCTGGCGCCGGCGTTGCAGGCCACCCGGCCCAACATTGCCCCCACGTTGAAGGACCAGGCCGGCTCGCTGGCCGGCGGGGGCGCCGGTTGGCGCAAGGTGCTGGTCACCGCTCAGGTCAGCCTCTCGCTGCTGCTGCTCATCGGCGCCGGGTTGTTCGCGCGCTCGCTCGCCAACCTCAAGGACCTCAACCCCGGTTTCGAAGTCTCCGGCCTGCTTTCCTTTAACGTCAACCCCATGCTCAACGGCTACAAGCCGGACCGCGCCAAGCTCTTCTACCAACAACTGACGCAGGAGCTGGGCGCGTTGCCCGGCGTCCGCTCGGCCGCCGTGTCGGTGGTGGCGCCGCTGAGCTACAACGACTGGGATGAAGACTTCACCGTAGACGGCCACATCGCCCAGCCCGGCGAGGATGCCAACTCTCACGTGAATTACGTCTCGCCAGGATTCTTCGCGACGCTCGGAATTCCCGTCCACGCCGGCCGGGATTTCACCGAGCGGGATGCGGCCGCCGCGGCCAAAGTGGTCATCGTCAACGAGAAGTTCGCGCGCTACTACTTCGGTACCCGCGACGCCCTCGGGCGGCATATCGGCAAGGGCACCGACCCCGGCACCAAGACCGATCTGGAAATCGTCGCCGTGGTGGGCGATACGCGCTATGAGACCATGCGGCAGGAGATCCCCCGCCAGGTCTATTTTCCTTACCTCCAGAACGATTTTGCCACGGCGATGACGGCCTTCGCCCGCACCACTGCGGGCCCGGCGCAGATGTTCCCCGTATTTCGCGCCACCGTCCGCAAGCTCGACGCCAACCTGCCGGTCTATCTCATGAAGACCGAAGAGCGGCAGCGCGACGATTCGCTCTCCGTGGACAAGCTCGCGGCGGTGCTCTCCACGGCCTTCGGCGTGCTCGCCACCGTGTTGGCCGCCATCGGACTCTATGGAGTGATGGCTTTCCTGGTGACTCGCCGCACGCGCGAGATCGGCATCCGTGTGGCTCTCGGCGCCCTCACTGGAAATGTCATCTGGCTGGTGATGCGCGAGGTGCTGCTGTTGGCCGGCATCGGAATTCTCATCGGCCTTCCCGCGGCCCTGGCGGTGAGCCGCCTGCTTGCCAGCCAGCTCTTCGGGATCGCTCCCAACGATCCGGCGACCATCGTCCTGGCCACCGCGGGAATCGCCGCCATGGCGGCGTTGTCGGGCTATCTGCCGGCGCGGCGCGCGACCCGCATCAACCCCGTCACGGCGCTGCGGTACGAGTAGAGCTGCCTCCGATTCGGATCGCAACCATCCCGTGCCGCCGCGGTACGCTAGACCGCATGCAGATGACCGATGCCGAACTGGAGCGCCTGCTCGCGGACGTAGAATCGGACCGGGTCGAACGGAAGGAGTCTCTGGCCGATCGCGAGAAGATCCGCGAGGCAATTGTGACTGGACCCATAAACTTGCCGCCGCGGCAGGTTTATCGGTCCAAGCCTGCAAGCGGCATGATTTCAACAATGATCTTACTGCTCGCGGGTAGCTGCGTCAGTCCTGTAAGGTTCCGGCGGGACAGCCCCGGCGATCCCTTGTAATCGGACGTAGATTCCGAGAGCGGCCACCCGCAATGCGGGGCAACAATCCGGAACGCGTTGCTTCACTCGTAACGCAAAGCAACGATGGGACTCATGCGGCTGGCGCGGTTGGCAGGAATGTAACATGCGCCAATCGCCACCAATGTCACGAGCACGGCGACGGTGACGAAGGTCGGGGGGTCAACTGTGCTGACGCCGAATAACAGGCTGCGCATCAAGCGCGTCAGACCCACAGCGGCGAAGAGGCCAAGACCTACGCCGATCAGAGCCAGGCGCGTTCCTTCTCCCACGACGAGGCGCAGCACGTCGCGCCCTTGCGCGCCCAGAGCGACGCGAATGCCCACCTCACGCGTACGCTGCGAAACCGAATACGAGATCAGGCCATACAGCCCGACCATGGAGAGGATCAGCGCCAGCCCGGCGAAGCTGCCGAGCAAAAAGGACGGGTAGCGGCGCAGAAATACCGAGGGCGACTGCGCGATGATCTGGTCCATTGTCGCCGGAAGGATCAAAATCAGTTGCTGATCCGTACTGCGCAACGCGCCGCGGACCGCGCCGATCGCGCCGGCCGGATCGCCGGCGGTGCGCGCTATGTAGGTGATAAACGAACTCGGGGCTTGCAGGTACGGAGTGAAGAGCATCGGGTCTTCTGGACCGTCCAGGCCGGTTTCGGCGATGTTGCCGACGACGCCGACGATTTCGCGGAAGGGCTGCGTGGGCGAGTTCGTGAAGCGAATCCGCCTGCCCAGCGGATTCTCGCCATGCAGATGCCGGTTCACCCACGACTGGTTCACGAGGACGCGTTTTGGGCCGGACGCAGTATCGTCGGTATCGTTAAAGAGGCGGCCCGCCACCAGCGGAATGCCCAGGGTGGAGAAATAGCCGGAAGAGACGTCGCGGATAAAGCATTCGCCCTCCTGGCCGATGGAGGTCGGCTGGCCCTCGACGAGGAAGCGTATCGTGTTGCCGCCGCCGGTGAGCGGAACGACGCTGGTGGAAGCGATTCCGGCCACGCCGGGCAAGGCGCGGACGCGTTCCATGAAATCCCGGTCGAAGCGGATGGCGTCCGGATTCTCGGGGTAAGAGGAAGGCGGAAGAAAGACTGAGAAGGTGAGAAGCCGTCGCGTATCGAAGCCGGGATTGCGGTCGAGCAGTGCGGCGAGGCTCTTCACCATCAGGCCGGCGCCGATCAGGAGCACCAGGGAGAAGGCGATCTCCGAGATGACGACCGCCTGGCGGAGCCGGGTGCCTGCTCCACCGGCGGACGTTCGGCTTTCCTGCTTGAGAGGAGCACCCAGGTTGCGGTTGGAGACTTCGAGCGCCGGTGCGAGGCCGAAGGCGATTCCCGTGAGGATGGTGGTACCGAACAGGAACGCCAGCACCACGGGATCGGCCCTGGCATCGCGCAGGAACGGCATCGCATCAAGCTGGTTCTGGGGAATGGCGGCGATCAGGAGGGCGGTTCCCGCGCGCGCGACGAACAGGCCGAGCGCCCCTCCGGCAGACGCCAGCATCAGGCTCTCGGCAAGGAACTGGGAAACCAACCGGCCGCGGCCGGCGCCGAGGGCGGCGCGCAGGGCGAACTCCCTCCTGCGGCGCGCCGCGCGGGCCATCGTCAGATTGGCGACATTGGCACAGGCGATGAGGAGCACGCATCCGACAGCGCCGAACACCACCAGGAGCAGGGGCCGGACGCGGCCGACGATGCGATCGCGCAACGGGGCCGCCACCAAGCGAAGGGCGCCGTTCTCTTTGGGGTAAGCGGCGACCAGGCTCGCGGTGATGAGATCCATTTCGGTTCTGGCCTGCGCCGGAGTGGCGCCGGGAGCCAGACGGCCGATGACGCTCAGCCAGCGAAGGTTGCGCCGCGTCGCCATGGCCGGGCCGAGATGCAGCGGCACCCAGAGCGGAGCGCTCCCGCCCGGCGCAAACTCAAACCCCGCGGGAAGCACCCCGATAATCGTGACACTGTTGGAGTCGAGCTGGATGGAGCGGCCGACGGCCTGGGGGTCGCCGCCGAAACGGCTTTTCCAGTAGCTGTGGGTGAGGAGTGCGACATACGGCCCCTCAGCCAGATCCTCACCGGCGTGGAAGCCGCGTCCAAGGAACGGTTTGACGCCGAGAGTCGAGAGGAAATTGGTGGTCGCCTGCACCGCCAGAACGGTCTCGGGCTCACCGGCGCCGCGCAGGGTGAAACCGTCTCCAGTGAAGCCGGCGAGCGACGCGAAGGTCTTCGACTGCGTCCGCCAGTCCAGGAAGTTAGGGTAGGAGACGTTCCAAGTTGACGCGGTGAGCTGGCCGGACAGAGCTTCCTGGCCGCGGACTTCGCCGAGGGTGATGAGGTGGTCCGGCTGGGCGTACGGCAGGGGGCGCAGCAAGGCGGCGCGGACCACCGAGAAGATGGCGGTATTGGCGCCGATCCCCAGGGCCAAGGTAAAGACGGTGACGGCGGCGAAAGCCGGAGTCCGCCGCAAAGTACGAAGGCCGAAATGCAGGTCTTGCAACAGATTCTCGATGATTTTTACACGGCGCATATCGCGGCACTCCTCCTCGAACTGGGTCAGGCCTCCGATGGTGCCGAGCGCCGCCCTGCGGGCTTGGCCGGGCGTCATGCCGGAGGCGAGATTCTCCTCGATCTGCTGGTCCAGATGAAAGCGCAGCTCGGCCTCCAGCTCGCGTTCCACGCTGGGGCGGCGGAGGAGCGAGCGGAGGCGGAGACGCATTTTGCGGAAGGCGCGCACCTCAAACCTCCTGGACCACGAGGTTTATGGCGGCGGAGAGGCGAGCCCAGGATTCCAATTCCCTCTTCATTTGGCTGCCCCCGGAGCGCGTGAGTTTGTAGAACTTCGCCATTCGGCCGGTCTCGGTTGGCCGCCATTCGGACTCGATCCAGCCCTGCTGTTCCAGCCGGTGCAGGGCCGGGTATAGCGAACCCTGTTGGATCTGGAGGGTTTCCCCCGACATTTGCTGAATGCGTTTGGCGACCGCCCAGCCGTGTTTAGGTTCGAGCGAAATGGTCTTGAGAATGAGCAGATCGAGGGTTCCCTGGACGAGATCGGTTGGCTTGGGCATACGCTTAGATTATCTGCAATTGTAGACGATCATAGTATCGATTGGTTAGGTGGTCCCGGTCGGCGGCGGGAGCCCACCGCCAGATGGCACGCGGCTTGTGCGGTCTCGCTACGGTGGCGTCCACGGGTCCGTTCGCGGGGATGATCGGCACGGTGTGGGGGATCTACGGTTCGTTTCCGGCTTGCGGCGCGGACCAGTGGACGTGCATGGCGGCCATCGCGGAGCTGTTGTCGGAGTCGATCATGCCGGCCGCGCTCGGACTGGCCGTGGCGATTGCGGCGTCATGGGGCTACAAACACCTGAGCGCCCGGATGGCCGAATTCGACATCGAAATGCGGGGCGCGGTGCGGGGCCTGCCCGGCTATCTGTCGCGGTACGCTAGACTGCATAGCAGATGACCGATGCCGAATTGGAGCGCCTGCTCGCGGATGTGGCATCGGATCGAGTCGAGCGGAAGGAGTCTCTAGCCGATCGCGAGAAGATCCGTGAGGCCATCTGCGCATTCGCCAACGATCTGCCCAACCATCGGGCGCCCGGCGTGATTTTCATCGGCGCAAAAGACGATGGGTCCTGCGCCGGCTTGAATATCACCGACGAGTTGTTACTCACCCTCGCGGATATGCGATCCGGCGTCCTGCCTTTTCCTTCCATCGTGGTTCAGAAGCGGACTCTCCATCAGTGTGACATGGCGGTGGTCCTGGTGGAGCCCGCTGACGCTCCGCCCGTCCGCGTGCGCGGCCGCACGTGGATTCGCGTCGGCCCGAGCCGGGCGATTGCCACTCCCGAGGAGGAACGCCGCCTGACGGAGAAAAGGCGCTTTAAGGATGTCGCCTTCGATATTCGCCCTGTTTTCGGGGCCACGATCGCCGACCTCGACATGGACCTGTTCCGCCGAACCTATCTCCCGGCCAGCGTCGCGCCGGAAATCATCGCGGAAAATCAGCGGTCCGAGGAGCAGCAGTTGGCCTCTTTGCGCATGACCGGCAACGCGGTGCCGACAGTCCTCGGCGTTCTCGTCCTGGGACGCGATCCATGCGCCTTCCTTCCCGGTGCGTATGTGCAGTTCCGGCGGTTGGATGGAACCGTGTTGACCGACCCGACCCAGGAGGCTGCCAGGATTGCCGGCCCGCTGCCGGAGTTGGTACGGACACTCGAGGAAAAGCTGATCGCGCACATCGAGACCGCGCGCGATTTCACTTCCGGCCCCATCGACATCGCGCGCCCCGATTACCCGCTGGTGGCTTTGCAGCAATTGGCCCGCAATGCCATCCTGCATCGCACCTGCGAAGGCACCAACGCTCCCGTGCGTATCAATTGGTTTTCCGGCCGGATCGAGATCCACAGCCCCGGCGGACCGTACGGGCAAGTCAATAAGACCAACTTCGGCGAGCCCGACGCCACGGACTACCGCAATCCGTACCTGGCGGAAGCGATGCGCAATCTGGGCTACGTGCAGAAGTTCGGCGTGGGCATCGCGCTTGCCCGCAAGGAGCTGGAGAAAAACGGGAACCCGCCGCCCGAGTTCCGGGTCGAAGACTCCACCGTGGTGGCTGTCCTCAGGAGACGGCCATGAGCGTGCCGGTGATTGCCTTCTTCAATAGTAAGGGCGGTGTGGGAACGACGTCACTGGTCTATCACCTGGCGTGGATGTTCAACGATCTCCGAGTCAAGATTCTGGCCGTCGACTTAGACCCCCAGGCCGATCTCACTGCCGAATTTCTCGGGCCGGACTTGGGGGAGTTGATCGATTTGACCCTCTACGATTGGGTACAGCAACCCCTCCACTCAAGGCCGGTTGTAGTCGATGAGCGCCTATGCTTACTGCCTGCCGATTTGAGGTTATCGTATTTCGAAGAGAAACTTGCCCTGGAGTGGCGTGAGCCCGCGCGGGCGGTTCACTCCGCTGTCTGGCGTGAGACGCAACACGTGGCGAGTCTCACTGAGTCGCAGTTAGTGCTGCTGGATTTGGGACCGAACCTGAGTGCGATCAATCGTGCGGGCCTGGCTTGCGCGGATCGCGTTGTGGTTCCCGTGGGATCGGATCTCTCTTCGCTCGAAGGCCTCCGCAATCTCGGGCCGGCTCTCGCACGATGGCGGAAAGGGGACGTCGGGTTGCCCGCGGGGCGGATGCGGCCACTGGGCTATGTCGTGTTGCTCCGTTCCGTCCGGTTCGATCGCCCGGTAAACGGAAATGCGAATTGGGCCGGCCAGATTCCTGGCGAATATCGCACCTGCGTCTTGTCAGAAGCCGCCGGCAGCACGATCCCCATACAAGACGACCCTTTCAACTTGGGTGTGCTCAAGTCCTATCCTGGTCTCGAAGACATGGCCCACGAAGCGGGCAAACCCATGTTCCACCTGAAGCCCGCGGATGGCGCCCTCGGCGCTTACCTGCAGTCCGCGGAAGAGGTCCGCAAGGCGTTTGAAGCCCTGGCGAGGACCATCGTGGCGAAGGCCGACCTTCCCGTCACACTGCCGGTGATATAGTCTTGGCAGGCACTCACATGAGAGAAAACAGAATCGGGACGGCACTCGCGCCGCTGCTGTGGACTGCACTGGCCGTAGCACAAAACACCCCCCACGCCCCACTTCCGCCGCTTCCCTCCCCTCTCGCGGTGCCGAAGCCCGGCCCGGCGACCGACGCTCCGTATGCACCGCAGCCCATTTTGCCCGGCGGCGTGGTGGTCGCTCTCTATCCGCCCGGCTCGCCTTTCCTCAAAATGGACCGCATCCGCGAGCCCGAGCAATACAACATGAGCCAGGCCGTGCCGGGGCGCATTGGCAGCATCGTCAACATCCACAACCCCTCCATCGAAGTGCACACCGTCGATCGCGGCCTCAATACCGGCGCGGCCGTGATCCTGGCGGCGGGCGGCGGGCACAATACCCTCAACGTCGGCTCGGAGGCCGCCGATTTCGTTCCCTTCTTCTATAACTTCGGCGTCTCGACCGTCATCCTGCGGAACCGCCTGCGCCGCGATGGCTACAACCCGCAGACCGACGAGGTCAACGACGCCCTGCAAGCCATCCGCCTGGTGCGCGCTCACGCCAAGGAATGGAATATCGATCCTGACAAGATCGGCATCATGGGCTTCTCGGCGGGCGCGGAACTGGCCGCTCCGGCGGCGGTCCTGTTTCCGGACTTCGACAAAAAGAATTCCGACCCCGCCGATCCCCTGGCGGGAATCACTTCGCGGCCCGACTTCGCCGGCATCGTCTATCCCGGCCCCTCGCCNNCGTGCCGAACATCGAGATGCACATCTACGGCAATGGCCGCCACCCCGGCGACGCCTTGCCCGATGGCAGCCGCATGAGCGGCGGCCTCACGGACCGCAACCACACACCGTACGGCACCTGGCAGTTCCGCTTCATCGACTGGTTCCGCGACCTCGGCTTTCTCGAAAAGCCCGGCGTGGAAACCAAGGCGGCCAAGGATGTCGCCGCTTTCATGAATCAGCCCGCACGTTGATCGGAGCCGCGCGCGTCAGAAGGTGTCAACGCCGATTGAATCCATTGCTTCGTTTATCCGTGTTCATCCGTGGCTCAATTCTCTTGCCGCTTTTCTGCCAGCGGTCCCCCGCCTACGGATGCGTGAACTCGTTGGCGTGCGGAATCAACTCGAAGTACAACCGGCCCGGAAGGTCCGTCCGCCAGTGGCCGGTCCACTGGGCGAATCCGCAGATCCCCAGAAACAGCACCGCGATCCCCGCCGCCATCGCCCACGCCGGAACCCGCCTCTTGCGCGGCGCCGCCATCAGCAGCGCGCCCGCCGCCGGACACTCCGCCACGCACATCAGGCACCCCGTGCACTCGGCCGATTGAATGGCGATCAGCCGGTCCACCGGCAGCCCCGAGGGACACGCCTGGGCGCATTTCCCGCAGTCGATGCACAGCGAGGTCTCGCGCCGGATGCGCAGCGGGCTCGCCAGCGCCGCGAGGCCCATCAGCGCGCCGTAGGGGCACAGATAGCGGCACCAGACATTCTGCACGAAGACCGACGCCAGCACCAGCAGCGCCACTACGATCCCTCCCGCCACCCCCAGCAAGCGGAAAAAATTCAGCATCTTGACGTCGTCCACCATGCCGTACGGCCCTTCCAGAAACGCGCGGATGGCCGCCACCGACATCGAGCCGACCGCGTATCCGAATAGCCCCAGCAGCGCGTACTTCAGGCTGCGCAGCCCGATATCCACACGCCGGGGAAGCCGGAACGCGCGCCCGAAGGTCCGCTGTCCCAGCCGCCAGAGATACTCCGACACCGTCCCCACCGGGCACAGCCAACTGCAAAAGCTTTTGCGGAACACCCAGGACATCGTGAGAAAAGCGATCAGCAGGAACATCCCCGCCGGATGCAGGCGCGGCATCTGGCCGGTCGAGATCAGCACCTTCAGGTTCATCAGCGAGGCAATGGGCAGCCAGCCTTCCACGCCCGGCGGCCTCCCCGCCCACACCGACCGGCCGCCCGTTTCGTAGTAGCGCACAAAGAGGTAGAACTCCACCCCGATCCACACATTGAGCGCGAGAAACGCCAGTTGGAAGGCGCGCCGCAGCGCCTGCGAGCGGTCGGGACCGGCGCGCTTCAAGAGCTTTTTTCGGGGACGGGCGGCGGGTGCTTCGGCGAGGATGGCCATTTCCATCGACCTTCATCCCCAGCCTATGCCATCGTGGATTTCCAAGCTGTGACCTGAGTCACCGCGGAGATCGCTGAACCGGCAGGGCGGGAGGCGGCTGCCCCACCGCGGTCGCTGTAAGCGCGCATCGCGCGCGCCGGGGCGAACGGGGTGCGCGGCATAGTAGTGGAGATCGCGCCGCGTGGCTGGCCCTTCCACTGGTTCACAACACGTGAGTATTCTTATCTGTGTTCATCCGTGTTCATCCGTGTTCATCCGTGGCCAGGAAGGTTTTGCGTTTGATGCCGACTGAAAAAAGCATTGGCCACGGATGGACACGGATGAACACGGATAAAACAATCCGGAAGCCAGACGTTTTGGCGTATGCTGTACGCTCAGACTCTTGCCGTTTTGCTGATGCTCCGCCGATTCTCCACCTTCGTGTCGCGCACCCGGGCCAACGCACCTGCTTGACATGCCGGGCATTTAGTACTAATTATCTAGTATGCAACCGAAACTGGCGCTCGTACTGGTAGCCTCGGCAGCCGTCGCCCTCGCCCAGACGCAATCGCCGGCGCCGCACTCCACATTCGAAGTTGCATCCGTCAAACTCAATCCTGGTGGCGGCAGCGGGGCCCATGTGCAAGCCCTTCCCGGCAGGCTGCTAATGGACAATTTTTCCCTGCGGCTTCTCATCCAATTTGCCCACGGTGTCAAGGACTTTCAAATCTCGGGAGATCCGCCCTGGATCGGTTCCGACCACTACGACATCCAGGCCAAAGCGGAGGGCAACGCATCTGTGAAGCAGATGGAGGGTCCGATGCTTCAGGCGCTTCTTGCCGACCGGTTCCAATTGACGCTCCATCGCGAGACCAGGCAGCTCCCGGTATATGAGCTGACCGTCGTAAAGGGCGGTGTCAAATTGCAGCTCACCCGGCAAGGCGATTGCACTCCCTATTCCGTGGATTCGCCACCGCCGCCCCCTACGGCGGGAGCGTCTCGACCCATTTTCTGTGGCTATCCCCGAATGGGATCCGACGGACTGAACCGGACCCTGGAAGGCGCCGGAGTGAGCATGGCGGTGTTGGCCGCCAACCTGTCCCGATCGGAGCTTCACCGAAAGATCCTGGACAGGACCGGGTTGACCGGAACATTCGATGTATATCTGAAGTGGACCATTGACTCTCCGGCCGGCCCCGCGAGTCCTGGCATATCGGACGATCCCACCGGCCCGTCCGTCTTCACCGCCTTACAGGAACTCGGACTGAAACTCGAATCCGCCAAAGGTCCCGTCGAAGTCCTCGTCATCGATCGCGTGGAAAAGCCGTCCGCGAACTAAACAGAGCGTCACAAGTAATTGCGCGTCCGCTCCTGACGGGGTGCCCCCTGGGCCCAGCTCTGCTCGGAGCCGCGCGCGTAAGCAAGCGGTGTTCGCGCAAACAATAACGTCGCTGCGTCTAGCAGCGGTCACTTGGCCGGCTTCTTCCGGGCCTTGAGCCGGGCCATCGCGTCGGTTTCAAGCAATGCATCGAGCCCTTCCTTCGCCCGCCGCTTCGGGTCCTTCCGAATCGACTCGCGGACGTATTCGCTGGGAGTACTGTAGCCGGTCTGCCTCCGCTCTTCAACGAGTTCGCCCCGTTGGCGTTTCCCCTGCCGGTCACTTACAATCAGACCATGGCCGGCAAGTGGCATTTCCGTTCTGGTAGATGACCCCGGAGAAAGCGGCTCAGCGCATGGCCGGACAAATGGGATTCCGGTTCGGTGTAAAGCGCCCAAAACTGACAGCGCGCGTGGTAATCGGATTTCTGGCTTTCCCTGTGGTGGGGCTTTGGATTTGGCTCGCGGTAAGGCAGAACTCGCCGGACAGGCAGCTTTACAGGATCGGTTGGGAGATCGCTCCGCCCGAGCAATTTCGCGGAGACCAGGGAGAGCCCACCGGGTTTGCCGTGGAGTTGGTGCGCGAAGCGGCGCGACGCCGCGGGATTCATATCCAATGGGTCTACCGCCCGGAAAGCTCCGAAGCCGCGCTTCGGGGCGGGTATGTCGATCTTTGGCCGGTGATGACCACCACTCCGGAGCGGACCCGGTTTCTATGGTTTCTATATATCTCGTCTCCTTTTTCGAATCGACGTTTTGCCTTTTAGTGCGGGTTAGCAGTTCCGCGCACAGCCTCGGCGATCTCTCCGAAGACCGGATCGCCTACTCCGGCCTGCCCATCAATTACCTCTTTCTCAACCGTTACCTTCCCCGGGCGTAAACGAATGAAACAATCCTGGCGCATTCCAGTGACTCGATCATCCCGCAACCCGGCATCGGGCTCAAACACAGGCCGCCGAATTCGCCCGGAAAACCTCAGGGTAATATTGCTTATCCGCGTTCATCTGCGTTCATCCGCGGCCAAAATGACCTTTTCCCGGGCCCAACGCGAAAGTCCAAACCCATATTGGCCGCGGATGAACGCAGATGAACGCGGATAAACTAAGCGTACTGTGATCCGCCGCCGGTTTGATTCGCGTCGCTTGTGATAAGACCGAGTGATGCCAACATGCGCATTGCCGGCCTGGGAAAGCGTGTGCCTTCAACGGTGGAAACCGTATGGAGTCTCGCTCAGTATCTCGGGCACATGATCGCCCTGGAGGTCCTCCCAGCCAAACAGTACCGGCGGCGCGATGAACGGCCTGTACTCCGGCGTGCCGCCGCCGCAGCTTACCGCCCAATCATGGGTGCTGGGCCAACCCCACTGGTGAGCCATTTCATGATGGTATGCGGTCCTGGCAATTGATGTCCACTGCTTTGCATCGAGCGGGGCTTTCCACGGGCCAAAATTTCCTACATATATCCATTGTTGCAGAGGATCAGACCAGCCGCCTGCGGCCTCATCGGGATTGATGTCGATCGCCATCACGATGTTGTAGTCGGCCACAGGCACGCCGCGATCTTCGGCCGCTGCACGAACCGAGGCGGGATCGTGCGGGTTGCGAATCTGACCACGGTCGACCGTGATGCTGGTATTGTCGAACACCACAATCGGGGCCTTGTAGCCTCGGCTTCTGGCAAACACTGCGTGATCCTCGTTGATCTGTTTTTGGGCATCTTCCCATTTCGCCAGCGCGTCTGCCGAGAGCGTTTCCGGGTACCGGACCAGGACAGCGAGCACTCGAATCTTCCCGGCGGGTACGAGAGGAACCCGTAAGCTGGTTTCCCGCACAACGCTCCCATCGTGCGACATGTAGATCGTGAACAACGTCGTAATCGCATCTGTAGTCACATATGCAGTAGTCGTGAGAGGCGGATGTTGATTCCCTTTACAGTCGACTGGGTTCGGATTGTCGTAGACAGCCGGAAACGCAATCGTCAGTCCGAAATCGCGTCGATACGCGGCTTTGACGGCCTCTGCGATCGATCGCTGAGGCGAGTCAGGCGATGGGCCTGTCGGCGCCAGTTGCCCCATCGCAGCGCTTGACGTCGTGAGCAGCGCAACAAAGAGGTTGAGAGCGGCTGCAAACCACGTGTATTTACGCCAACCCATGTTTCAAGATCTCCTGATCTTCAATAATACTACCTCTATCTCTGGCTATCTGTAACTGCCGAGCGGCCCTTGCGTTAAAGTTTGGGCCCCGCGTGCCGACATCCCGGCCGGGTGGCCTGGTAAGGAGCAGAACCTTCGCCACCAGCTTCCATTTCGACCAACCCTCTTACTACCGCCCGGCATCGGGCTTCTGATTGCCGAGGTACGCAGGCGGCAGCACTGGCTTCGCCATGCAAGCCCCGCCGAAACCAGCCGGATGCGCGCTCCCCGCTCCTCTGAAATCCGCTAAGGTGTATGCTAATCTGCCCGCCGCCCCAAAAACACCCCCGAATCCGCGCCCCCCAAAAATCACGATCACGCCGGAACTGACTTTATTTTTCAAGGCGCTTTCGCTGATTCTAAAACTATTTAACCCGGCGCACCGAGCACCTCGGAACCCTTTGGCCTGAATCTGTCTGATAGATTGAAATCAGGAAGGGATTTCTTGCCCGTAGTGGGAAACCGCACCGACCGCTCCGATGGAGCGGTTTTCTCTTTTTGTGGGAACTCTGATGCAGCCGATCAACACGACCGTCGCCGGCCTCGACCGGAACCAGCCATCGGAATCCGGGAGACGCATCTTTTCCACAAAACGCTCCAGATGCGTCTCCCGGTTTCGACCCCTCCTCGCAACCCACAGAAACAGAGGAGGTTACCGCGCTGTGAATAATATTTCGACCCAGCCGAAGCTGCGTCACCCTCGGGAGGCGCAAATTGTAAAAATGACCCCTGATTTGCGCCTCCCGATTTGGAACTCCGTCCGCAGCCAACAGAAACAGCAGGAGTTACAACCCCGTGGAAAATAAACTGACACACCCGGGAAACTTGCGCCTCCCGCCTCCCCCGGCTCCCGCCGGCAGTGCTAGTCTGGGGGACATCGGCCCCATGGACCGCTATTCCGACCTGCGCACCCGTGCCGCGGACTTCGCCCAGGAGTTCGCCCCCACCGGCCCCGTGCTCATCCTGGCCCCGGTCCGCCTCGCCGCCGAAGAGGCCGCCCGCGCCGCCTGCACCGGCACCCTCCTCGGCGTCCACACGCGAAGCTTCCGCGATTTCGTCACCGAGCTTGCCGCCCCCGGCATGAACCGCCGCGAGCTTGTGCCCGTCGGACGATTCGTGCGCGAAGCGCTCGCCGCGCGAGTTACTGCCGACTTACTAAGTCGAAACGAACTGACTTACCTCGCGCCCGTCGCTGGCTTCCCCGGATTTCCCCGCGCACTGACTGACACGTTCGAAGAGCTGCGCCTGAACCCGGCCGACCTCGCGCGCCTCTCCGATCTCGGAGAATCCGGTCCCGACCTCGCGCGCCTCCTCGACGCGTATTCGCGAGAACTTGCCGCTCGCGCCTTCGCCGATCATGCCGATCGCGTCCGCCTGGCGCGGGAAGCCGTGGCCGCCGGCCCTCGCGACCTTTGCGAGATGGCCGTCGTCACGCTGGATGTCGTGCCGCGGACGCAGTTGGAGCGCGACCTGCTCCGCGCCGTGATGCGCACCGCCCGCGCCAATCTCGCGCTGCACCTCGCGCCCGGCCCGCGCGCGCCCGCATCGTCGCTCGAATCGCTCCAGCGCTATCTCTTCTCCATCGACCCCGTGCCGCCGCGCGAAGACGATGGCTCCGTGGCGATCTTTTCCACTTCGGGCGAGGCCCTCGAATGCGTGGAGATCGCGCGCCACATCTACACCGCCGCCGGCCACGGCGTGCCATTCGACGAGATGGCGATTCTGCTGCGCTCCCCTGAGCGCTATCAGCCTCTCGTGGCCGAGGGTCTCCGGCGCGCGTCCATCCCGGCGCACTACGCCCGCGGTTCGGTCCGCCCCGATGTCGCCGGCCGCAGTTTTCTCGCCCTGCTGCATTGCGCCGCAGAGGGCCTCTCCGCCTCGCGTTTCGCCGAGTACCTGTCGCTGGGCCAGATGCCGGAAGAGGAAGATTCACAGGCAAGAATGCCTGTGCCACAGTGGGAGCGTCTGCTGGTGGATGCCGCGGTGATCGGCGGCCTGCCGCGCTGGGAGAAGCGCCTCGCCGGCCTGCGCGAAGAGTTCCACCGCCGCTATCGCGAAGCCCGCGACGAAGAGCCCCGCGCTACATGGGA
>OMOG01000290.1:50924-52645 GCA_900290305.1 Candidatus Sulfopaludibacter sp. SbA4
CTCGGTCCCCGCCTCAATTCCCTGCGCGCGGAGCCCAAGGATTCCCGCTACGGCAAGGTGTGGGTAAGCTCCATCGAAGAGGCGCGCGGCCTTTCGTTCCGCCACGTCTTCATCCCCGGGTTGAACGAAGGTCTGTTCCCGCGCCCGCCCGCGGAAGATCCCCTGCTGCTCAAGCCGCAGCGCGAGGCGCTGGGAATCGAGCTGCGCGCCGAAGACACCGAGCTGCTGCGCATCGCCGTGGCCTGCGCATCCGAGCGGGTCGTGCTTTCCTTCTCGCGCCTCGACCTGCTCACCGGGCGCGAACGCGTGCCCTCGTTCTACGCCTTCGCCGCACACCGCGCCTCGGGCGGCCGCGATCTCGACGTGCGCGAGTTCGAGGATCGCGCGCGGCTGGCCACCCACACGCGCATCGGCTGGCCCGCTCCGCCCGATCCCGCCGACGCCATCGACGATGCCGAATTCGACCTGGCCACCCTCGCCCCGCTCACCAAGGGCGCCGGGCAATATTTGAAAAGCCTCCCCGGCCGCGCGGTGGATTCGCTCCGCGCGCGTTGGACCCGCTGGCACAAACCGTGGAAGGCGGCCGACGGCCTCTTCATCGAGGAGATCGGCAGCCAGGCGTTGGCGCCCTATCTGCTCTCTGCGCGCGCCTGGTCGCCCTCGGTATTGCAGCAGTACGCGCGCTGCCCCTACCGCTTCGCGCTCCGCGGCATTCACGGCCTGCGTCCCGTGGATCGGCTCGAGGCCATCCAGCGGCTCGACCCCGCGACCCGCGGCGCTATCTACCACTCCGTGCAGTTCGAGCTCTTCCGCGACCTCGCTGCCCGCGGCGCGCTCCCCATCACACCGCAGAATCTGCCGGAAGCCCTCGATCGCCTGGACGCCGCGTTGCACGAAGTGGCCGAGGGCGCCGAGTCCGACCTGGCCCCGGCCATCCCGCAGATCTGGCGCTCGGAAGTCCAGACCATCCGCGCCGACCTGCGCGGCTGGCTGCAGCAGAAGGCGCTGTTCGAACCCGATTGGACGCCCGAATTCTTCGAGCTGAGCTTCGGCCTCGACGACCCCCTCGGCCGCGATCCGCGCAGCCGCAAAGAGCCGGTCGAAATCAGCGGCGGCTTCCAGTTCGAAGGCTCCATCGACCTGGTAGAGCGCCATCGGAGTGGCGCCATCCGCGTAGTGGATCACAAGACCGGAAAGATCCCGGAGCCGAAGCCCGAGTTTCTAGGCGCGGGCGAGGTGCTGCAGCCGTTGCTCTACGGCTTGGCCGCGGAGAAGAGGGCGAGGTGCTGCAGCCGTTGCTCTACGGCTTGGCCGCGGAGAAGATCCTCGGCGAACCCGTCGCCTTCGGCCGCCTCTACTACTCCACCATCGCGCAGAACTACGCCACCATCGACGTGCCGCTCAACGACTGGACGCGGCAGCGCGCCGAAAAAGCGCTGCACCTGATCGACGATGCCATCCGCACCGGCTTCCTCCCGGCCGCACCCCGCAAAGACGGATGCAAGCGCTGCGAATACCTGCCCGTCTGCGGCCCTTATGAAGAGGAGCGAATCCGCGAAAAATCGCAGCCCGAGCTGAAAGATCTCAAGGAGCTGCGCACATGGCGATAAATCCAGCCCCCATCCCGCCCGGTGGGGCAGCCGCGTCCCCCAGCCAACCCCCGGCCCCAAGCCCCCACCCCCAACCGCCAGCCCCTGGTGAGGCAGCCCCTTCCGCCAGCC
>OMOG01000576.1 GCA_900290305.1 Candidatus Sulfopaludibacter sp. SbA4
TCCGGGTGCCGTTCGGCTTCGGCCGTGGGCGGTGGCGCGGCGGCCATAGCCGCCAGTTTCGGGCTGAGGGTGAGGAGCAGGGGAGCCAGCGGGGTGTCGGCAAATTGCAGCGAAACGGACGCCCATTCGCGCACGTCCGGTTCGGGCGCGCGCTCCACGCCGGCCTCGCAGGTGACCTCCCGCCCCAGGAGAGCGCCGATCGAACGGGCCATCGCGGACAGAGACTGGCCGAGAATCGGGCCATCGCGGACAGAGACTGGCCGAGAATCTCGAACCAGGTATTCTTGGCTTCGCCGGTCTCCACGGTTTCGAGACCGGCCGCCTTGAGCGTGAGGGTTCCGGCATGTTCCCACGACGCGCGCGGCGCCGCCACCCACACCACCATCTCCGGCGACAACTGGAACGGCTGCTCCCACCACAGCATCTCAGTCTCCGGGCCGGCCCCGGTGGCTGCGGCCACTTCGGAGAGAGGCCCGCTCACGGCTTGCCAATGGACTCCCGGCCGCTGATCGGTCATGGATTCGAGAACCTGTTCCAGGCTCTCCCCCCACTGGTTGAGGAGCAGCTTCACATTCTCCGCTGAGTCCAAGCGGAATTGCCCTGGGTGCTCGACCGTGCTCATGCCGTTAACATGCCTCTTGAAGCGGGCCATTGCTCGGACAGGTGGCTCCGCAGCCTGAGAATCGCCTGGGACTTCAACTGCGAGATGCGAGACTCGTGCAGGTTGACGACCTGCGCGATCTCCCGCAAGGTCAGCTCTTCGCGATAGTAGAGGCTGAGGACGGTTCGTTCGATGGCGGGAATGCCATCGATCCCCTCCGCCAGCAGCCTCTCCAGCTCGGATTTCTCCAGAATCGTGGACGGAAGACTTTCGCGCTCATCGGGAATGTAGTGCAGCAGGTCTTTTCCCTGGTCGCCGCCGGCGTACTCCAGGCTGGCGATGTTCAGCCCGCGGATCTCCACCAGCCACTGATGATACTCTTCGAGGGAGACTTGGAGCTCCGCGGCGACCTCCTCCTCGACCGGCGACCGCTGCAGTTTCTGTTCCGCCGAGGCGATGGCCGCCTCGATCTGTTTGGCCTTGCGGCGCTTTTGCCGGGGGGCCCAATCCAGCCCTCTCAGGCTGTCCAGGATAGCCCCGCGGATCTTGTATTCCGCATAGGTTTTGAGTTTGACATTGTGGCTCGGGTCGAAGTTATCGATGGCCGAGATCAGGCCGATGACCCCGGTCGACACCAGGTCTTCCAGGCTGATGTTCTCCGGCAGCCGTTCCTGGATCCGCCGGGCAATCAGCCGCACCTGCGGCAGGTGCTCCAGGATGAGCCGTTCCCGCTCGTCGTCGCTAATCATTTCGGACACCGCGTACGAGTACATATGCTTCCGCCATGAGCCCTTCCATCGGCCCTTCCTACGCTGCGCTCAACACCTGGCCGCGCTGACCCTTGAGGATCAGATCCACCAGGCCATTCCGGCTGGCAGCCTGCAGGTCTTCCGGGATGCGTTGTCCGGTGGTAAAGAAGGACAACGGTTTACCGGTTCGGCTGGCTTCGTTGAAAATCGGCCCGAACGAACCGGTTTCATCGAGCCGGGTAAACAACAGGCGCTGCGGCCCGAAGACCTCAAACGAATCGACCACATGGGATAGATCGGCAGATTTCATCGATGACGACACGACCAGTTGCGTGTCGATATCGCCGCGCGCGGAAAGAAACTGCGCCAGGCCGGCCGCGCTGTCCATGTCTCCCGCAGCGACCCCTGGGGTGTCGATGAAGATCAACTCTTTCCCGCGGTTCTCCTCGATGGCCTGCGCGAGCGCCGTGACGGTCTCCAGCAATTGAAAGCCGACACCCAGGATGGCCGCATACGAGCGCAATTGTTCGGCGGCCGCCACGCGATAGGTATCCATCGAAAGCAGGAGCACGGGGCGCCGGCTGGCAAGCCCGTAGTTGACCGCCAGCTTCACCAGCGTGGTGGTCTTACCGGCTCCCGGCGGCCCGACCAGGGCAGTGATCCGGGTGCGCGACTCGCCCCTGCCCAGTGCGGCCTGGACCGCGAACCGCGATTCCATCTCTTCCACCAGGGCGTGTTGGAACGCGGCCGCGTCCGCCGGCGCCCGCGCACGCTTGCCTGCGGGACGAGCTCCCGCGAGGCGCGCCTCGGCCGCCTGCACGATTTCTCGAGCCAGTTCCGGCGCGACTTCGTTGGCCGTGAGCAAGGCACAGGCGTCGGAAAGATCCGGAGGGGCCCCGGCCCAGGGCGCGGACGCGAACACCGACCGCGTGATCGCCCGCCGCATGCCTTCCAGCTCCTTCTTGAGCTCCGCCACCTCTTTGGACAGCCGGTCGCCCATCGGCGGCGGCGAGGAGAGGGCCGCTGCGGCAGCCTCCGGCAGAGCATCGGCGGCGCCGGGGGAACCCGTGGCGAAGACTACTTCGTACTCGCCCAGGTGGCGGGCCTCGGGGGGCGCTTTGCGGCTGTTCATCAACATGGCGTCGGCCCCCAGCTCCTGGCTGGCCATCGCCATGGCATCTTCCACCGTGTGAGAAAAATAGGATTTGATCTTCATCGCATGGGGCCTCGATCCTTCACACGCGGGATCGTATTCTGTCTCCCAGGGATCTATCGTCAGTCGGGCCGAATTCCTGTAGGGTGGGAAGCGAACGGCGTTCAGCGGTCGGCTTTCAGCAGCCGGCAAGCGAGTCCGTGACCGGGTGCGCTCATCGCCGGCGCGCGAAAGCTGATGGCTGATCGCTGAAAGCTGATGGCTGATCGCTGAAAGCTGACAGCTTTTTTATTGAATGTTGCCCAGCGACTGCACGCGCAGCCCGGGGGGCACTTCGTTGTGCGCCAGGAAGAACAGATTGGGCAGCGTAGGCTCGCCGATCTGCCGCAGGAAATAGCGCGCCCCGGAGGAGGTAATCGCCACCACCGGGGTCTCCGGCGTGGCGACGCGGCCCGCAATCCGGTTCAGGATCTCGCGGATGGCCTGCGGCGGCAGGGTGAGATGGCTCGACTGCTCCCCATGCTCCACCGCCGATTCCACGGACTGCTCGATCGCCGGCGCGAGGAACCACGCCGGGAGCTCTCCGGAACGGTTGAGGTAGGGCTTGACGACCGTCCGGCGGATCGCCTGGCGCACGTACTCGGTCAGGAGAATCGGATTGCGCGTGGCGGTGGCCGCTTCTCCCAGCGCTTCGAGGATGGACACCGCGTCGCGAATGGACACGCGCTCGCGCAGCAGGTTTTGCAGCACGCGTTGCACCGCGGCCAGCGGCAGGAGCTTGGGGACCAGGTCTTCCACCACCTTGGGGTGCTCTACGCTGACGCGATCCAGCAGCCGCTTGGCATCCTGGCGCGAGAACAGCTCGTGGGCGTGGCGGCGGATTAGCTCGGAGAGATGCGTGCCGAGGACGCTGACGCCATCCACCACGGTGTAGCCGGCATCGCGCGCCCGCTCCGCCCGTTCGGCGGGAATCCACAGCGCGCTGATGCCGAAGGCGGGCTCGCGCGTGGCCTGGCCCTCCAGGGCCCTTTCGCCTCCTGCGGGGGCGTGGCCCATGGGGATGGCCAGCTCGCAGCCTTGCGGCAGGTCGTAGCGCGCGATCTCGACGCCTTTCAGGGAAATGACGTATTCGCGGCTGCGCAGCGAGAGATTGTCGGTGACCCGCACGGGCGGCAACAGGTAGCCGAGATCGGTCGCGAGCTGCCGCCGGATGGTGGAGATGCGCCGCAGCAGCGGCGATTCCTGCGCCCCCTCCACCAGCCCCACCAGGCCCAGCCCGACCTCGATGGAAAGCGGCTCGACGCGCATCAGCGATTCCACGTTCTCCTTGGGGGCGGCCGGCTTGCCGGCCTCCGGCGCCGCGGCAGCCCGGGCGGTCTCCTTGCGGCGCATCTTCCAGGCCACGGTTCCCACTCCGCCACCCATCAGCAGAAAGGGCAGCTTGGGCATGCCGGGCAAGGCGGCCAGAGCGATCAGGACGCCGGCCGCCAGCAGCAGCGGCTGCGAGTTGGAGAGAATCTGGCGCTGGAATTCCGCGCCCAGCCGGCCATCCGCGCTGGCTCGAGTCACGATGAGGCCGCCCGAGATGGAAATCATGAGCGCCGGAATCACGGTGACCAGGCCGTCCCCGATGGTCAGGACGGTGTAGGTTTCGAGCGCCTTCTGGAAATCCATGCCGTGCTGCAGGACACCGATCAGAAAGCCCGCCACGATGTTGATGGCGGTGATGAGGATAGCGGCCACGGCATCCCGCTGCGTGAAGCGCGACGCTCCGTCCATGGCTCCGTAGAACTCGGCTTCGGCGGCCAGTTGCTTGCGGCGCCGCTTGGCCTCGGCCTCGTCGATGAGCCCGGCGTTCAGATCGGAATCGATGGACATCTGCTTGCCCGGCAGGGCGTCCAGGGTGAAGCGCGCGGTGACTTCCGAGATACGGACGGCGCCGTGGTTGATGACCACGTACTGGATGGCGATCAGCACCAGGAAGATCACCGCGCCGATCACGTAGTTGCCGCCCACCACGAAGCTGCCGAAGGCGCCGATGACTTCCCCGGCGGCGGTGGTCCCGGTGTTGCCGTTGAGCAGGATCAGCCGCGAAGAAGAAACGTTCAGGGCCAGGCGGAAGAGCGTCAACAGGAGCAGCGTGGTGGGAAACGAAGAGAACTCCACCGGCCGCACCACGTACAGCGAAACCATGAGCACGGTAACCGAGACCA
>OMOG01000291.1 GCA_900290305.1 Candidatus Sulfopaludibacter sp. SbA4
ATAACCGCCAACTCGCCGACGCTCCCAAAGAGCTTTACTGCTTAAAGTAAGCGGCATTGGGCGCTTCCGCCGGCGCTTCCGCCTGCCAACCCGCCATCCCCCTATTCCTGCTCATCGAAGTCCGCCTCCGGCGCCGGGAGCACGTCGCCTTCGCGCGCGATCCACACATACAAGGTGGGCAGCAGGAAAATATTCAACAGCATCGCTACCATCAGCCCTCCCACGATGACAATTGCGAAGGGACGCTGCGAATCCGAGCCGATGCCGCGCGATAGCGCCGCCGGCAGCAGGCCCAGCGTCGCCACCAGGGTGGTCATCATGATCGGCCGCAGCCTCAGCACCGCCCCTTCCACCGCGGCTTCGGCCACCTCATGGCCGCGCGCGCGAAGCTGGTTGATGTACTCCAGCATGATCACCCCGGTCTGCACGCACACGCCGAACAGCGCCAGAAAGCCCACCCCCGAGGACACGCTGAAGTGCGTCCCGGTGATCAGCAGCGCCAGCAGGCCGCCCAGCGGAGCCATCGCAATGTTGGCCAGCATCAGGGCCGCCCATTTGAACGAGTGGAACATCGTGTACAAAATAATGAAAATGACCAGAATCGTGATGGGCAGGACAATCATGAGGCGTTTCTGCGACCGCTTTTGGCTGGCATACTCGCCCGCCCAATCGATGCGATAACCGGATGGCAGCTTCACCTGCTGGTCCACTTTTCGGATCGCCTCCTCCACCGTGCTGCCCAGATCGCGGCCGCGCACGCTGTATTTGATCGCCACGTAGCGCGTATTGCTCTCGCGATAAATCTGCGACGCACCGTCCGAGGTTTGAACCGTGCAAAGCTGGGCCAGGGATACGCGCTCTCCCGAAGGCGACAACAAACGGATCTTCTCGATGGCTTCCTGCGTGTCGCGGTACTCGGGAAGATAGCGGAGAACCAGGTCGTAGCGCTCCTCGCCTTGCAGCACCTGGCTTACCGCGCCGCCCCCCACCGCGGTCTGAATCGCGTCCTGCACATCGGCCACGTTGATCTGGTAGCGCGCGGCCTTCTGGCGGTCCACCAGGAGGTTCAAATTGGGTTGGCCGATCACGCGGAACAACCCCAGGTCCTGGATCCCCTGGATGCGCCGCATCACATTGACGATCTGGTCGCCCTTCTCTTCGAGCAATTTCAGATCGTCCCCGTAAACTTTGATCGCCAGTTCCCCCTTGACGCCGCTCACCGCCTCTTCCATGTTGTCGGCGATGGGCTGCGAAAAGTTCCAGATCACTCCCGGAATCTTCTCCAACTGGAGATTCATGGCGGCGATCAATTCCTCTTTGGTCTCGTGGAAGAGGGGCCGCCACTGTTCCTTCGGCTTCAGATCGACGAAGTATTCCGTGTTAAAGAAACCCGTGGTGTCCGTTCCGTCGTCCGGCCGTCCTACCTGGCTGGTCGCCACCGTGACCTCCGGGAAGGAGGCCAGCAGCACGCGGGCCTGGTTGGCGAGCCGGATCCCTTCGGTCGGCCCGGTGCTCGGCGCCAAGGTGCCGCGCACCCAAATCGCGCCCTCGTCCAGATGCGGCAGGAATTCGGAGCCAATCAACCCGCTGGTCAGCAAGTAGGCCGCCGCCGCCACCGAGAGCACGGCCACGCCGACAACCAGCCAGCGGCTGTGGACGGCCCATCCTACCGCGGACTTGTACAGCTTCGTCAGGAACACCATCAGCGGGTTGTGCCACTCCTTCATGCCCTCCCGGAAGAGGAAGCTCGAGAGCACCGGCGCCATCACCATGGAGAAGATCAGCGCACCCAACAAGGCAAAGGCCACGGTCCATGCCATGGGTTTGAACAGGCGGCCTTCCACGCTCTCGAGGGTGAAAATCGGCAGGTACGCCGTGATGATGATCCCGATGGCGTAGAACACCGGCCGCTGCACCTCGTGTGCCGCCTCTCGGATGCGCACCATGGCCGGCTTCGACACATCCTGGCGTCCCATGTGCCGCACGATGTTCTCCACCATCACCACCGCGCCATCCACCACCATGCCGAAATCCAGCGCGCCCAGCGACAACAGGTTGGCGGGAATATGCCGGAGGTCGAGACAGATGGCTGCGAACAACAGCGAGAACGGAATCGTCATCGCCACCACCAGGGCGCCTCGAACGTTCCCCAGGAACACGAAGAGGATGATGGCCACCAGGATGATTCCCTCGCGCAGGTTGTGCAATACCGTGTGGGTGGTGTAATGCACCAGGTCGCTGCGGTCGAGGAAGGGAGCCACCTTTACGCCCGGCGGAAGGATGCGCTCATTCAGCTCCTTCATCTTGTCGTGTATGCCGTCCAGCGCCGAGTCCGCGTTGGCGCCCTTCCGCAACAGCACGATGCCTTCCACCACATCATCGTTGTCGACAATCCGGCCGTCCGTGCGGTGTATCGCCTTCCCGTTCCGCCCCAGCCGGATCTTGGGGCCTTGCAGCACTGTGGCGATGTCCCTGACGCGCAGCGCCGTTCCATTCTGCGCCTTGATCACCGTGTCTTCGATGTCGCGCACCGTACTGACCAGCCCGACCGCGCGAACGTTCACCTGCTGCAGCCCCTTCTCGATGAAGCTTCCGCCCGCGTTCACGTTGTTGTTCGCCAGTTGCTGCTCCAACTGGCCGATGCCGAGCCCGTACGAGATCAGCTTGTCCGGATCGATGCGGACCTGGTATTCGCGCGTCACACCACCCAGGCTGGACACATCCACGACATCCGCCACCGACTTGAACTGCTTCTCCAGAACCCAGTCTTCCAGCGACTTCAGGTCCATCACGTCGTATTGCGGGTTGGTGCTCCTGAGCGTGTAGAAGAAGATCTGCCCCACCGGACTCCAGTCGGTGCCGATCTGCGGCTGCAAATTCTGGGGGAGACTGACTTGCGTGAGCCGTTCCAGCACCTTCTGGCGGTTCCAGTCGTTCTCGGATTCGTCGTCGAAGATCAAAGTCAGGCTCGAAAGGCCAAAGATCGAAACCGACCGCAGATGCTGCAGGTGCGGCAACCCGTTGACCACGATCTCGATCGGAATCGTGACCTGCCGCTCCACTTCCTCGGCCGCGCGGCCGGGCCACTGCGTAATGATCTGGACGTAATTGTTGGCTACATCGGGATAAGCCTCGATCGGCAGCGCTTCAAACGAGATGATGCCCCAGCCAAATAAGAGGATGGCGATCACCGCAACCAGGAAGCGGTTGTTGAGCGCGAAATCGACCAGGCCCCGAATCATTGCCCGCTGACGTCCCCTGTGTTCTGCAGGACGAGGGCGTTCTCCACCACGCGCTGTCCCGGCTGAATGCCCGTCCGAATCTCCTGCATTTTGCCGGGGAGCATATCTCCGCCGCTGACTTCCACACGCCGGAATTGCCCGTTTTCCAGGGGTTCGTAAACCCAGTCGCGGTCATGCAGATGTAAGACCGCGGTCGACGGAACCATCGCGTGCGCCTCTTTCTTCTGGCCGTGGAACGTGGCTTTGACAAACATTCCGAGCCGCATGAAACCCGGGTTCTCCACTTCCAACCGCACTTTCAAGGTGCGGAGATTCGGATCGAGGATCGGGCCGATATTGCTGATGCGCGCCCTGAGGACGCGGTCGGGGTATGCGTTCAACCGGACTTCGCCGTATTCGTCAACGTGCACAAAGGCTAGGTCGTTCTCGTACACGTCGCATACAATCCACACGTGGGACAGGTCGGAGATCGTAAACGCGTTGGGCGATGCCAGGCCTTGCGTTCCCGATGCGGTAGTCACTTGCTGGTCCGTGATCACACCCGAAGCCGGCGCTACAATCTCTACCACCGCTGTCGGGTGATCCTTGTCCGCTCCCAGCACCCTCAGATGCTCGGTCGTGGTCTCCACCGTGACCTTGGCCTTCTCCTCGACGTCCTGCGCCACCTCCAGGTCCTTCTGGGCAATGGCACCCTTCTCGTACAGGATCTTCGAACGCGCCAACTGCGCGTTCGCCAAAGTCTCGTCCGCCACCGCCTGCCGGTAATCCGAAAAGGCCGAGGCGGTATCGGCGCTTTGCACCCGCAGCAGGAGCTGCCCCTTCGTCACCGTATCGCCCAGCCGCGCACGGACTTCCAGAATGCGGCCGGAAGCAATCGAGATCACCGGAACATTCCGCGACACATCCGCGCTCACCACTCCGGTCACGTTTAGCGAAGGCGCGGAATCGTACCGGCCCGCTATGGCGGTGGGGAACTGGTCCGGATGCGCAACCTTGACCAAGTCGGCATTCCCCTCTTGTTCGACCTTCGCCGGCTCCGGCGCCCCGGCCGCCGGGTCGGTGGCCCCTTTCGCCCCGCATCCGGCCAGCAACAGGACCAAAGCTAGACCGGCGGCCGTGGCGCACGCTCTCCAGCGTGCCGCGTCGACACTCGTGTCGACGCCTGTCCGGGCCGGCCCACAATCCACAATATCGATACTCATTGAATCACCTCACGTCCTACCGCGAGATTCAACTGACTCGCGGCAGTCAGGTAAGAGCCGATCAGATTCTGATAGTTCAGGTACGTGCTCCGGTAATCGTTCTGCGCATTCAGAAAATCCAGCAGCGAAGATCCGCCGTGCTGGTACGCAAACGATACCGTCTCTCGCACCGACGTCGCCAGGTTCAAATAGCTGCCCTTGTACGCCCGCAACAGCACCAGGTTGCTGTTCAGCGTCGCCCAGGCGGAATCCACGTCGCTGAACACCTGCGCGCTCACCGCCTCCTGCAACCGCTCGTTCCGCCGGATGTCCAGTTGCGTGCGCGCCTTCTCTCCCTGGTTCCGGTCCGAGATGCGCAGCGGAATCGTAACGCTGAAGCCGAAATACGCCGGAATCGGTGGATTGCGCGCCACATCCATCCCGAAGGTCGGGTCCCACGACCCGTTGGCCACCGCCAGCCGGTGGTCCGTCTTGGCCTTGTCCACCGTTTGTGCCGCAGCCTTGAGATCCGGCCGGTTAGCCAAAGCGACGTCATGCAGCTCGGCCAGCGCGATCGCGGGCTCGCTAAACTCGAACGGCCCCGTCACGTCGAATTGTTCGATCGGCGTGCGGTCGTTGAGCAGCGTGAGAAGCTGGATCTTCGCCGTGCGCACGTTCACCTCGCCGGTCTGCACGTCGGTCTCGAACTGCACCCGCTGCAGTTGCAGCCGGTCCAGATCCACGCGCGCGATGTCGCCGGCCTTGAAGCGGTCGCTGCTCACTCCCAACACCTTGTCGTAGTAGGTGAGATTCTCTCGCGCCACCGCCAGCACCGCCTTGGCCTGCAAGGCCTGCACGAATGCGTTGCGCAGGTTGAACAGCAGGGTCCGCTCCTGGTCGGCCAGTTGGGACTCCGCGATGGCGGTTCCTTTCTGCGCGCTCTCGAGGCGCAGCTCGCGCTTGTGCCGGCGCTCGTGCAGATAGCTGGCCGAGAGGAAGGGCAGGGCGTTGGCAAACGGCCGGTACGGGTTGGTGGTGAACGGGTCGATCTGATCGATGGTGGTGGTGATGTCCGGATTGGGACGCAGGTAAGCCGTGACCTCCTGGGCCTTGGACTCGTCGATGCCGATCCGCGCCGCCCGCAGCGTCGGATTGGTGTCTTCGAATCGGTGCCTGACTTCGTCCCAAGTCAGCGCCCTCTGTCCGATTGCGCCCCGTGCCATGCAAATCGCAACCACCAGGCGCCACGTGAGGCGCCGCCTTGCTCTTCTCTCGGGAAATATGGGTTGTCCGATCACATGTCACTACGCGACAGGAGCGCCGCAGGGCCGTCATAAGGACGGTATGCCGGCCTCGGCCGGCACAGACTCCTGCATCTCTGATTTTAGAATTTCGGTCTGCGGCCTTCGGCATATCTTTTGGCCAAAGTCAACCTATCTTTCAGCCAGGAAACGTGGACGGGAATCGATGTTTCCCCTAAAATCAAAGGGGATACCCACGGGTGATTTTCCGTTTCTTGCAAGGCAACCCGCGTGCGGCGCTGGCGCAGGCGGGAATCCTCGTCGCCCTCATCGCGGTCATCGACTGGCGTGTCGACCTGAACATTTCCTTCGGCTTTCTGTACCTCTTCCCCATGCTGCTGGTGGGCACCGCCTTGCCCCGTTGGCAAGTAGTCCTGACAGCGTTTTTCTGCACGCTGCTGTCCGATATCTTCGACCCCTTTCCCTTCACCCTGAGTGTCGCCCTGCCGCAGGACATCCTGGTCTTCTCTTCCCTGGCCGGTACCGGCCTGTTCGCCTACGAGATCGCGAAGAGCCGCCGCCGGGAGATGGAAAACCTCCGCCGCGTGGAAGGCGAAGCAGCCGCTCGCCGCGAGGCCGAGGAGCAGTTGGAATTCCTGATCGATAGCAGCCCCGCCGCCATCCTCACCATGAGCGCCGACGGTCTGATCCTGCGCGCCAATTCCGCAGCGGTCCGTCTCTTCGGCCTGCCGCCCGGACAACTGCACGGCCGCAGCATCCGCCGCTACGTTCCGGCCTTGGGGCGCGTCCCTTCGCTGGGCGAGACGCCCCAGGCGTTCCGCACCGAGATGCAGTGCCGCGGCGAGCGCGAAGGCGGCGCGGTGTTCCTCGCCAACGTTTTCTTCTCCACCTACCAGACCGCCATGGGTCCGCGCTTGGCCGCCCTGGTGGTGGATGCCTCCGAAGAGTTGCGCGAGCGCGAGGAGTCCAACCTCGAGCAGCTCCTGGCCGGCTCGCGCATCCTGGTGGGAGCCGTTTCCCACGAAGTCCGCAACGTCTGCGGAGCCATCGCTATCATTTACGAGAACCTGGTCCGCAGCGGGACCCTCAACGGCAACAAGGATTTCGAAGCCTTGGGCTCGCTCGTCGAGACCCTGCACAAGATTGCCGAGCTGGAGCTCAAGCAGTCCAGCGGCAGTCCCGAGATGGACGGCGTGGATCTCGCCGAGACCCTCGACGATCTCCGCATCGTCCTCGAGCCCTACTGCGAGGAGGCCGAGATCGCCATGCACTGGGAAATCCCCGACGAGCTCCCTCCCGTGCTGGCCGACCGCCATCGCTTGTTGCAGGTCCTCCTGAATCTCACCAAGAACAGCGAGCGCGCCTTGGAAAATGCCGAGATCCGGATCATCGATCTGCAGGTTTCAGTCGGCCACGGTGTCGTTTCCATTCGCGTCACCGACACCGGTCCGGGCATCGCCTCCGCCGAACAACTGTTCCAGCCCTTCCAGAAGGGCGCCGATTCCACCGGACTGGGACTGTATCTCTCCCGCGC
>OMOG01000297.1 GCA_900290305.1 Candidatus Sulfopaludibacter sp. SbA4
CACGGTTCAGGAATTGCCGGCGCGAGTTCGACATGTTTCCCTCCGAACCACATTGTAGGCGGATTTCCCGATCCCGGCCTCTATGGCCCGTACCGGCGTGCAATGGCAGACGCGAGAGCGACCTCTATGGATTGCCTCTCCTGCGGGCGGTGGTTTGCCCATTTGCCGCCTCCACCGCGGCCGCCGCCTGGCTCGCATTTTCGGGATGTTCGGCGCCGAGCCGTTTGATCGCAGGGACCAGGTCCAGCGGAGCTTCGCGCTTCTTCGCTTCGGAGGTGAAGATCTCCATGCCGAGGGCGCGGCTGGATGGGTCCTGGCTGGTCAGCAGCGGAATCAAGGCCGTCAGGTTTCCATACTGCACCTGTTGGAGGTCGCGCCGTTCTTCCCGCTGTTGAGTACGCGCGTCGTTCTTGTCCTTTTCATAGGTGTACAGACCACCCACCAGCGCCACCACCAGGGGCAACAGAGTGCCCGCTATTTTCGAAAGTCGATCGAGTGTTTTGTCCAGGTTGGATTGGGGAAGATCTGGCATAGGTAGAAGGTTACCACCACGGAACACTACACGCGTCCTTTGCGTACCTGTTCCTGGAGAACGCAAATGTTTTGCACAAGATGCGGATTACAACTTCGCGACCATGATCGATACTGTTCGCAATGCGGCGCCCGAACGGCGGTTGGCAGGATCGAGACTCCCCCAAGTTGTCTCCTGCTGGACAAGTACAACAAGAAGATCGCCGGGGTATGCGCCGGATTCGCGCGTTATTGCGAGGTGGATGTAACGCTGGTCCGCGTGCTCTGGCTCGCCATCGCGCTCACCACCGGGGTTGGATTCCTCGCCTATCTTGCCGCGTGGATCATCATGCCGAGCGACCATGGCGCTGAAGCGCGGGTGGTCATGACACCAAGCGCGCAGGCGGGGTGAAGCTACTGGACTACCGGACTTGACGTGGGATCGGCTACCATCACGCCCATCACCAGCGTACGCAGCACTTCGTCCCACACGCGCTCGAGTCCCGGGGCGCGGTTCGACCAGTAGTTCATCGAGATCAGGCAGAGAACCGGCCCGCGCGCGAGGGCGACGCGGAAACGTGCGTCGCGTTTGTACTCGGCATCGTTATATCTCTGTTCCAGCCAGGCAATCTCCAGGTCGCCCCGCACAATGTGGTGGATCTCCGACTGCTGGTACGGCGTCCGGTCATTGCCGAGCGAGTCCCGTAACGCGTCGTCGAGAGACAACTCCCGAACGTGCTCGGCCGGCACGCGGAAGATCGACGCCCCGAGATCGCAGCTTTCGACCGAAGGCGGGCGGTCATGAAGATGGACCGCGCCCTCATCCGGCTCGACGATCCAGTTACTCGGGAAATCGAATCGCACCAGACCGCGGTCGAGCACGCAAACAGAATACCCGGGCTTGCACTTCCAGGTATGATTGTCCTTGAGTTTGAGCTTCTCGACGGCCACACCCTATCTTACCGGGAAACGGGGCTGGAGCGGAACGGTTTTCGCTCGTACGGCTTGTCAGGCAATCGGGCCAGGGAGTTCATCCCTCCATCCTGCGGCACCATCTCATTTACGGTCTGCTTTGCCGCGTGGGGGTCGATCGGCGCCTTCGCTCCGCGTTTCCGCGAGACCTTTCACCTGACCGCATCGGAAACCGCCTTTCTGGTGGCGGTACCGGTGCTCCTGGGATCGTTGGCGCGAATCCCCATGGGCATTCTCACCGACCGCTTTGGCGGCCGCGCCATATTCTCGATCCTCATGGCGGCGGTGGCCTGCCGGTCTGGATGGCGCCGCAGCAAGTCACCTGCAGCAAGCCACCTATGGGGGCCTGCTGGCAGTTGCGTTCCTGCTGGGGGCCGCCGGCTCCTCGTTTGCAATCGGTGTAGGCTACGTTTCGCGATGGATGCCTGCTGAGCGGCAGGGCAGCGCGCTCGGGGTTACGGCTAGGGGAACATCGGACAATCGGCCGCGGTGTTCCTCGGGCCGCTGCTGGCCGCGCGGGCCGGGATGGCGGCGGTCTATCACGGCGTCGCCGTGCTGCTGGTGGTTTGGGCCGCGGCTTTCGCCCTGCTCGCGCGCAATGCTCCAGCGCCGGCAACGGCGCAGCATAGAGGCCTCGGCGTCATGCTCGAAGTGCTCACCCGCGAAAGGCTCTCGTGGCTGCTCGCGGCCTTCTACTTCCTGACCTTCGGCGGATTCGTCGCGTTCGCCATCTACCTGCCCACGCTGCTGAAGGACGAATTCGGGCTGCCGCCCGCCGACGCCGGTTTTCGCGCCGCGGGCTTCGTAGTTCTCGCGACGCTGCTGCGTCCCTTGGGCGGCTGGCTCTCCGACCGCATCGGCGGCGCACGTGTGCTCTCCGGCGTTTTCCTCGGGGTGGCGCCGTTCGCCATGCTGATGTCCTGGCCGGCGGTGATTCCCTTCACCGTGAGGGCGCTCGGCTGCGCGGCATTGCTTGGGCTTGGGAATGGCGCGGTGTTCAAGCTGGTCCCGCAATACTTTCCGAACCAGACGGGCACGGTCACGGGCCTGGTGGGCGCCATGGGCGGCCTGGGCGGATTCTTTCCGCCGCTGCTGCTGGCACTCTTCCGCAGCGGGGCGGCCTCTGGGCCGGGCGTGACCTGGCCGGCCTTCCTGCTGCTCGCCGGTACGGCGCTGCTGCTGTGGTGGGCCAACCACCGGGTCTTCGTACCGCGCCAGCAAGCCCTCGATCTCTGAAACAGCACGATTCCCAGATAGTTGTGTGCCGCGGCGAAATCCGGAGTGCGGCTGACCGCCTCGCGCAGTTCGGCCTCCGCATCCGCCTCATCGCCGATCGCGTGGAACGCAAGACCCAACTGATATCGCAAGCCGGGAAGTTCGGGATCGAGCCGCAGCGCCTGCTGCAGCACCTTCACGGCCTCGGCAGGCTTCGATTGAACCAGTTGCGTGCCGCGCGCCAATAACTCGTTGGCGCCCGCCGTGCCATTCTGCGCCGATGCGCTCGCGGCGAGAGCGAAAAAAACGCCGCCGAAGATTGCAAGCCTCATGTTGGTGGGGCAGGCGGGTACCCTATGGGTCCGCCTGCCAACAGAGTCGGCGCCTACTTGGTCCCACTCGCCAGCTTCTCGATCTGCCGAAGCTGATCCTTTACCTGCGCCATGTCCGGGGCATTCGGCGCCAGTTTCATATAGGTCGTCAACTCGGCGGCCGCGCCTGCGTAATCCTGCTTCTCGGCGAGCACCAGTCCCAGCAGGTAACCCGATCGCGGGTTGGCATGCCGCGGATCCAGTTTCACAGCCGCGCGCGCGCTTTTCTCCGCCGCGTCGTATTTCTTGAGGTTGTAGTTAGCCACGGCATCGGCGTACCAGGCCTGCGGAAAATCGACCGGATCCAGTTCGACGGCGCGATCCAGATACTTGCCGGACTCCTGCCATTTCGCATCCTTCGCGGCCAGAAGACCGAGTTCCACGTACGGCGCGACCAGCATCGGATCGGCTTCCATTGCCTTCATCAGGGCCGCGCGCGCCGGCTCGATCGATTGCTGCTCCAGGCGTATCTTGCCCAGGTTCACCCACGCGTCGGCGTATTTGGGGTACACGGCAACCGCCTTCTCGAAGTCCTTCGCGGCATCGTTGGGCTTGTTCTTCAATACAGACTGCAGACCGTGCTCGTAGGCTTTCTTCGCGTCTTTGGGAGCCATCATCGACGTGACGCTGATGGACGTTCCCGCGACACCCGCCATGCGATGCAGGACGATCATGCCGACATCCGGATTGTCCGCGGACCGGCGATTGAACAAGTTGATCGTGTCGGAGGAAAACCCCGCCACGCTCGCCCGCAACGCGCAATTCATCATGCGGCTCGCGAACGGGTCGGCAGCCAGGGCGCTCCCGCCGCCGGCGGATTGAGAGCTGCCGAACCCGCCCGAGCCGGAACCCCGGGCGGAACCAGTGCCTGCGTCGGAAGCATCGGAGAGGACCAGATCGCGGTCGCCCCATCGAAAATTGAAGTGCCCATTCGAATCGGTGTACGCGACCGTCGTGGAGATCCCGCTGCAGACTCTCTGGATCGTGACATTCTGCGGGAGCACCGATCCGTCCTCGATGACCACTTTGCCGGAAATATAGATGGGCCGGGAGGCATCGACACCCCTCGCGCCGCCCCCGGAGCCCAGCGTGGGGTTCGCCTGGACGCTGGTTTGTCCGCCGCTGCCGGTCGTCGGGGTCGTTCCGCCCATGCCTTGGGCCGTGAGGTTGGCAGTGGCGATCGCTCCGAGGAGAAGAAACAGCGCCCAGTTCTTCATTTTCGTGCCCTCTCGGTGAGTGAACTTGCCCTTATTATGTCATAGATCTCGGACCGTGCCGCTTTACCGGGGTTGCACCTTTTCTCTCCCTCACTCTCTCCGGAAACTTCCCGCCAAGTTGTTGATTCCGTGTCGCAGGCCTTGTACTACAACAGTCTCAAACCGTCGCGGCCTGCGACGATTTGGTGGGGCGGACTGGTCGGCCTTTGGTTGCGGCTCTACTGCTCTGTATTACAGTAGCTCCATTTCTTTCTTCCTTGAGAAGATTTTCTTCAAGCGGCAGAGGCCCCCGCTTGCAGATTCTGGCTTCAGGCTCCTGAATTCTGGCTCCTCGCCCTCCCGGTTTGGTTGCGGCTCTGCTGCTCTGCGGGGCAGCCAATCCTGGCTGCCGCCGGCTTTCAGCCGGCGTTCCTCGACACGTCCCCCACTCGTGTCGACGTCGGCCATCTCTGCGGTGATCTCACTCCTTGCCGCCGTTGCCCTAGCCGCTGACTACACCGCGCCCGCCGGCAGCCGTCCCGCGGACCGCGGCTCCGCCACCGAAAGCATCTTGCCCGGCGGAAGAATCGTCACCCCGCTGGGGCAGCAATATGTCACCGGCCCCGGTCCCTTCGGACTGGCCATCAGTCCGAGCGGCAACCTGGTGGTCTCGGCCAATGGCGGCCCGGACCGTTATTCGCTGACCGTGCTCCGCAAAGAGCAGGGCGCGTGGGCGGCTCGCCAGATCGTCGCGCCGCGCCGCAGGCGCGATTCTATCGAACCGGAAGAGGACGACTGGCACAGCGTCTTCATGGGACTGGCTTTCGCCGGCGACGACGAGTTGTACGCGTCGGAAGGCGAGTCGGGGCGCGTCCGCGTGCTCGATCCGCAAAGCGGCGCGAAGAAGCACACGCTGTCGCTCAACCAGGGTGGATTCGACGACAGCTATAGCGGCGACCTGGCGCTCGACCGCGCCCGCGGACGGCTCTACGTAGTCGACCAAGCCAATTTCCGCCTGGTCGCCATCGACACGAAGAAGCGGCGCATCCTGGGGTCGTTGCGCCTCGGCCGCCTGCCGTTTGCAATCGCGCTCTCGGCCGACGGGCGCAAGGCGTACGTCACCAACATCGGCATGTTCGAGTACCGCGCGCTGCCGGGCGCGGTCCAGGAACAGGCGCTGGCGACCGGACTGCCGTTTCCGGCGTTCGGATTTCCGTCTGAAGAATCGCGCAACGGAGCGCGGCGTGAGACCGCGAACGGGCCGGTGGACGTGCCCGGACTGGGCGATCCGAACGTGCCCGAATCGAACTCGCTGGCGGTGGTGGACGTGTCGAACCCGGCCAAGCCGCGCCTCGAAGCGCTGGTCCGCACCGGCCTGCCGTTCGGCAGCGGCAGTTTCGGCGGCAGCAGTCCTTCGGGCGTTGCGGTGGATGGCGAGTCCGTTTTCGTCTCCAACGGCCACAACGACTCCATCACGGTGGTGGACGCGCGCACCAACAAGATCCGCACCACGATCGACATCCGCATCGCGGGACTGGAATCGCTGCGCGGCGTCCTGCCCATCGGGCTTTCGTATTACGCGCCGGAGCATTGGCTGCTGGTGGCCGAGGCCGGGATCAATGCCATCGGCATCGTCGACACGCGCCAGATGCGTCTGCTCGGCCATGTGCCGGCCGGTTGGTTTCCCACGCGCACTGCGGTATACGGGAACACCGTATACGCGGTCAACGCCAAGGGCCGCGGCACCGGCCCGAATCACCAGCCGCAGGGCGCTGAAGATTCCTTCCAGGGCACGCGCCGGCGCGGTTCGATCTCGGCCTTCGCGGTTCCGAAGGCGGACGAACTGCCGCGCCTCACGGACGCGGTGCTGCGCAACAACGGCTTCGCTCCGGCGCGCGATGCGGCGCCGGCGCTTCCCGCCGGCATCCGGCACGTGGTCCTGATCGTCAAGGAGAATCGCACCTTCGACGAAGTGTTCGGCGATATCGCGGGTATGAGCGCGCTGGCGCGGTTCGGCATGAGCGCCACCGTGGCGCCCGAGCGGCGGCCGCCTTCCACGTTGCCGACGCTCACAGGCGTTCACGTGAGCCCCAACCATCACGAACTGGCGGCGCGTTACGCCTTCAGCGACAACTTCTACGCCGATTCGGAAGTCAGCGTGGATGGGCACCATTGGCTGGTCGGGTCGTATCCCAATGCCTGGACCGAATCCACCTTGATGGCGGCGTACGGCGGCGAGAAGGAATTCCGCCTGCCCACCAGCGCGCCCGGGCGCCTGCTGTTCGCGGGGTCGAATTCCTCGGTGCATCCGGAGGAACAACTGGAAGCGGGCGCCATCTGGCACCATTTCGAGCGGCACGGCATCTCGTTCCGCAACTACGGCGAAGGGTTCGAACTGGCGGGCGTGGAAGAGGGGCCGGGTGAGAAGCCCACGGGCGCGCGTTACGTGACCAATGTGCCCATGCCCGATCCGCTCTACCGCAACACCTCGCGCGAGTATCCGCAATTCAACACGAATATTCCGGACCAGTACCGGGTGTCGCAGTTCATCGCCGAAGTGGAGCGGAAGTACGTGGCGGGCGGCGAGCCGGCGAGCCGTTCCCGCAGTTCGTCTTCATCCACCTGCCGCAGGACCACGGAGCGCGGACGCGCCCGGCCGATGGGTATCCTTATGCCGCGTCTTACATGGCCGACAACGATTATGCGCTGGGCCGCATCGTCGAGTACCTGTCGCACAAACCGTGGTGGCGCGAGATGGCTATCTTCGTGACTGAAGACGACGCCCAGGGCGGCGTGGATCACGTGGATTCGCACCGCACCGTGATGCTGGCGGTGAGTCCGTATGCGCGCAGGAACTACGTGGCGCACGGCAATTCGAGCTTCCCGGGATTGCTGAAAACGATCTTCCGCTTGCTGGGACTTCCGCCGCTGAACCTGTTCGACGCGGCCGCAACAGACTTGTCCGAGTGCTTCACGGATCGGCCCGATTACACTCCGTACACCGTGATGCCCGCCGACCGTGCGGTGTTCGACCCGGACAAGGTGAAGGACCCGCTCGACCCCGCGCCCGACAGCCCGCGCATGGACGATCCGCGCGTAATACGGCAGCAGCACGAGCGGCGCTAGAATCAGGTCATGAACAGGCGTTCTTTGATTCAATCGGTGGGATGCGCGACCCTGTTGTCGGGGCTTGCCGCACCGGCGCTGGCGCAGACCAGCCGCAAGACCAGGCTCTACCGTTTGGAGAACCTGCACCTGCGGCAGGGCGAGCAGGGAAATCGCGTCAACCAGTTCCTCTCGTCGCAGATGCCGCTGCTCGCGAAGCACATTCCGACGCTGGGGGTCTTCACGGAACTGATTGGCCCGCACATTCCCACGACCGTGGTGTTGTCGGGCTTCTCGAGCTTCGAGGAAATGGAAACGGCCGACGACCGCATCCACAAGGATTCCGGATATCGCAGCGCGCTTGAACAAATGGAGAGCGGCGCCGAGCCTCCCTGCGATTACGCCGATCACGTGCTGCTCCGGGCGACCGATTTCTCGCCCGAGATCGTGCCGCTCAAGGAAAAGCCCAAGACGCCGCGCGTTTTCGAATTGCGGACCTATCATTCACCCACGGAACGGCAGTTGCGCCTGGTGCACGAGCGCTTCGCGAGCGCGGAGATCGCGATCTTCCATCGCTCCGGCGTGCATCCGATTCTCTACACGGACACGCTGATCGGTCCTGACATGCCGAACCTCACGTACCTGATTCCGTTCGCCAGCCTGGCGGATCGCGAGAAGGCCTGGGATGCTTTCGGCGCCGACCCGGAATGGGTCAAAGTTCGCGCCGAATCGGTGGCACGCGGCGGCCAGATCGTGGATCGAAACAGTTACCGATTCCTGCGGCCGGCCGCGTTCTCACCGATTCAGTAGGTTACTCAACGGGGTTGAGTACTTCGAATCCGCTGTGATCCGGCATGAGGATCCGCTCGAAGCGGTAATCGTTGCCGTGACGGCTCAGGATAACCTGTGGGGACCCGTTGGTGTTGGTATCGCCGGCCGGCTCGCTTACGCGGTTCACCAGGATGGAAACCGAGCGGCCCGATTCCGGGCGAAGTGCCAGAACGACGCTGTCGCTCGAACCGCGAAGCACCTGAATCGAGCAGTCGCCCGCGGCGATAGTGGAACCGCCGACTTCGACCGGCGTGGAAAAGTGAACTTTTACCTGGTCCACGGATGTCGCGGACTGGGCGCTCAACGTGCCGCACATCGCAATGGCCGCAGCACAGATCGTCATCATGATTTTCATTTTCGTAAGCTCCTTGTTTGATTTTTTACTGCGTTAGGGTTTGATTTTTTACTGCGTTTGGTATGCCGCAGCTCTCACATGGAGATACGATGCGAGGACCGTGATTGTTACCCCGGCGAGCCGACCTTTACATTACTTAACAAAGCGCGTTTTTCCGGGTGAATTAAGACCCACGAAATGGATGCGATTAAATACAAAGCGGACACGATGTGTAAGGGCAGAGACCAATTGTTATATCGATCGACGATATAGGCGAGTACGATCGGACTGAGTATTCCGCCAACCTGGCCGGCGGTGTTCATGATGGCGCTCATCACCGCGGCATTGCTGCCTCCGAGATCGATGGCGGTGGCCCACGCCGGCGCGAGCGTGAACATCGATAGCGCTCCGGCCGTTGCAATGAGCAGTCCGGCGATTCGGGGATTCGGGGACANNGCACCCGCGCCGACGGCGGAGCGGCCGATGCGCACGCCGAAGCGGCGGGAGAGCGCGTCGGTGGCGATGCCGCCGGTGATATCGGCAACCACGCTGAGAAGCAGCGGGAGTCCCGAGAAGAGCGCCAGCTCGGCAGTCTCGAGGCCGCGCGCCTTCGAAAGATAGCTGGGCAGCCAGGTAATGAAGAAGTAGAAGCCGTAGGTGTTGGCCAGGTACTGCAGACACAGCGGGAACAAACTCCGCGTGCGGAAGACTTGCGCCCATTCGTGCCGGCCGTGCGCCGCGGGCATTCCTCGCTCCCGCTCGATCAGGTCGCGCTCCGCGGGGCTGACCGCGGAGTGGTCGCGCGGCTCGTCGCGAAACCAGCGGTACCACGACGCCGCCCATGCCAACCCCACAAATCCCAGCGAGACGAAGACCAGCCGCCACGGAAGCACGGTGGCGATCCAGGCAACCAGCGGCGGCGTCAATCCGCCGGCCAGGTGGGCGCCCGCGAAAAAGATGCCCTGCACGCGCCCACGCTCACGCTGCGGAATCCAGCGCGAGAAGACGCGCGCCGCGTTGGGCCACGCTCCCGCCTCGCCCACGCCAAAGAGAAAACGCACCCCGAGCAGCGCCGGAAAATTGAAGACCGTGCCGGTCATCATCGTAAATGCCGACCACCACAGGACGATGCGCGCCAGCACGCCGCGGCTGCCCACGCGATCGGCCCACCGCGCCGTGGGGATTTCGAAGATGGCGTAGGCGAAGGTGAACGCGCTGAAGGCGTAGCCCATCTGGATCGGGCTCAGTTGCAGGTCGCGCATGATGGAAGGCGCCAGGATGCCGATCGATACGCGGTCCAGGTAGGTCACTCCGGCCAGCGCCACGGCGAATGCGACTACCCGGTATCGAACGCGGCTTTGCTCCACATGTCACCGATAGCACATTCCGGGTTCGCGTATAATCGCAGAACATGCCGGAGTTCAAGAAGCTGATCGCGCGCCTGAAGCGCCGCTACGGAGAGCCGCAACTGCCTCCGGCGCGGGGGCCGTTCGAGCTGGTGATGTGGGAGAACGCGTGCTACCTGCTGCCGGACGAGCGGCGCGCGGCGGTGTTCGAAGGCTTGCGCGCGCAGGTGGGGCTCAACGCCGAGGCTATATGGAAGGCGGACCGCGAAATCCTGTTCCCGCTGGCCAAAATGGGCGGCATGCGTCCGGAGACTCGTGTCTTCCGCTGGCGCGAGATCGCGCGCATCACACTGACCCAGTTCGAGGGGGACCTGGACCGGATTTTGCAGGAGCCCTATGCGAAGGCCAAGAAGGCGCTCAAACAATTTCCGAACATCGGAGATCCGGGCGCGGAGAAGATCCTGCTGTTTTGTGGTATGCACGCGGGCTTGCCGCTCGAGTCGAACGGGCTTCGCGTGCTGACGCGCGTGGGTTACGGGCGGGCGCAGAAGAACTACGGAGCGCAATACCGCTCGGTGCAGGAAGCCCTGAGCGGGCAGCTTCCCCGCGACCCCACCGCGTTGGTCAGCGCCCACCTGCTGCTGCGGGAGCATGGCAAGACGATCTGCAAGAACAATGGGCCGCTCTGCCTCGAATGTCCCGCGGCGGACTTGTGCGCGTTTGCGATGAAGTGACGTCTCGCCTGGAGGCCGTGTTCTTGACGGACCCAAAGGGTACCCCGGCGCGGAGGCGCGGAGGAAGACGCGGAGAAAGCCAAGAGAGAGTCAAAACCTGAGAGCGCCGAGGAAGCGGAGAGCGCGGAAGGGATTCAGCCTGGGAGCGGTCAAGCCCGGCGTTTGCGACGAAGTGACGTCTCGCCTGGAGGCCGTGTGCTTGACGCGGAGGCGCAGAGGAAGCGGAGAGCGCTGAGAGATTCAGCCCGAGGGAGCGGTCAAGCCCGCCTCTTCCTCCGCTTCACGCCGTAGTGGATTCGCAAGACACCATCGGAGAAGCGGCGGCACGAGCGCAGCGACAGATCCACCGAGCGCGGCCGCGCCTCGACGAGCGGAATTCCTTCGCCAATGAAGGTAGGGATGACATGGACGATGAACTCGTCGATTTCACCTTCGTCCAGGAATGATGTAATGAGGCCGGCTCCGCCCATCATCCAGATGTCCTTGCCCGGTTCGGCGCGGAGCCGTTTGGCGAACGCGCCCACCGGTTCGTTGACGAACTCCACGCCGGGCGCGGGCCCGTCCGGCGGATGGTGTGTGAACACGTAGTTCCCGACCTTCGGGCCGAAGCCGCCAACACCGCCCATCTTGAGTCCCACGTCGTAGGTTTTTTTGCCCCACAGGATGGTGTCGATGGTGCGGAAGAATGGGGCCATGCCGTAGTCGCCGGCCGTGCGCGGGCGGTCCAACCAATCGACGCTGCCATCCAGGCGCGCGATGTAACCGTCGGCGCTGGTGGCGACGTAGGCGATGATCTTGCGTTTACGCTTCATTTCGCTGTCTCCCACCGAGAGATCGTCCACCGGAAACTGGTCTTCGACAAAGCGCGGAAATGCGCCTCGATATCGACTTGTTGGCTCCAGTCGGGCTGCGATCCGTCGATGTCCGTGAAGCCGTATTCGCGCGCCAGCCCCCACGAGCTGTACAGGCCGCCGGATTTTTCCATGCGCCGCGGGTCTTGCGCGACTGCCGCAATCGCGCGGCCCACGAAGAAGGGCGTCTCCGATGCCAGGAAGTTCGGGTCCTTCTTGCCGCCCTCGCGCCAGTTCGCTTCGGTCACGCCGAAGTGGTCGAGAATGGCTTCCGTGCGCATGAATCCCGGCGTAATGGCGATCGCGGCGATGCCGTGCTTATGCAAATCCTCCGCCATGGCGAAGGCCAGCCGGCTCACCGAAATCTTGACCAGGTCGTAGAACAGCGTGGCGCGATAGTCAAGGGTGTCGCCATCGCCGATCTCGGCTACCAGCCCGCCGCGGTGTTCGAGCATCAGCGGGACCGCATATCGGGAAGTAATGATGTGCGAGTGCAAGGCGCTGCGGAGCATGCGGAATCCCTTCTCGATATCGACCTTCCAGAATGGCTTCCACTCGTGCCGCTCGCCCTCGGAAATGTCGTTGACCAGTACGTCGAGGCGTCCCTGCTCGCGGCGCACGCGGTCCACCAGGGCCTCCACCTGCTCGGGCACCAGGTGGTCGGTGCGGACGGCGATGCCCTTACCGCCGTATCGCGTCACCATTTCGGCGGTCTCGTCGATGGTCTCCGGCCGGCCGGCGTAGAAGCCTGAGGTACAGGGGTGCTCGCGCGTGCTGCGGCCGCTGCAATAGACGGCGGCTCCCGCTTCTCCCAGCATGCAGGCGATTCCCCGGCCCGCTCCCCGGGTCGCTCCCGCTACCAGCGCGACCTTGCCCTTCAGCGCGCCCAAGAATCCCTCCTGGCCAGAATATAACCGTTCATTCATTTATTGTCAAGCTGAAAAATGAACCTTCGTTTATAATGGCCCCATGGGCCGCCGCAAAATAACCACGGACGCCGACGTACTGGCCGCCACGTATCGCGTAGTTTCCCGCATCGGTCCGGCGCGCCTGACATTGGCCGAAGTGGCCGCCGAGGCCGGACTGGCGCCGGCCACCCTCCTGCAGCGCTTCGGCTCCAAGCGGGGGCTGCTGCTGGCCGCGGCCGAACAGGGCATGGGCGATGTCGGCGAATGCTTCGCGCGCATCCGGTCGGCACACCGTTCTCCCCTGGCGGCGCTGTGCGCGTCCTTCGAGGAGATGACCCACATGTGCGAGACTCCGGAGGCTCTGGCCAACAGCCTTGCGTTTCTGGAGATCGATCTCACGGACCCCGATTTCCACCGCCTCGCCCTGGAGAATTCGCGCCACATGCTGGCGGGTTACCGCGCGCTGCTCGACGAAGCCGTGGCCGCGGGCGAGATCGTCCGCTGCAACACGGCGCGCCTCGCGCGGGCCCTCAGGGCA
>OMOG01000499.1 GCA_900290305.1 Candidatus Sulfopaludibacter sp. SbA4
AGTGCCAGAAAATCGAAATGACCCCACTACCCGCTTTCCCGTCAAACACGCCGATCTGGAGCGTGCGTTTGCCGATTAGCCCGGCCCCTTACGCCTTCAACCGCGGCCGCTCCTTGCGCACGAAGTCAGTGTCCTGGCGCGGCTCGCCGTCCAATTCGATCGCGATCGTGGTCACCGGATCGTCGGGCGCCTTCTCGGGCAGGCCCGTGAACCGCACGCGGAACTGGTCCTGCTCGAACTTCACTTCCTTGCCGCTGGCCAGCAGTTTCGCCGATCTCACTTTGGTCATCAGGCCGCCGATGGCGGCCGTCTCTCCTGGCCAGAAGTAGTTGTGCATGTACAGCGTGTTGCCGTTGCGCGTGAAACTGGCGAAAGCCGAGCGCCGCGGCTGGCATTTCTCCGTCTGGTAGATCGCCTTGCCGTTGCGGTCCATCCATTTGCCCACCGCGGTCATGATGCGCACCGACTCCTCGGGAATCGAGCCGTCCGCCTTGGGCCCGATGTTCAGCAGGTAATTGCCGGTGTCGCGCGAGCAGGCGATCAGATTGCGCACCACCGTCTTGGCGTCCTTCCAGTGGTCGTCGTTGCGGTTGTAGCCCCAACTGTCGTTCATCGTCATGCACGATTCCCAGGCGCGGTCGGAGGCCGTGATGGTCTGCTCCGGCGTGGTGAAGTCGCCTTCCAGCTTGTTGCGGTTGTTGACGATGATGTCGGGCTGGAGTTGAAACACCATCTGGTTCATCTTCTCCGACTCCCAGCCCTTGGCATCGAGCGGCCACGCCACGTCGTACCACAGGATGTCGATCTTGCCGTAGTTGGTGAGCAGCTCGCGAATCTGCCCGTGGATGTAGTCGACGAAGCGGCGGCGGGCAGCCTCGTCGGTCAGGCAGCGGGCGCCATCGGGGTGGTGCCAGTCCATCAGCGAGTAGTAGAAGCCCACGCGCATTCCCTCGCCGCGCGCGGCCTCCACGTATTCCTTCACCAGGTCGCGGCCGGGACCCTGCTTGGGCGCGCAGTAGCCGGTGAGCTTGGAATCGAAGTGGCAGAAGCCCTCGTGGTGCTTGGTGGTCATCACCATGTACTTCTGGCCGGCCTGTTTGGCCAGGCGGGCCCAGTCGCGCGCCGCGTTGGGCTTGGGCTTGAAGCGCTTGGCAAGCTGTTCGTACTCGGCCACGGGAATGCCTTCGTTCTCCATCACCCACTCGTGGCGTCCCAACACGCTGTACAGGCCCCAGTGAATGAACATTCCGAAGCGTGCTTCGTGCCACCATTTCATGCGGCGTTCGCGGTCGCTGGCATCGCCGGCGGCGCTGGCGGTGCTGCTGAGGGCCGTGGCGGCCGCCACCATTTCGAGACAATCGCGTCGAGTCATCTTTGGTCGTTTCCCCAGGGATCAGGATAGCACGTGTTTAACGGTACACTTGCCGCCAGAGCTATGATAAAGCGTGCGTTGGATATCGCTCTTTTGCTGCGCGGCCGCCGCGCTCGGCCAGCCCGGCACCGATCCCAAAGCCAAGGCCGAGGACTACGAAGCGCATGGCCGCTCCAAGGATCTCGCCATCGGCGCGGAATACATGATCCACAGCTTCTCCGGGCAGGGGCAGACCTATATCGCGAAGGACTTCCTGGTGGTGGAGGTGGCGCTCTATCCGCTCAAGGGCCAGAGGGTCGATGTGAACGAAGGCCGCTTCGCCTTGCGCATTAACGGAAAGAAGCAGGCGCTCACGCCGGCGCCGCCGCAGATGGTCGCCACCACGCTGCAGCATCCCGAGTGGCAGACCGGCCCGCGCCTGGAAGGCGGAGGAGGCTTGGGCAACGCCGGCGTGATTCTCGGCCGGCCAGTGCCATCGCAGGTCCCCGGAGGCCAGCGGCCCCCCGCTCCCTTGCCGTCACCGGCTGACAATCCCACCGGGGTCGAGTCCGAGCCGCGTGTGAAGGCCCCCGAGTTGGTGGTCCAGGTGGCGCTTCCCGAGGGTCCGCATTCCGGCCCGGTAAGTGGTTTTCTTTACTTTCCGTACAAGGGCAAGACTACCTCGATCAAGTCGCTGGAACTATTGTACGAAGACGTAGTGTTGCAATTGATGTAAGCCGATTCTACATGCCCGTGTAATTGCTGCCGTTCCATATTGTACAGAGACTATCGCGGATCGGTCACTTTCGTGGCGAACCCCCGGTTGGCAGACCGGTTGCAATAGGTATATGCGTTGAAGTGGCGCGAACCGGTGGGCCGGTGTTGGTTCTCCAAAAGGAACTACACGCCGGTTCCGCCGGTTTTAAAGAGAGCTGTCAGCGGTCAGCGATCAGCACTCAGCGGCCCTGCGCCCGTCGCCGTGCTGTAAGGGCTGAACGCTGATCGCTGAAGCTCTCTTGTCACTTCACGTGGCATTCTGACGGCTGATCGCCGAAGCTTTTTACCGGCACACGAAATTCGCCGCGTCGTCCGTGCTGCCCGTGCCCTTCCAATGGGCCACCTGCGGATAGGCACACAGCGGGCGCGTCCGCTCCACACCGCTCGCCGGATCGGCGCCGTTCTTGTACCGCGTGGCGACAATCTGGCTGGGGGCCGCGCCGTCTTCGACCCAGTGCTCGAGCGCCGCCGCGATATCGTGCTGCGGATCGCCCTGCGGCGCCAGGGAGCCGAAGCTGTTGGGGCCGGGCCCGCCGCCGCAGTGCTGCATCCCCGGAACCATGAACAGGCGCACGAACTGTCCGGCCTCCTTGGCGCCCATCCTGGTTACCACGCTCTGGTAGTACTCGATGGCGTTGACCGGCGGTATGGCCGCATCGCTCCAGCCGTGGTACAGGATGAGCTTCCCACCGCGCGCCTGGAAACGCTTCAAGTCGGGATCGGTCGCGTTCAGCACGCTGGCCATTTTGTCGTCGGCGGCTTTCATCTCGCGGTCCACGTTGAATGTGTGGTAGTCCCAGCCGGCCTTCTCGACGACCATGTTCGTGAAGAAGTTCGTCCCGAATGCGAACCCCAGGCTCTTGCCTGGCGCCATGCCCGTGATCCATGCCGCCCAACCTCCGCTGCCGGTCTCGCCGCCCGGAGAATGGCCGAAGTAAACCGGCTTGCCCTTGGCATTCACCGGGCCGGAATAGAGTTTTCGCAGCGCGGCCACCTGTGGCGCCGTCAGACAGGCGTCGGAGTCGGGCCCCTTGCAGAGAAGCGTTGAGGGATCGAAATGGCATTGCGGCGGGTTGTCGATGACGCCGTCCTTGACGCCGTCGAGCGCATCGCACGCCGCCAGAGTGGCGTTCTGGATCGCCGGCAGTTTGCTCGGAGGAATGTAGGCGGCCGGGTCTTCGGTGAGCGCCTGGACGTCCCACACCGCTTCGGTGAGCAGGTGCGTCCAGTAATTGGCGGGCGCTCCGGCGATAATGCCGTCGTAGTCGCCGGGATAGCGCTGGGCCTCCATCAGGGCCTGGCGTCCGCCGTTCGAGCAGGAGCTGAAATAGGAGCGCTTGGGGCCGTCCCCATAGAACGCGGCGACAATGGCCTTGCCCCGGTCGGCAGTCTCGTGGATGGCGCGATAGCCGAAATCGATCACTTTTTGCGGATGGTCGAGCGCCCACGTGGCGTTCGTGCCGCCCGCTTTGTGCCCGGTATCGGTGGCCGCCGCGGCGTAGCCGTGACTCACCGCGGAACCCAATTCGCGCAAACCGATGGCCCCGGCGAAACCGCCGTTGCCCACCCCCAGAAATTTGCCGTTCCAGCCGCTCGCGGGCATCCAGACTTCGAACTGGATGTCCGAATCGGGCGACGGCTTGAGGACCCCCGCCACGCGGCAGAAGGCCGGCAGATTGGGGATCGGCTGGCCCTCCTGCGGCGTGAAACTGCCGGCGGCGACAGCCTGCGCCCGGTTGATGGAAGTGTGGGGAAGTTGGAGATCGGCCAGACTTTCGCAGCTTGCGGCCACGGCGGGTATGGCGGAGACGCATGCAAGTAGGGTGACGTGGAATCTCATACGTGGTCCTCCAAGAATATCGCGTTTGGCCACAGCCACGCACCCGCGCCGGCGCCGGGGTGGTTAACCGCTTAGGGGATTTCGGTGGCTTAGGCCGGCAAACCGCTGCCTGAGCTCGACTTTATCCATTCGCCGAACGCTCTATGTGCGGAGATACCAATGAAATCGAGGGTCGTGGACATTTTTTCATCTTCCCTCTGCGGCGGCACCTCACAAAATACTCCAGGCGCTTCCGCCGTATTTTACATTGCACGCAACGTAAAGTGTGCCGGGGCCCCGATGGAATGGCCCTGCCCCGCAACGTTACATCGGTCGATTCGTCGACCTCGGAGAGGGCGGAGCGTTGGATAAAGTCGAGCTTAGGGAACACAGGCAGGAATGCCTGTGCTACGCCGTCGGCGGCAGGGCCATCGAAATATACTTGATATCCAGAAATTCCTCGATCCCCCATTTTCCGCCCTCGCGTCCGATGCCCGAATTCTTCACGCCGCCGAGGGGCGCCTGGGCAGTCGACGGCACTCCATCGTTGATGCCCACGATGCCGTACTCCAGCGCTTCGGCCACCCGGATGGCGCGTCCCAGGTCGCGCGTCCACAGATACGCCGCCAAGCCGTAGGTGGTGCCGTCGGCGAGCGCCACTGCTTCCGCCTCATCGCGGAACCGCAGCACCGGCGCGACCGGACCGAACGTCTCCTCCTGCATCACCCGCATGCTGGGGCGAACGCCCGCGAGCACGGTAGGCTCGAAGTACAATCCTTGAATCGGCCGGCCGCCCGCCAACACCTCGGCCCCCTTTTCCAGAGCGTCGGCGATGTGCGCCTGCACCTTGGCCAGCCCCCGCGCGTTCACCAGCGGACCGATTTCGGTCCCCGCCTCCAGCGGATCGCCCACTCGAAGAGAAGTCACCGCGGGGATCAGCCGCTCCACGAAGCGGTCCGCGATCGCTTCGTGCACGTAGATGCGATTCGTGCATACGCAGGTCTGGCCGCCGTTGCGAAACTTGCAGGCCACCACCTCGCGCACCGCGGCATCCAGGTCGGCATCGTGGAAGACGAGAAAGGGCGCGTGCCCGCCCAACTCCAGCGCCAGGCGTTTCATGGTCCTGCCGCAGCGCTCGTACAACCGCATCCCCACCGCTGTGGAACCGGTGAAAGCCAGCACGCGGACGCGCGGATCATCGAGCAGCACCTCGGAGACGGGGACCGGATCGAGCGCGGGCAATACCTGAAACGTCCCCTCCGGTCCGCCGGCTTCTTCCCACAGCGCCGCCAGGCGAAGCGCCGAGAGCGGCGTCTGTTCGGCGGGTTTGAGAATGAACGTACAGCCGGCCGCCAGCGCGGGCGCCACCTTGCGGGTCACGGTGGCATGCGGAAAATTCCAGGCCGTGATGCCATAGACGATACCGGCGGGCTGGCGCGTCACCAGGAGTCGCTTGTGCCGGAACTGGCTGGGCAGGGTCTCGCCGTACACGCGCTTGGCCTCTTCGGCATACCATTCCACGAAGCTGGCGCTGTAGCGCAGCTCGCCCACCGCCTCGGCGAGCGGCTTGCCCATTTCGAGCGCCATGAGCCGCGCTAGTTCCTGCTCGCGTTCCACCAGCAGGGCCAGCCAGCGGCGCAGGATCGCCGAACGCTCGTATGCCGTAGTCTGCTTCCAGGAGACAAATGCGGCGGCGGCCCGATCGATGGCGCGACGGGCCTCCTCGGGGCCGTTGTCGGCAACCTCGCCGACCACGGAGCCGTCGATGGGGCTTTGGATGGCGAATTTCATCTGTGCGGTCATGCGGTCTTTTCCTTCTTCGGCGTGGGCAGCGGCTGCTGCGGCACGTGCCCACGCCGGTACACCAGGATCGTACGCCGGAATTCCATGATCACCGTGCCATCCTGCTTGAAGCCCGTAGTCTTGATCTCCACCAGCCCCATGTGCGGCCGCGATTTCGAGTCGCGCTTGCCCAGCACTTCCGTCTGCGCATAGATGGTGTCGCCCTCGAATACCGGCGCGGGCATGCGCACTTCATCCCATCCGAGATTCACCGCGTATTGGGAGACGTCGGCCACCGAGAGCCCGGTCACCAGCGCCAACGTGAAGGTGGAATTCACCAGCGGCCTGCCGAACTCGGTCTGCGCGGCGTAGTGCGCGTCGAAATGGATGGGGTTCGAGTTCACCGTCAGCAGGGTGAACCAGGTGTTGTCGGTCGCACTGACCGTGCGGCCCAGCGGATGGCGAATCACCATCCCCACTTCGAAGTCTTCGTAGCAACGCCCGCCCGTGCGGTTGGATTCAGTCATGTTTTCTCCGATGCTTCTCCAGGACCACCCGTGCCATACGGATATTGGCCGCATCGATCATCTTGCCATCCAGGCTGGCCGCGCCGCGCCGTTCCGCGACCGCCCGCTCGTATGCTTCCACAACTCGCTCGGCCCGAGCGACCTCTTCGCCCGATGGAGTAAAGATCGCGTTGGCCGCGGCAAGCTGCCCGGGGTGGATGCATTGCTTCCCGTCGAAGCCCATGGACCGCGCGATGCGGCACGAGCGCTCGAATCCGGCCGCATCCTTGTATCCCGCGTAAGGGCCGTCGATGCAGCGCAGGCCGTTCACCCGGGCAGACGCGACGATGGCATGCATCACCGCGTGCCAGCGGTGGCCGGGATAGATCGCGTCGTGCTCGTCCGATTCACCGATGCTCGCCGAGGGCATCTGCATGGACGCCGAATAGTCGCCGGGTCCGAAGATCAGGGCTTCCAAGCGCGGCGACGATCCCGCGATTTCGCGCACGGAAAGGAAACCCTCCGCCGTTTCGATCTGCGCCTCGATCCCGATCCGCCGCGGGAATCCGCAATTCAACTCCATCCCGGTGAGCAGCGTATCCACGAAGAAAACATCTTTGCCCGACCCTGTTTTGGGGAGCATGACCAGGTCCAGGCGGCCGCCGGCCGCTTCCACCACCTCGATCAGATCACGGTAGGCGAACGGGGTGTCGAGCCCGTTGATGCGCAGCATCCGCAGGCGGTGCGCGAAATCCAACTCGCGGAAGGCCCGGATGGCGTTGGCGCGGCTGGCGGCTTTGTCGTCCACCGCCACGGAATCCTCCAGGTCCACGCAGACGGCGTCGGCCGCGCTGGCGGCAGCCTTCTCGATCATGGGCCAGCGCGACGCCGGGACGAACAACATGCTGCGCTCCAGACGCATTCTTCAATTCTCCTCAAAACCCAGTTCGGCCAGGATCTCCCGCGTATGCTGCCCCAGCGCCGGCACACTGCCGAGGATTGCCGGAGCATGTTGCAGGTTGTGGGGCGGCAGCAAGGCCGGAATGCTGCCCACCTCGGAATCCACGGTCACCCAACGCCCGCGGGCCGCAAGTTGCGCGTGCGACGCGACCTCCGCCACGTCGTTCACCGCACCGTTCGCAATTTCCGCCTCGTCCAGGCGCCTCAGCACTTCCGCTCGCGTGTCGCGGCCCAATCGCTCCTCGATCAGCGCCTCCAGCTCCACGCGGTTCCGCAAGCGCGCCGCGTTGGTGGCGAAGCGTTCGTCATCGGCGAGCGCGGGCATCCCGAGCACCCGCTCGCAGAGCCGCCGCCATTCGCGTTCGTTCTGAATGGCGAAATTCACCGAGCCATCCGCGCACCGGTACGCTCCATAGGGCACGATCATGTTGTGGCGCACTCCGCACCGCGGCGGAATCTGTCCGCTGCCGTGCCACCAGTAGAGCGGCGGCATCATCCACTCGGTCAGGCATTCGAGCATCGAGATGTCGATGCGCTCGCCGGCGCCGGTGCGCTCGCGATTCCACAGCGCCGCCAGAATCGACGAGTAGCCGTACAACCCCGAGGCGATATCCGCGATCGAAACCCCCACCTTGGCAGGAGCCTCCGCGCTGCCCGTCACGCCCACCACGCCGGACTCCGCCTGTACCAGCAGGTCGTAGGCTTTCTTGTCGCGGTAGGGCCCGTCGGGTCCGTAACCCGAGATGCCGCACCAGATCAGGCGCGGCAGTTTCGCCCGAAGCTGGTCGTAGCCGAAGCCCATCCGCTCCACGGCGCCCGGGGCCAGGTTGTGGACGAACACATCGGCGCGCTCCAGCAGCCGCTCGAATATCTCGCGATCGTGCGGCGCTTTCACATCGAGCGCGATGCTGCGCTTGCCCCGATTGAGCCAGGCGAAGTGCGCCGAAAGGCCGTGGAGGACGCTGTCGTAGCTGCGCGCGAAATCGCCGCCATCGGGCCGCTCCACCTTGACCACGTCCGCACCCATGTCGGCAAGCTGCCGCGAGCAGAACGGCGCGGCCACCGCCTGCTCCAGCGCCACCACGCGAATTCCGCTCAATGGACCCATGGCCGGAAGTCAGGGTAGCATGAAGGCAGGAGCCAGAAGTAAGGAGCCAGGAGACAGAATGGACGCCAACCCACCCTTGCGTTGCCTCGCGATACTGGCGGTGTTCGCCGCCGCTCTTTCCGCCGCCGACATTCAGATCGACCACGTGACCGTCGCCGGGAGCGACGTCAAGAAACTGCAAGCCGGCCTCTCCGCCGTGGGGATCCCCAGTGTGTATGGCGGCGCGCACACCAACGGCACGACGGAGATGGCGCTCTCCAGTTTCCCCGACGGTTCCTACCTGGAGCTGATGGGCCTCCAGGCGAAGGGCGACGCGCGCCTGGTGGACGAACACGTCTGGGGCAAGTTCCTGAAGGGCAACGCCGGCCCCTGCGCCTGGGCGGTGCGCGAGAAAGACATGGCCGCCGAAGTGAAGCGGCTGCAGG
>OMOG01000268.1:0-18954 GCA_900290305.1 Candidatus Sulfopaludibacter sp. SbA4
CCGGTTCCTTTTTCGACCGGAATTCACCAAACTACTTTATTATACAAAGTAAGTGACATTGGGTTGACAACCTGCCCCACAAGCAGCAGAGCTGCAGCCAAAGGCCGACCGGGGGGCTCCCCCGAGGGGACCCCGGCAGACCGGGGGTCCGCCCCACCAAATCGGCAAAGGCTGCGAAGACTTGAGAGTGTTGTAGTACAAGCAGCTCCGGATCAGTGGGTTGCCCCAAAGGTTTCTGGTAAGTGCCGACGCTTCGAGGTGTAGCCTCTTTCTTACAGCCCGTACAGCCATTGCTCCTGGTCGCGCAGCAGGTCTATAGCCTGCTCGATACTCACCTGCTCGAAACGCACCGAGTCGCGGGGGCGCAGTTGTCCGAGGCGCCAGAAGTCGGCGGAGATCACGTTGGCCGGCTTGGGATAGCCGCCGGTAGTCTGGTGCTCGACGAACAGAATGATGGGTTGGCCGTCGGGCGGCACCTGGATGGCTCCCAGCGGCACGCCTTCGGTCAGCATGTGACCGCTGGGGCTGGGAATCGCGGGGCCGCGCAGCCGCAGGCCCATGCGGTTGGACTCCTCGGTGACTTCGTACGCGCCGGTGTACAGGTCGGCGGCGAACCACTCGGCCTGCGGGCCGGGGGTCACGCGCAGCAGGCCGCCGCGCACATACTCCGGAACGCCGCGGGCGGGAGGGCGCGGCCGTCGGATGGCATCGCCGCCGATGGGAAGCACCTGCCCCGCGCGCAAGGCACGGCCGCCCACGCCCGTCATCACGTGCACGGAGGCGCTGCCCATCACTTTCGGGACGCCGATGCCGCCGCGCACCGTGAGGTAGCAGCGCGCGCCGGAACGCGTGGCGCCGCAGGAGACGACTTGGCCGGCCTTGATTTCGACGGCGCTCCACAGCGGGAGGCCGGCGCCGAAATCGGAGCCGGTGAGCGCGATGACGGCATCGGATTCGAACTCGAAAGCGCCGCCCACGAGCGTCATCTCGAGCGCCGCGGCATTCTCGGCGTTGCCCACCAGGAGGTTGCCGGCGCGCAGGGCCAGCGGGTCGGCGGCGCCGGACGCGGAGACGCCGAAATGCGCCCATCCGAAACGGCCCAGGTCCTGGACCGTGGTTTGAGTGCCGGGCGAGATCACGCGAATGCGGCTCAGGCCCATCTTCTACACCCAGTCCTCCGGAACGGGGACGAAGCGCACGCGGTCTCCCATGCGCAGCAGCGGAGGTGGCGAGCCTTCGGGATCGAAGAGGCGCAGCGAGGTGTGGCCGATGAGGCGCCATCCGCCGGGCGACGCGAGAGGATAGATGCCGGCCTGGCTGCCGCCGATGGCGACGCTGCCCGCCGGGACGTGTTTGCGCGGAGCGGAGAGGCGCGGCGTGGCTAGCTCGGGCGGAAGGCCTCCGAGATAGGGGAAGCACGTGGAGAATCCCACGAAGTAGACCACGTAGTCCGCCGCGGCGTGGAATTCGATCACGCGGGCGGGCGAGAGGCCGGTGTGCCGCGCGACGTCGTCGAGGTCGGGGCCGGATTCGCCCCCGTAGCGGACGGGGATTTCCACGGTGCGGGCGGGTACGTCGGGGGCGTGGCTGGCGGACTCCATGCGCTCGCGGACCAGGTCTTCGACTTCGGGATGCGTGCGCAGGCGCGGATCGAAATCGACGAGGAGGGAGGCGTACGCGGGATGCAGGTTCAGGATGCCGCGCACGGTTTCCATAGCGCGGGTGAGAAGCTTCACCTGGCGGTGCGCGTGGAGCGAGATTTCGTCACCGAACGTGATGAGAAGGGAGCGGTCGCTCGCAGGGCGGATGGTCACTTCATCGTGATGTTAGCATGCGTGCCGAGCACTTCCTCCACTTTGCTGCGCAGTGACTCCAAGGTGAACGGCTTGGGGAGCAGGGCGTGGCCCTTCTCGACTACGTATTTCTGCACGAGGTGAGTATGGTCGTAGCCGGAGATGTACAGCACTCTCAGGTCGGGCTGGATTTGGGTGAGCTTGTCGGCCAGCATGGGACCGCTCATGCCAGGCTGTACCACATCGGTGATGAGCAACTGGACGGGCCGGTGATGCTTGTACAACTTGAGGGCGTGTTCACCGCTGTCGGCGGTTATGGCTTCATAACCGCACTGGCCGACCATGGCAGCCACCAGCTTGCGGATCTCGGGCTCATCGTCGACCACGAGGATCGTTTTCTTGCCTGCTTGAGACATGGCACCCCGATTCTAACGGCAGGCTCACCCGGCGGCAACCGGGCTGTCATTCGGATTTGTGCTGCTGCACACCGCGAGCGCGGTCGAAAGCGCAGAACAGTCCGGTCAGCAGGAGCCCGCATGTGGTCAATGCGGCGCCCCAGTAGACCGAGGCGGGCCGGTACCGGAATTCGATGCGGTGGCGGCCCGTCTCCACAGGCACCGCCCGCACGCCGCCTTCGTATTCCTGGACCGGCTGCCGCTTGCCATCGATCCAGGCGCGCCAACCGGGGTACCAGGGATCGCCTACGACCGCCAGCCCCGGGCAGGCGAAATCGGTGTCCATGACGAACATGTCCGACACGCGGCTGACGACGTTGAACGAATCAGGGCCGGCGCAGGGGGTCTTATGCACGGACGAGAGCGGCTCTCCGATGCCCGGATTGCGATAGACCTTCACGCCGCTGCGCGATTGAAACACTTCGACCTGATCGGCGCGGGCCGGCTGCCGTGCCACCCAGAATTGGATTCCGAACACGCGCGGCGTGGGCGGATGGCCCACGATGCGGAATACGTTGTCGGGCATGGAGGCGAGGAAGCCGCTGAACTCTTCGATACCGTGGAAGTCGCCGAAGTTGTAGGGGACCACGTCTTCGTCCTTGGCGATGCGAAACCAGCCGGGCTGGCTCCTGAGGAATTGCGCGATGTCGGCCTGATCGTTCAACTGGTCGAGGTACGAACCGGGCTGGCCGCGCCGCTGGATGGGGGGAGGCGAGGTCAGGGCTTCCAGCAGGAACAAGGCGAGGACGGCGGGGGCGGCGCGGCGCCAATAGAGGAGTCCGGCCAATGCCAACACCAGCGCGGCCATGGTCCACGAGGGCTGGCCGGGTGGCAGGCGATGGAGTGCGGCAAGGGCCGCGCAGATGCCGAACATGGAGCCGCCGAACAACAGAGGGGTGAGACACTTTTTCCACCCTTTGGCGGCTTCCAGGCCCAGGGCGGCCAGCGCGGCGATGCCAACCTCGAAGAGCACCACGGCCATCGCGGGATAGCGCGCTTTTTCGACCATGGGGACCCATCGATAGACGATGGGGCCGAGCGGCGTGCCGCCACCGAGCGCCAGAAGGAGGCCGAGCGCGGCCACGGCGGCCATGAGCCGCACCTCGCGGCTCTGCCAGCGAAGAACAATGGCGCTCAACGCCAGCGCCAATGCCACGACGCCTACGAACGGGCTGGCGTGGGCGGGCCATCCCGGGAGGATCATGCCCGGGAGAGAACTCGCGCGCAGCGAGTATTCCGCATGGACGCTGTAGGGGATTTTGTCGTTCCAGCGGAGCGGCTCGGAGGCGCCCGCCCAGCGGACGGCGCGGCGGCCATACTCGACGGCGGGCAGGACCTGGAGGGCGGCCACCAAGGCGCAGATGACGGCGAAGACGAGGATGGGGAGAAGTTTGAAGACCGCTCTCTGACGGGAAAAACCCAAGCTCACCGCAGAGACGCGGAGGCGCCGAGAACACGCGGAGAAAAACCGAGTCAAAACCTGAGAGCGCAGAGGTAGCAGAGAACGCAGAGAAAACCGCGCCCGATGGCGCGGACGGGTGGTGGCAATTTCGGCAGGAATTCGATTCGGTGGGTGCTCATTGCCGCGGCTTGGATTGGGGTAGTCGCGGCGGCTCGGAATCACCAGGTACCACAGCCACAAAGCGCCGAGCACCACCGCCGTATAGATCGGCACATTGTGATGGCCGCTCAGAAACGCAGCGCCGAGACTGGCGCCGCACAGCGCGGCGCTGGCCAGAGGACGCCGGCCGCGGAAAACACGCGCGAAGAAGAGAAACACCAGCGGAGTCCAGATGGCGCTCATCAGAAACTGCGGTGTGCCCGAGTGGCCGATGAATCCGGCGAAGGCGAAGATCGACGCCCCCAGAATCGACGCGATGTGGCCGGCGCCCAGGTCGCGGCACAGCCAGTAGCAGAACGCCGCGGCCACCCAGTGAATCAGGACCCAATACCAATGCAGAACGTCGAGCGGGATGTGGCCGCCCCGTGGCGAATGGTCCAGCGGCATGGCAAAGAGAATCCAGTTGAGCGGATTTGCCAGCCCGGGTTGCACCTGCCCGATCAGCGACTGGCCGCCCCAATGGTAGGGATCCCAAAAGGGCAGCCGCCCGGCGTGCAACTCGCGCGCTTCGTAGTCCAGCCACGGGCGCACCTGGAAGGCCTGGTCGGGATTCTCCAGCCAGGTGTAATCGCTGGAGATGGTCAGCTTCCAGAAGTATCCGATGGTCAGCGCCAGCAGAAACGCGAGCGCGGCAGCGGTGCGCACGCGATCAATCCAGCACCGCGGCGGTCAGTTTCGGCGACAGCAAATGAATCACCGCCAGGGCCACCAGGTAAGCCGAGCCCGCGATGAGGAACAGCGGCATATAGCTATGGGTCAGCTCGACGACGTAGCCGACCGCCAGTTGGAAGAGGGTGTTGCCGACGGAGCCCACCATGCCGCCGAGTCCCACCACGCTTCCCACCGCGGCGCGCGGGAACATGTCGGAGGTCAAGGTGAAGAGGTTGGCGGACCATCCCTGGTGGGCGGCCATCGCCAGCCCGACCAGCGCCACTACCATCCAGAGGTTCTTCACAAACGGCGCCAGGACAACCGGCATCACGGCGAGCGCGCAGATCAGCAGGGTGGTCTTGCGGGCGGCGTTGAGGCTCCTGCCGCGCTTGAGCATCGCGGACGAGAGCCAGCCGCCGGCCACGCTGCCGATGCACGAAGCGGCGTAGGCCACCACCACGGGGGCGCGATTCTGCGCGATGTTGAGGTGGAACGTCTCCTGCAGATAGCGCGGCAGCCAGAAGAGGTAGAACCACCAGATGGGGTCGCTGATGAACTTGCCGAGCGCGAAGGCCCAGGTTTCGCGGAGCGGCAGCAGGCGGACCCAGGGGACGCTCCCGAGCTTCTCGGGCGGGTCGCTCTGAATGAGTCCCAGCTCGCGGACGGAGACGGCGGGGTGATCCTCCGGGCGCCGGTAGATGAGCAGCCAGAAGATCAGCCAGACGAAACCCGACGCGCCGGTGGCGACGAACGCACCGCGCCAGCCGAACACCGCCACCAGGAACGGCACCAACAGCGGCACGACAATGGCCCCGATGTTGGCGCCGGAATTGAAGAGGCCGGTGGCCAGGGCGCGCTCGCTTTTGGGAAACCACTCGGCCACGGTTTTGATGCAGGCCGGAAAGTTGGCGGCCTCGCCGAGACCGAGAAAGAACATCGCGATCGCGAAAGTGGCTACGGAAACCGCGGCGCCTGGTGCCATGGCGGCCACGCTCCACATCGCGATGGCGATGGCGAATCCCTTGCGCGTGCCCAGCCGGTCGGTGAGGCGGCCCGCGCTCACCAGCCCGATGGCGTAGGCCAGCGAGAAGGCCGCGGTCATGTAACTGTACTGGCGGCTGTCGAACCCGATGAGGCCTTCCAGGTACTTTTCCAGGTAGGCCAGCACACCGCGATCCACATAGGCGATCACGGTGGCGAAGAACAGGAGCCCGCAGATGACCCAGCGAAAGCGCGACATGGCGGGCCGTTCGGTGACGAGGGTGCTCATGAAAGCAGGCGGTAACGCCGGCGGCCTTGGCCCGCAAGCGGGTCTTGCCGCCGGCTACGCGTTCTTGACTTCCTTCTCCACCATGTCGGCGAAGAGGTCGACGTCTTGCACGGTGCTGTAGACGTTCGGCGTGACACGGATCCCGGTGTACTCCTCGTGCCCCATCATGGCGGTGAGGATGTTGTACTTGGTCCACAGGGTACTTTGGATCTTGGCGGCATCTACGCCGTTGAAGGCGAGGAAGCCGATACCGCAGGACTGCGCGGGGTCCAGGCTGTGCAGGATTTTGCACTTGGGATTCTGCGCGAGGCGGTGCGCCCAGCGGTCGCGCAGGTAGCGCAGGCGGGCCGCTTTGCGGTCGATGCCCAGGTTCTGGTTGAAGATGAGCGCCTCGGTGATGGCGTTGTGATTGGCCGCGGGATGCGTGCCGATCTCCTCGAACTTGCGGATGTCGTCGGCCTGCCGGGCGTCCGACGCCATCAACGACCAGGTGCTGGCGATCCGCGACTTGCGCACGTAGAGGAAGCCGGTGCCGACCGGGGCATACGTCCATTTGTGCAGGCTCACTCCGTAGTAATCGCAATCCAGGTCGGAGATCTTGTAGGGGAATTGGCTGAAGGCGTGCGCGCCATCCACGATCACCGGGATGTTGCGCGCGTGGGCCATCTCGCAGATGCGCTTGATGGGGAAGATCTGGCCGGTGCGGTTGGTGATGTGGCAGACCAGGATGAGCTTGGTGCGCGGCGTGACGGCGCGCTCGAAGCGCTGGTAGAGGTCGTCCATGCTGGGCGGCGGCACGGGGAAGGAGATGGTTTTGAGGACGATGCCCTCGCGCCGCTCGCGCTGGCGGAAGGTGGTGAGCATGCGCGGATAGTCCTGGTTGGTGGTCAGCACCTCGTCGCCCTTCTTCAGGTCGATGCCGTACTGCGCGTTCTCGAGCGACTCGCTGGAGTTGCGGGTGATGGCGATCTCTTCGGGGTCGCATCCGGCGGCGGCCGCCAGTCTTCGCCGCACCATCTCCACCTGCCGCTCCAGCACGTTCACCATGGTGTGCCACGGACCCATGTCGCTGTAGTCCAGGTAGCGCCGCATGGCGTCCTGCACGGTGCGCGGCGAGGGACTGCAGTAGCCGTTATTGAAGTTGATGATGTTGCGGTCGATGCTGAAGGAGTTGCGGACTTCGATCCAGAAATCCTCGTCGGCCGCGACATCTTCGGGCGCCCGGCCGGTGGTGGCAGCGGCAGCGGCCGAGACGCGCTCGATCGCATTGTCCTGCAGGGCGACCACCGCCGTTCCGGCAGCCAGTTGAAAAAAGTTTCGGCGGTTCATGAACGCCTCCTTGTTGTAGAGTAGTGCCTGCATCCTATAGTAATGGAGGTATCGGGGTCAAGGTGGTGATGGCGAGCGTCACGAAAGCTCCCTCCGTGGACGCCATCCTGAGTCGCGCACCCTTGACGGCAAATTCCCCGTGGACGCGAATTGGCGGGGCTATAATCGTCTTGAGGCACTCACCGTGGCAAAACGTAAGGAGCATCAGACGGCCAAGCGCATGATCGGGCGATTCGTCATCGCTGATCCCGAAATCTGCCATGGCCAGCCGACGTTCCGAGGGACCCGAATCCTGGTCGCCGACGTCTTGGAACAAGTGGCTGCGGGCATCGCTTGGGAGACCATCGTTGAGGAGTGGCGTGGCAGCGTTTCTACGGACGCCATTGCGGAAGCCGTCCGGTTAGCCAGCCAGGCGTTCCGCGAGCATGCCGCCGAGTACACCGCACCGGAATACGTGCTCGAACGAGTTCATGCTTGATCATCCTCGACGAAAACATTCTTGAGGGGCAGCGGCTGCTGCTGGATGCATCCCGGTTGGCACCCAGGCAGATTGGAGTCGACATTGGCCGTAAGGGCCTCAAGGACGAAGAGATTATCGTCCTCCTTCGCCGGCAGCGTGACGCTACTTTCTTCACGCGCGATGCCGGTTTCTATATGCCCAACCTCCGCCATCGAAGCTACTGCCTGGTGGTGCTGAGTGTCGGACAGAATGAAGTGGCCACGTTCATTCGCCGCTTTCTCCGCCATCCCGATTTCGACACCCAAGCCAAGCGGATGGGCAGGGTCGTTCGAATCTCGCATGCCGGTTTGGCGGTCTGGCGTTTGCGGTCGCAAACCGAGATTCGCACCGTTTGGAGCCGTTTGCGATAATCTCCACGTGTCACCGCGCCTCAAGTGGATCTTGATCGTTGCGGCGTTGCTCCTGGCGGTCCTTACCTATTGGCTCGATCACCGGCACCCATTTCCCCCGCTGCTACGAAATCAGGGAATCACGGCAAACCTCACAGCACCCGCAGAAAGTCCATCAGGTCCTGCTTCTCCTGCTCGCTGTACCCAATCTTAAAACGCCGATCATAGAACTCCACGACTTCGCGCAGCGTCCGTGCCGAGCCGTTCGAAAAATACGGTGCGCGAGCGGCCAGCCCTCGCAACTGCTGGAGCACGATCGCGCCCACATCCGCGCACTTGCCCGAAATCATCGCCCGCCCCGGGTCTTGCGTGTAGAACACGCGCCCCAGCGACGGGTGCGGTGTGGCGCGTGGATCGCACGTGATGCGGAACAGCGGAAGGTCTGCCGAACCGGCCGCCACCGCGCTGTTGGCGGTGCCGATGTCCATCCACCTGGTGGTCCCGGACGTGTGGCAGCTTGCGCAACGCGCGGAGAAAAGATCGCTCCCGCGCGCCACCGAAGCGCGGAACTCGCGCTGCAGTCCGATGTCAGTCGCGCCTTGGGGCTTCCGCCAGACATCGAACAGGAGTGCGGCGCCCAGGCTGCCCGCACTGCCGCCGGCCAGATTCTGCGGCCCCAGCGCCGCCGGGCCGTCCTTCTCGTTCAGCAGGCCGCCGCGGATGTCGGCGCTCTGTGCCGCGTAAACCTGCGTCTCGAACTCGACGATCTTGCGGAGCTGTTCCAGAGTCGGGTGCGTCCCGGCCTGCTCGTGCACCAGGATCGCGCTGATGGCCTGCGACGTCAGGGAGGGCTCGCGCCCGTCGGCCATGAAGCTCATGCCCCGCGGCCCCGCGACGATCGTGTCGAGGTTGGCAGCGATGCGCGGCCGCCGGTAGAGGGAAATGTCCCCGCCCTTGTTGCACCCGGTGGGATCGCGCACCACCTCGATGCGAAATTCGGGACGCACCCCGCGCGGCGGCCACGGCAGGAAAATGCGGAACAGCCCCCGTTCGAGCAGCAGCGAGTGCGAGCTCTCCATCTCCTGCGCCAGGTCCGGGCAGTTCGAGCCATCCACGGCGGCGAAGATGGGATCCTTGCCCCCGGTCTCCTTCCAGCGCTCACGCAGAGCCGCCGCCGAAACGCTCATCGCGTTGGACGGTTGGTGGCACGTCACACACGCGCGCCCGTTCGCGCCCAGCGCTTCGAAGAAAGGATGCCGGTCCGTGCGCACCGCTCCTTCGCGGTTCAGGATGCCGACCTGTCCATCGGGATTGTCGTACGTTTCTTCCCAGGGCAGGGCGCCGCCCTGTCCCGCTTCCCACCAGATATGGCCGGGGCCGTAGGAACGCCCGCTCTGGGCGGTGGCCATCTGTGTGGACATGACCGCGATCGCCAACGCGACGCTTGGCAGGTTGAGCATTCCCAATGATTATAGTCTGGGCGGGGCCCTTACATCGGTTGGCAGGCGGAAGCGCCTGCCCCACAACCCGTGTCACTCCGCTTCGAACACCACCACCGCCTGGCCGAAGTGAATCTCGTCGCCGTGCTCCAGCTTCGTCCCCCGCGCATTGCGGTGCACTTCGTAACTCAGGCCGTCGCGCACGATCCACGTGCCGCACTCGGCCAGGTTGGCCTCTCCGCGCGGATACCAGCGGTCGTTGAACAGGCGGTACTCGCCCGTCGCGCGGTCGAACTGGATGTGCGCGTGCTCCCGCGAGACCGATCGGTTGATCTCGGTCTCCGCCGCGAATGCCAGATCGTTGCGGCGGAACAGTCCCGCCGCGCGGTACACGTCCACCACGCGCCCGATGTTGGTGCGCGCCTTCTCGAGGCGCACTTCCGCCGCATTGGCGGTTCCTTCGCGCACGACCAACCTCGCGATGGGCCGCGACGTCCCGGCCTGCGAGCCCACCTCCACGCTCAGCCAATTCTCGCCGCGCTGCGGGAGCCCCGCCGACGCGCGCACTTCCACCCGCAGGTTCTCCGGAAACCGGCAGCCCGCATCGCGCAGGGCGTCGTGGATCTCCTGCTCCAGATACGTGCGAAAGAATCGGCCGGCAAAGACGGCGTAGGGGCCTTCCTCCAGCCCGCGCATTTCCACACACACCAGGTCGTGGGGAAACACCTTCCTGCCGCCGGACCGGTAGCTCTTCTGACGCACCTGGTCCAGCACGGCCAGCCGGATCTCGGCCAGCTCCGGCGGCTCCTCACGGGTGCTCGTCGAGAGCTGGACCGCCAGCGGCGCCTCGAACATCGTTCTTCCCCATTTCTCCAGGAATTCGTTGATCGTCATTTTGCACCTAAAGCCGGACAGGCCAGGAGGCCCATCCTGCACGCCGCTTCCATCACTTCTCGCGCGATCGGCGCCGCCACCCGCGCACCGTATCCGCCGTGCTCCACCAGCACCGCGAACGCGAGGCGCCGGTCGCAAGAGACGTCACTGGCCGAAACACCACAGGCAGGGATGCCTGACGCTCCGTGCAACGGAGTGCCACTGTACGGCGCGAAGCCCGTGAACCACGAATGCGGCATGCCCTCGTCGAGCTGCGCCGTCCCGGTCTTGCCCGCGAAGCTGATCTGCGCGCCCGCCATGGCATTCCGCGCCGTTCCTTCCGTCACCACGCGCCGCATCGCTCGTGCAAGGAAGGCGGCTTGCGCCTCTGGAACCACTTCCAGCGGAGGATCCGTTCGCAGGTTGCTGTCGTCTTCGATCCAACGCCCTTGCGGCATGCGCCCGCCGGCCGCGATGGCCGCCGCCACGCGCGCCATTTTGAACGGCGAAATCAGCAACGCACCCTGCCCATACGACGCGAAGGGCAGCGCCTTCCGCAGCTCCGGCAGCTCGCCCGTCGAGATCCCCATCTGCGCCGCCGTTTCCGCCAGCGCCTTCGCCCCCACGTCGTGCACACCCAACTGTGCGAAGTACGCATTGCACGAGACCGCGATCGCGCGCTCCATATCCAGCGTGCCGTGGGCGTGGTCGCCGACATCGTCCTTGATCGCCCGATTCCAGCCCGGAATGATGTTGCCCGCGCGCCCGTCCGCCAGTGTCTTGCACAGGAACACGCGATGCCGGAGCTGCGGATCCAGGCGGAGCGCCGCGATGGCCGTCACCAGCTTGAACGTCGAGCCCGGCGGATACTGCCCGTACCGCGCGCGGTCCAGCAGTTGGTCGTTCGAAGGCGCGGCATTGCGGCTTCCCGGAGGATCGGGCGCGGGCGCGCTCACCATCGCCAGCACGCCGCCCGTGGCTGCGTCCATCACCACCACTGCGCCCTTCTCATTGCGCGCCTCCCTGAGGTGCCGCTCCAGAATTTCCTTGGCCCTGGTTTGCAGCCGGATATCGAGAGTGAGCGGCACATTGCGGTCGCGCGCCAGCAGACGCGCGATCTCCGGATTCCCCGGCTGATGCCGATAGCGCACCAGCGGCGCCAGCTCCGAATACTGATAGCCCTGCAGCTTGGCGTTGGAATCGTGCTCCACCAGCGAGGCGTTGGCGGCATGGAAATTCTCGCCCGTCCGCAAATCTCCTATGACGTGCGCCGTGGCCGCGCCGAAGGGATAATGCCGGTTGTCGAAGCGCGAGCCCGCCTGCTCGAGCGAAATACCCAGCGCCTCGTACTCGTCCTTGTGCCGCGCCAGTTCGTCCCAACTGCTGGTGGCCAGCGGAATCCCGTTGCGGTCGTAAATGCTGCCGCGCGGAATCTCGCGCGCAATCGAATTCATGCGCGGATTGTGCTGCGGGCGCTTGACGCCGTCTTCTTCAAACGCGTGCGCATCGCGCGCCAGGTAGTCGGCGTCCCTGATCACCTGGTAGCGGGCCGCCATCGCGACCAGCGCCAGGCACGCGCAAACGAGCACCGCTTTCAGGTAGCGCGTGGGCCCGCGCAACAGCTCGTGCGGCCCATCGTTGTTTCCAGCCGCCACAGGGCGCCGGTCCGCGGAAATCGAGATCAGCAGCGCGAAGATCAGAAAGTTCGCCAGCATGGCCGTGTTCCCCGAGCTGAGAAACGGCGAGACCACACCCGAAAGCGGCAGCGCGCCCATCACTCCCGAGCTGATCAACATCATCTCGAACGCAATCAGGCTGGCTAATCCCAGCCCCAGGAAGAATCCGAAATGCGTTTCCGCGCGCACCGCCGCCCGCAGCGCCCGCGACACCAGAAAGCCGAACAGCAGGAAGACCGTGGCCACTCCGACGAAGCCCCACTCTTCGCCGATGGCCGGCAGCACCAGGTCCGTGTTGCCCGCCGGAATCATTTCCGGATCGCCCCATCCCGGCCCCGAGCCGGTGGGCCCGCCGGACGAGAAGGCCCACAGCCCGTGCGCCAGTTGATTGCCGCCGTGCACGTCGTTGTCCCACGGCGCCAGCCACATGTCGATGCGCTCCACCACTGTGTGCGGCTGCCCCAAGCGATAACCCACGGCCACCGATGCCACCATCAGCACCAGTCCCGCCACCGCCAGTCCCGGACGCCCGCGCGCCACTCCGAACATCGCCAGAAACACGAAGAAGGTGACCAGTGCCGGCCCCAGGTCTTTCAATACGAAGAACAGAACGAGCGAAACCCCCACTGCGCACGCCACCGGGACCACATGCTCCAGGCGCGGCATGTCGAACCGCCGAAACAATTTGGGCAGAATTCGTTTTTCACGCAGATCGCGCAGGCGTTCCCAGTTGCGCGTGAAATATCCGGCCAGAAACAGCACCAGCAGGATCTTGATGGCCTCCACCGGCTGAAACGGCCCGAGGTTCACCTTGGCATCGTTGCCGCCCGGCCCCTTGCCGAATTCCAGCAGCAGCCCGAACAGGCCAAGCGCCCCGAACAGTGGCGTGTAACACCAGTCGGACAGCCGTTGGTAGTGGAACGGCCGCAGCGCGGGCAGGACCAGCAGCAGGCATCCCAGGAACACGCCGAGCGCGAACTTGCGAAACTCCAGCGTGTCGCGCAGAGGATCGCGCAGGCTGACCATAAGGACGAGCCCGATCCCCGTGAGCAGGTGCAGCGCCGGAAGAATGGAGCGGTCGCCGCGGAAACGGCCCGCGCGCCACGCCAGGGCCACCAGGTAGAATCCGGCGAAATAGAGCCCCGCCCACCGCAAGAACTCGCCCCGAAATTCCCGCGGCGTGCGCACGATCATCAGCGGCTTCAGCTTCGCCAAAGGAAGCAGCGGGCCGCGCGCCGGCCGCGGGCGCCGCAACTTCGCCAGCGCTCCGATATTGGGCAGCGGCCGCGTACTTTCCAGAAACTCGAAGGTCTTCTCGGCCGCCGTCGCACGTTCCGTGCGGTCCGGAAACGATTCCAGCAGCGGCAGCAATTGCTCCGTGCCGGTCACGGTGTTGACGTTGATCAGTTGCTCGGCCCCCGCGAAGCTCGTCATTTTGGCGGCATACACCATCGCGAGCCCCGCCGCCACGAAGAACGAAGCGCACACCAGCCACACCAGCTCGCTCGCCGGCGCGGAGTCCTTTCCGATCGCCACCACCGCGGGCGCCGTACCGGGCGCCGTCCAACTCCTGGTCACCGCCATGGATGCCCCTCCCGTGTGTGCTGATCCCCGAGAGGCCGACGAGGGCGTCGGCCGCGGACCAGGGGGTCCGCCCAACAATTCATCGCCACCGATGCACCCTCCGCACCTTCGCCTTCTTCGCCTCTTGCAGCCGGTACGCGTCCGCCTGCTGCCGAAATTCGCGCTGCCCGAGCATCGCCCCGAGCCGCTCCGCCTCGTCGAACTCCTGCATCGCCTTCCCCACATCCGGCAGCGAGTACACGTACACGCGCGCCATCGCCAGGTGCGGGTCGGGACTCCGCGGCATCTTCCGCACAGCCAGCGAAAACTGGTCGCGCGCGTACCGGCGCAACTGCCCCGCCGCCGTCGGCGAATAGTGTCCGCCGCCGATCCGCTCCAGCGTGGCGTATCCGCGGCTTAAGGCCAATTCCCCCAGCACGCGATCGTCGGCGCCGCCCAATTCCGCCGCGCGTTCCAGGCAGACCTCGGCCTTGTGCCAGTCGAAATCCCGCAGCGAAGGGTCGGAGCTTTGCCGATACGCATCGAGAATCCGCTGCCCCGCCGCGGCGTACAACATCGGCAGCCCGTCGTCAGCCGGCGGGGCGGGCGCCGGTTTAGAGGGCGCGGAGGCCGTGGCCGCCGCCGCCACCCGGCGCGCATGCCACGATTGAAACGCCCACGCGCCGCCGATCCACAACGCCATTCCCAAGCCAAACCACCCCAGCGCACTCGCGGGGTCGAGCCCCTTCACCTTCGCCTTCGCTCGAGCCATTGTCTGCGTCGCTCGCTTGAGGTACGCGCGCGCCGCCTCCATCGTCGAGTTGGGACTCCACCGCGTCCGCCGCTCCATCTCCGCCATCGTCGGCTTGTGTTCCAAAAACGCCTGCAAATCGGCCTGAAACTCGCGCGCCGTACCGTACCGATGCGCCGGATTCGGCGCCAGCGCCTTGCTCACGACGGCTCGCAACCCGCGCGGGCAACGCGGCGGCAGCGCCCGCGGCGCGCGCTTCGAACGAATCAGGCTCTCCAGTTTGCGCGTGCTCTCGGCTTGGTACGGCGGCACACCCGCGAGCATCTCGTACAGCGTCGCGCCCACCGCCCACAGGTCCGATTGCGGATCCACCGCCGACCGCGTGAGCCGCTCGGGCGAGCAATACCCCGGGCTGCCGAAATTGTGCGTGGTATCGACGCGATCCACGCGCAGCGTTTTGGCGATTCCGAAATCCAGCAGGCGCACCGTGTCGTGGTGCCCCAGGTGGATGTTCGAAGGCTTGATGTCTCCGTGCACCACCGCCTGTTCCCACGTGTGAAATTTGACGAGCTGCTCCAGGATCTCGAGCGCGATGGTGGCTGCCCGAATCGCATCCATGGCCTCCTCGGCGCGCAGCACCTCGGCCAGGTTCTTGCCCTCCACGTATTGCATGGCCACAAAGAAGAACCCGTCCTGCTCGCCGAACTCGTAGATCTCCACCATGCGCGGATCGAGCGCGCGCAGCTCCTTCTGGATCGCGGCGCCGCGGCGTTCCGCTTCCAGCACCTGCTGCGAGACCGCGTTGCCGCCGCATGGAATCAGTTTGAGCGCGACCTTGCGATTCTCTGCCGTGTCGATGGCCAGGTAGACGTCCGTCATGCTCTGCCCGAGCCGCCGGACAATTTCGTAGCGCCCGATTCGCGTTGGTGCGTTCATCGCCGCGGGCTCCCCGGCCCCCGCCCTACATGCGCCGCTACAAACACCACCACAAACACCAGAAACCCCACCACGAACGGCGTGTGCAGATTGTAGAGCGTGCTCATTTCCGCACCTCGTAGGAAAGTTTCAGCACCTCGGCCACTCCGATCTCGCCGCGGTCCGGCATGCGCTCCTCCACTCCGTGCGCCAGCCTGCGCCCGTTGAGCCACGTCCCGTTCCGGCTCTGGTCCACGATCGCGAAAGCTCCGCTGTCCGGATCGCGCCGCAACTTGAGGTGCTCGCGCGAAACCTCCTCGTTGGTGTAGAGCGGCAGATCCACCCACAGATCGTCGCCCCCGCGCCCGATGCTGACCTCGTCCTGCGTCACCAGGTAGGTCTGCGGCCCCGAGTCGTCCTGGTAGCGGATCTCGGCAAAGACTTTCTTCGGCAGCCGCCGCGTGCTCTGGCGGTCGCGCGCCACACGCGCCGAAGTCACCGAAGGCTCGCGATCGATCAGCGTGGTCTTGGCGCCGCGGTACCCGGGCTGCGCCACCTCGTTCAATTCCGAGTGGATCTCCACGTCGCCCGGCGGCACCGCCGATTCCATATCGGCAAAGAACTCGATCCACCAGTCGCTCTGTGCGATTCGGTACTCTTTGCGCGCGGCCCCGCGGCGGAACCGCGAGTTCTTTCCGTTCCACTCCGCCATCTGCGCGGTCAGCGCGCGCCGGGCATCCTCGCGGATGAGGTCCTGCACTCCCGCCAGCCGCGCGTAATCGTCGGGATGCAGATAGACGCTGAAAATACACGGCAGGAGAATGCTGTAGCCCATCTCCAGCCGCCCCAACTCCATGTTGCGAATCAGTTCGCCGATGATGGTCGTGCCGCTGATGCGGGTCTGTGGCCGCCTGGTTTCGTTCCGCGCCATTGGTCGCACACCTTTCCCTCAAGACGCGGATTGCAACTATAGACGACGCGCGACCCGCAAGGTTTCACCCTCCTGTCACCCCTCCTGCTACCATGGTCCGTTGCCGAATGCTCGTACTCCACGCGGCGTTTCTCGATGATTCATTAGCGGTTTGGCTCGAACCCGAGTCGGGGAAAGCGCCTCTCGCGGGCGCCCTCGGTGAACTTGGCTTAACATTAAGTTTCGCTAAGCGCATCGCCAGGCCCGCGATCGCGTGGCTGCCTACCCGCGAGGGATGCGCCGCGCCATCCAGCGTGCTGCTCTCCGACGCCCCCTTAGAGGGTACGTACGAAATCGCACCTCACACCGTCACCATCTTGCCTCTTAAAGGCGAACACGCCATCGACTTTCTGGCGGCGTCGATGGGCAAGCGTCTCGCTTCTCCCGGCCTCCTGATCGGCGACGATCTCGCGTACTGGGCGGCTGCATTGCGCTACGCCGCCGAGCTCGTCGTGCGCGGCCAGTTTCTTCCCGGCGTGGCACAGAGCGAAGGCGGTCACGCCGCCCGCTGGCGTCCCGTCTGCGATCCGGCCCGGCTCCACGCGCTGGCGAAGGCCATGCCGCCCGCTGCCCGCGCCTTGACACAGAAGGCTGCGGGGGCAACACAGGCAGGAATGCCTGTGCCACTGCCCGCCGAGACAGTCCTTACCGCCTTCCTCGAATCGATGGTCGATGCGCTGGTCCGCGCTGACGCGCCCTCGCCGCCACGCGTCGTCGAGAGCCTCCACGACGAATGGCTCGTAGCACTCACGCATGCCGAGCCCGCGATGATCGACGCCGATCTCGCCCCATTCATCCGCCAGGTGGAAGAGTGGCAGCGCCCCATTCAAGTCTCCGCGCGCGCGCCGTTCCGCCTGTGCTTCCGCCTGGAAGAACCGAAGCTCGATGCCGGCCCGTGGCGCGTCCAGTACCTGCTGCAAAGCGCGAAGGACCCCAGCCTGCTCCTCCCCGCCGAACAGGTGTGGGAGGCGAAAGCCAAGGCCATCGCCGCCCTGCGCCACGATCCCGCCATTCTGCGCGAGCACCTGCTGGTCTCGCTGGGACAGGCCGCCGGCATTTCCGCGCAAGTGGATGCCAGCCTGCGCAGCCCCGCCCCCAGCGACTACACCGTGGACGCCGCCGGCGCGCACCAATTTTTGCGCGAGACTGCGCCGGCCCTCGAGCAGAGCGGCTTCGGCGTCATGCTGCCTTCGTGGTGGACGCGCCGCGGCACGGCACTTCAGCTCAAGGCCCGCGCGCGCGTGAAGTCCCCGCCGAAAGCCAGCGCCGCCGGACTGACCATGGAATCCCTGCTGGCCTTCGATTGGGAATTGGCGCTCGGCGACGAGAAGATCACCAAGGCCGAGCTGCAGGCCCTGGCGAAACAAAAGTCGCCGCTGGTGAGATTTCGCGGCCAATGGATCGAAGCCGGCGCCGGCGAAATCCAGGCCGCACTGGCGTTCCTGCAAAAAAACGCGGGCGGAGAAAAGACCCTGCGCGACGTGATCCGCATGTCGCTGGGCGCCGATGGCGATGCCGGCCCTCTCGAAGTGGAAGGCGTCAGCACCACGGGCTGGGTCGGAGACCTGCTCGCGAAACTCGAAGGCCGCGAGCCCTTCGCCGAGCTTCCGCAGCCCGCCGGCTTGCACGGCGAATTGCGGCCCTACCAACGCCGCGGGTTTTCGTGGCTCGACTTCCTCAAGCAACTCGGCCTCGGCGCCTGCCTGGCCGACGACATGGGGCTCGGCAAAACCATCCAGACCCTGGCGCTCATCCAGCGCGATCGCGCAGCCGGCGAGAAACGCCCGGTGCTCCTGGTCTGTCCGACCTCGGTGGTCGGCAACTGGCAGAAGGAGGCTGCGCGCTTCACTCCCGACCTGCCCGTGCTCGTGCACCACGGCGCCACACGCAAACGCGGCGCCGCGTTCGCCACCGAAGCCGCCGGTCACGCCATGGTCATCTCGAGTTACGCGCTGCTCCACCGCGACGAAGAGCTGCTGCGTCAGGTCGATTGGGCCGGCGTCGTCCTCGACGAAGCGCAAAACATCAAGAACCCCGAGACCAAGCAGGCGCGTGCGGCGCGCGCCCTCCCCGCGGGCTTCCGCATCACCCTGACCGGCACCCCGGTGGAGAATAACGTGGGCGACTTGTGGAGCGTCATGGAATTTNNCTCGGACCGCGCGCCGCCTTCCACCGGAAATTCTTCGTGCCCATCCAGGTCTATTCCGACACCGGCGCCGCCGAGCGCCTGCGCCGCATCACCGGACCCTTCATCATGCGGCGCCTCAAGAGCGACAAGAGCATCATCGCCGACCTCCCCGAAAAGAACGAGATGAAGGTCTTCTGCAATCTCACCAGGGAGCAGGCTTCGCTCTACGAATCCGTGGTGAAGGATGCCGAGGAGGCCATCGAATCGTCCGAAGGCATCGAGCGCAAAGGACTCGTGCTCGCCACGCTCATGAAGCTCAAACAGGTGTGCAACCATCCGGCGCAGTTCCTCAAGGACAACTCCGCTATCCCCGGCCGCAGCGGCAAGCTGGCGCGTCTGGGCGAGATGATCGAGGAAACGCTCGAAGTCGGCGACCGGTCCCTGATCTTCACCCAGTTCTCCGAGATGGGCCAGATCATCCGCAAGCATCTCCAGGAAACCTACGGCGTGGAGGTGTTGTTTCTGCACGGCGGCACCGCCAAGAAGCAGCGCGATCTCATGGTGGAGCGCTTCGCGGCGCCCGACGGCCCGCGCATTTTTCTGCTCTCGCTCAAGGCGGGCGGCACCGGCCTCAACCTCACCAGCGCCAGCCACGTCTTTCACTTCGACCG
>OMOG01000268.1:18964-21379 GCA_900290305.1 Candidatus Sulfopaludibacter sp. SbA4
TGGTGGAACCCGGCGGTCGAAAACCAGGCTACTGACCGCGCCTACCGCATCGGCCAGACACGCAACGTGCAGGTGCACAAATTCGTGTGCGGCGGCACACTGGAAGAGAGAATCGACGAAATGATCGAGCGCAAGAAAGAGGTGGCCGGCCGCGTGGTGTCGACGGGCGAGGCGTGGCTCAGCGAGTTGTCGAACACCCAACTGCGCGAGCTGTTCAAGCTGCGCAAAGATGCTATAGGAGACTGACCATGGCCCGCTGGTATTCAGACTACGGATATTTTCAGCCCTCCGTGCCGCGCGCGGCGAAAGGCGGCATCCGCGCCCAGTCGCAGAAGGGCGCATTCGGCACAAGCTGGTGGGCGAAGCAATGGACCGCCGTGCTGGACCGCTTCAACCTCGGCGCGCGCATGCAGCGCGGCCGCCGCTACGCGCGCCAGGGCCAGGTGCTCTCCATCGATTTCGGCGAGGGCAAAATTCAGGCTCGCGTGCAGGGATCGCGGCCCAAGCCCTACGAAGTCGCCATTCGGGTGAAGACGCTGCAGAAGGATGCCTGGGCCAAAGTGGCCGCCGCCGCGGCCGCGCAGGCGGTCTTCGCGTCCAAGCTGCTGGCCGGCGAAATGCCGCAGGAGATGGAGCAGATCTTCCGCGCCGTCGGCGTCTCCCTGTTTCCGGAGGCGTACTCGGATCTCTCCACCGATTGCTCCTGCCCCGATTACTCAAATCCGTGCAAACACATCGCCGCCGTCTACTACCTGAATTCGACCGCGACCCGTTCCTGATCTTCCGCATGCGCGGCATGTCCCGCGAAGCTTTCCTCGGTCTCCTGGGCAACACCACTGCTCCCACCCCTATCGCCGCCCTGCCACCGGAGCCGCTGCCCACGTCGCCCATCGCCTTCTGGAGTTCCCCCGCCGATCTCCCGCCGCAGCCCGCGCCCGACATCCGCCTCACCGAAGCCGCCTTACCTAGACGTCTAGGCAAATTCCCTTTCTGGCGCGGCAACCACAATCTCCACGACTTCCTCGACGAAGTCTACATCCGCGCCTCCGCGCACGCCGCCGAAGCGCTGTCCGGCCGGGAGTAACGGGCCTCGCCACCAGAAACCTCTTGCCAGCCATAACTGCAGCCTCCTATCCAACCGTGGCGCAGGCACGTGGCGCAGGCACTCCTGCCTGCCGCGTCGACACTCGTGTCGACGCTCGCTTCACCTGACCCAACTCCCTCGCCCGAAGTCACCCCTCGGCTGCCCTCTTCTCCGCTCCCTCGGCGCTCTCAGGTTTTGATTTTCTCTTGCCTTTCTCCGCGCTTGTCTCCGTTCCCCCGCGTCTCCGCGTCGATCCTTCTCTCTCCCTACTCCAGAATCTGCCTGATCTTATGAGCCTGCCGTTTGCTCACCACCAACTGCATCGAGTTACTCAACGTAATCGACCATCGCTGGCTGCTCAAAGCCGTAAGCTTCCTCACGTGATTCACATTCACGATGGCATTTCGGTGCACCCGCTGGAATTGCCGCCCGCCCAGGCGATCTTCGATGGCCCGCAGAGACTGCGTGGCGAGCAGGCGCTGCTTCGAGGTCACGATCCACACCAACTCCCGCTCCGCTTGAAACGCCAGGACCTCGTCGGCATCCAGCAGGATATAGTCGGCCCCACTGCGCCCCACCACCTTCCGGTTCGCGGCCGGAAAGGCCGGAGTGGTCACCGCGGCGATATCGGCCACCCGATCGGCAATCTCCATGGGCCGGTCCAGCAGGTGCCTCGCCCGCTCCACGGCCTTTTGCAGGCGGGCCTCGCTGACCGGCTTCAGCAGGTAGTCGATCGCCCCGGCCTCGAAAGCTTGAATGGCATGCTGGTCGAAGGCCGTCACGATCACGATAATCGGCAAGCGGGCGCCGCCCAGGCAGCGGACCACTTCGAAGCCGCTCATCACCGGCATCTGCAGGTCGAGAAAAACCAGGTCCGGCTTCAGCGCCGCGATTTTCTCCAGCGCCTCCTTGCCGTTCTCCGCTTCGCCCGCGATCGCGATGTCCGGCAGCAGCTCCAATTCCTCGCGAAGCAGCCTGCGCGCCACCGGCTCATCGTCCACGATCAAGGTGTCAATCGGCCGGCGGTCCATCTCGACCTATCCCGCGCGCTCCGGTGCATCCCGCGCGTCGCGATAGACCTCTTCCCGAATGATGCGCTCGTCGCGATAGACCTCTTCCCGAATGATGCGCTCGGTCGCTTCGTTGAGGTACTCGTCGAGCGCCTTGGTGAGTTCCAGGTATTCCGGCCACAGCGTCTTGTCGGCAAACGACCGCGGGACCTTCACCATCACCGTGGTGTGCCGCTGGCGCTTGTAGCGGAAGGGGTGCAGGCCGTAACGGCGGCACAGCGCCGCGAACAGCCGCCGGTGCCATTGGTCCGCCAGCGTGAA
>OMOG01000303.1 GCA_900290305.1 Candidatus Sulfopaludibacter sp. SbA4
GCATCCGGCCTGTCACCTGGACGACGCGCGCCGCCGCGACGACGGCAAACACGTCGACGTGACCGGCGGGTGGCACGATGCGGGCGATCTGCGCAAGTGGATCTCGACCACGTTGCTGAATGCCATCGGGCTGCTGCGGATGGCGCGCAATCTAGGCGCGCATTGGGACCTTGCCGGGTCGGGCCTCGCTCCGATTCTGGAGGAGGTGCGCTGGGGCAACGGCTATTTCCTCAAGATGCAGGACACGGACGGCCTGGTGTGGGCCGACACCGCGGGCGGGGTGAACGGCGACAACAGCGACAATCACTGGACCGATAACCGCGTCGGCACCGGGGACGACCGCTACATCAACCCGTCGAAATCCGGCCGAAACCAGGCGCTGTTTGTCACCGCCGAAGCCATGGCAGCCCAGGCATTCCAGGCCAGCGATGCCGTCTATGCGCGGCGCTGCCTGGATGCCGCGCACCGCTGCTGGGACGCGTCGAAGCGCGCGGGGAATACCGGCGACCTGAGCTGGTGGGCGATGGCCGCTCTCGAGACGCGACGGGCCGGCGGGCGCGAGGTGTATGCGGACGAAGCGGCGCGGCTCGGCGATCTGCTGCTGGCCTTGCAGACTACGGACTTCATCGGCTCGCAAAAGGAGATCCGCGGATTTTGGCGGACTTCGGAACAGAACACCAGCCCATACAACGATGCGGTATATTCGGCCCTGCCGCCGCTCGCACTTCTGGAACTGGCGCGCGCGCTGCCGGAACATCCCAGCGTCGGGCGCTGGCGCGATGCTGTCCGGCTGCATCTGGATGAGTACGTGCTGCCGATGGCGGCGCATTCGGCGTACGAAGTGGTGCCTTTCGGCGTCTTCCTCGGATCGCCCACGAAGGAGACTTACCGGCCGCTTGCTGGCGACCTCACTTATCGCTACTTCATGCCGGTGCGCAAGCAGTTCTGGTGGCTGGGAATGACCTCGCACCTGGAGTGCTACGCCCTGCTGCTGGCGGAGGCGGCGCAGCAGTTCGGGCGCAAGCAGTATCGCGATCTGGCATACCGGCAGCTCGAGTGGATCATGGGCGCGAATCCGTTTGGCGCGTNNTAATGACCGCCGAAGGAATGCGCAATCCGTATCCGCACTCGCGCTATGTCGGGCTGATTCCCGGCGGTATCATGAACGGCATCGCGGGGAACATGGCCGATGCCCCGGTGCTCGATACGGAATACGGTTTCGACTGGCGGACCACCGAGTATTGGAGCCCGCACAACGCTTTTTATCTTTGGACTGTTTCGGCGCTGGAGCGGGCGTGAGGCTTCCGCGTTCTCGAATCCGACCGTGAACGGCGGTTACGGAATGCATCCCTTGGCGGCGGGCGGGCTCGCGCTTCCCAGATCGGGCCCGGGTCTACTGGGGCACATCTACGGGTCGGGCGTTACGCGGCAACTCGGAGCCGAACCCCGCATCTTCCGGATTACGCGTAGGCCTCGACGAGGACTGGGACGCGCTCCGTCGAAGGCAGAGTCCCGGGTCAAGTTGCTGCCCCACTGAGTCCAGCCGGCGCGTGGGCCTTCAGGAACCCCAAGATCTTTAACCGGAGATGCTGCTCCAAGGACACGAGGTGGCCCGCGTCCGGGATGCGGATCAACTGAGCGTCGGGAATTGTGCCAGCGGCGAATTCCGCGTTCGACCAGGTCACGATCCGGTCAGCAGTTCCGTGGATCACTAGAGCCGGCTGCCGAATCTCCGAAAGTGAATACACAGGAAGATGGATGAAATTGAACGTGTCATTGGATCGACCGGCACGGCGCAGGCTGTAAGGGAACAACGTTTGCGCTAATTCCATCCGCAGGCTCTCGTTCGCGTAATGCCTTCCTCGCAGACATCCTGCCAGAAGGTTCCAGAACCAGCCCACCGCATCCGAACAACCCAACGCGGAATCCAGAATCCGCAACCCCAGCGGCACCCGGAGAAGGCGCTGGGTACGCGCTGAGATCAGTACCAGGCCGCAGCACCGGCCAGGGTAACGCAGGGCAAACTGCAATGCTGAAGGGCCGCCTCCGGATACGGCAATCACCGATGCCTGGGGAACTCCGAGCACATCCAGCAACGCCGCAAGGGCATCAGCTTGGTCTTCCGGGCTGCGGCCGGTCTCGATTGGCGTTCTCAAGTAACCGGGGCGAGATACGGCAATGAACTGAAGCTGAGGATCATTCAGACGGCGAACGATCAACAGCCCTTGATCATAGCCACCCGGCGAGCCGTGAATCACGAGCACTGGGGGTCCCGTTCCCACAGCCGCGTATTCCACTGCGCCGCGATCCGTCTGGGCAACCATACTCCCAGCGCTCAGTCGGTCGAGGGTCGCTGCTTTCCAAGCCCTGAAACCCATACTCGCAGCCTCCAGTGTTAGAGATACACCTGCCGAAGCTTGAAAACAAGGTCTATCCGCTAGGTGGGAACTAGCTGCGCGTGGGAAGCGCTGCAGCCAGGCCTGCCGAAGGCGGCCAGTAACCGGCTTTGGCCAGCTCTCCGCGTGCGAAGCGGCAATACGAAGTGATCCACTTGGACGTGTAGTCGCCAAATCGCCGATCTGACAGGTTCGGGCGGCGGAGTTTGACGCGAACGCACGGGAGCGCTGCGCAGAATCGCGCACCCGTCGGAATCCCGGAGGGACACTCCAACGACGGCAGGTCAGTTGGTCAGGTGACCATACGGCTTGCTATCATGAGAATTATGAAGGAGCGCGTCCTGAGTGCGTCTGATTTCAAGGCCCGATGCCTCGCTTGCCTCGACGAGATCGAACAATTCGGTGAGCCCATCACCATCACTCGGCGGGGCCGCCCTGTAGCAATGCTCGGCCCGGCAACGCGCAGCGCCCGGAAATCGCCTCGAAACAGTTGGGCGCGAAGGGGTCGAATCGTGGGCGATATCGTGAACCTGGACACGTCCGCATTGTGGGAAGTGGCCGGACAGGAATAGGAGCCGCTCCCTGCTGCCGCGTTTGTTGTTGGATACTCACGTCCTCATTCGATGGCTATTCGAAGCCAGAAAGCTCTCCCGGACCCAACTGCGAGCGCTTGAATCGGCAGCGCGGCGCGGCGAACCCGTGGCTCTCAGCGCCATCAGCCTGCTGGAAATCGCGGTTCTCGCAAGCGGGGAAAAGCCGGCATTGAAGGTGTCCCTGGATGTTCTTCCAGGATTTGAATTCGAATCCGACTTTTCGCATTCTTCCGCTGACTTATGAAGTAGCCCTGGAGGTCGCGTCCCTGGGCGTTTTGCGGGATCCTGCGGACCGTGCGATTGCCGCCACGGCACGCGTTCACCGGCTCCGATTGGTGACCTCGGATCAGCGCATCATTGACTCCAAGCTAGTCCCGGTAGTCGAATAAATCCTACACCGCGCGGCCACTCTCCGGATGTATAATTCAGACATCATGGTCTCTTTATCCCGCCGTGAAATGCTGGCCCTCGCCGCCGCGGCCGCCGTGCCCGGCCGCGCTGCGGAAACGCCCGCGCGCTCCCTCGTGGCGCTGACCCAGGGCCCGGAACGCCGCAAGAACGTCACCGCCGCCCTCGAAGCCATCGACGCGCAGATCCGTCCGCAGCTCAAACGCAAGCGGTACGTCCTCATCAAGCCGAATTTCGTTTCCGTCGAGCGACAGCTTGCGGCCACGCACGTGGACGCTATCCGCGGCATCCTGGACTACCTCGCCCCGCGCTTCAAAGGGCCGATAGTCATCGCCGAAGCCTCGCGCCAGAGCACCTTCCAGGGCTACGAAACCTTCCTCTACAACCGTCTGCCGGGCGAATTCCGCTCCCAGAAAGTGCAGCTCGTGGACCTCAACGAGGAGGCGAAGTTCCATCCGCTGCAGATCGTGGATCCGAACCTGCATTTCACGCCGGTCCGCCTGGCCGCGCGCCTCTTCGATCCCGATGCCTTCGTAATTGCCTCCGCCATGCCGAAGGCGCACAACTACGTCGTGGCGACACTCTCGGTCAAGAACATGGCTATGGGCGCACCCCTGCACAGCAGCAGCAAGGAAGCCACCGAATGGCAGGACAAGCCCAAGTACCACGCCGGGTACCGCCAGATGCACCTCAACCTGCTGCTCACCGCCAAAGCGCTGCGGCCCAACTGGGGCGCCGCGGTCATCGATGGATTCGAAGGCATGGAAAACGATGGCCCGGTGAACGGCACTCCCGTGGACCACAAGATCGCCATTGCCTCCACCGATTTCATCGCCGCCGACCGGGTGGGCGTGGAGGCCATGGGGGTCAATCCCGATTGGGTCGGATATCTGAACTACTGCGCGGAGGCCGGTCTCGGCTGCTTCGACTTATCGCGGATCGAGCTGCGCGGCAACGCCGAGCTGGCGGCGGTCCGCAAGACTTACAAGCTGCACTCGCAGGTGAAGCAGCAGTTGCAATGGATGGGTCCGCTCAAGCCGGCGTGACCGGCGTCACCATTCGGCCACCGATCCATCCTCGTGAAATACCCGCGCCATGGGACGTGTGCCACCGAATGGGTATTTGGCGAGGCTGGCCTCGGACAGGTCGAAGCCCAGGCCGGGCTTTTCGGAAAGCGGGAACCGGCCGTCGACCATGCGCATCGCGGGGAAGCCGAGCCACTCCTGCCACACCTTGTCCGCCGCGCCGGGCTGGATCTGCCCGCAGATTTCCTGCACCACGAAGTTGGGCATGGCTGCGTTTACGTTGAGCGTCGCGAGGCCGCCGATGGGGCCTTCGCACGCGTGCGGGGCCATCGAAATCCCGGACACCGCCGCCATCTGCGCCACCTTCCAAAGCCCCGTGACGCCGCCCACGTGGTTGATGTCGGTCTGCAGGATGTCGATGACCCCCATCTCGATCAGCTCGCGGCACCCGTAGGTGGCCACCAGGCGCTCTCCGGTGGCGATGGGGGTGGTGGAGCGGCGCGCGATCTTGGCCATCGCCTTCACGTTCTCCGGCGGGCAGGGCTCTTCAATGAACAGCAGGTTCAGCGGCTCGACTTCCTTCACCAGGATCGACGCCACGCTCGGGCTGGTCTTGGCGTGGAAGTCGACGGCGATGTCGATCTCCGGCCCCAACGCTTCGCGCAGCACCTGCATCGATTTCACCGCCGCCTCGATCTTCTTGCGCGTTTCGACCCACTCGTAGTAGCCGGGCAATCCGGTCTTGAAGCACGACACGCCCTGTTGAATTGCGGTCTGGCGCAGCCTCGCCAGGGCCTCCGGCGTGCGCACGCCATCGGCGTGATAATATCCACGAACCCCGCGCGGATCGAGCGGGCCGCCCAGCAGCCGGTAGACCGGCATCCCGAGAGCCTTGCCGCGGATGTCCCACAGCGCCTGGTCGATGGCCGAAATCGCCGACCCCATCACCGGTCCGGCGCGATAGAAGCTGTGCACGTACATGGATTGCCAGGTGTGCTCCACCTGCATCGGATCGCTGCCGATGACGAAGTCGCGGAAGTCTTCGATGCAGGCCATGGCCGCGCCGGCCTTGCCTTCCAGCGTGCCCTCGCCCCAACCGATGAGGCCCTGGTTGGTCTCCAGCTTGACGAATACGTAGGGACGGTCGGACGTGGGGGTCAGCGAAACGCCGAAGACCTTCATCCCCGTGATTTTGACGCCCGACTGGAGGCGGTCGAAAGCGGCGCTGCCGGCCGCCTGCGGCGCGAAGGAACAGCCGCAGGATTCCACCAGGCGCTTGCGCCCCTTCTCGTCCCGCCGCGTGGCGGTCTTCGCGGGGTCCTGTGCGAGCGCCAGGCCGGCGCCGCCCAACGCCAGAAAGTTCCTACGCAGCATGGTATTTCTCCAGCGCCCGTTCGTTCACATCGATGCCCAGCCCGGGACCTTGCGGAAGCTCCAGAAATCCATCGCGAGGGGTCTCGAGACCGGCGGAGACAATCGCGGCGCGCATCTCGCGGTCCGCCGCATCCTGCGGCCAGGGCACGTGCTGGATGAAGAAATTCGGAACGCTGGCGGCCAGGTGCAAGGCCGCCGCGGTGGCCACCGGACCACCGTCGTGGTGCGGCGCGATGGCCACATAGTAGGCCTCCGCCAGCACCGCGATGCGGCGCGCGCCGCTGATCCCATGCACCGAGATATCCGGCCGCACCACGTCCACCAGCCCTTCGCGCAGCAGCGCCTGAAAAACCCCGGGATCCGCGATGCCGCGTCCGAATCCCAGCGGCGTGACGGTCTCGGCCGAGATCTTGCGCACCACTTCGAGATTGGACACGGAGCACGGCTCGTCGAACCAGAGCGGGTGGCTGCTCTCCAGGCTGGCCGCGACCGAGGCCGCGTCTCCGGGAGTCAGGCGGCCGTGCGCGTCCAGCACGAAGTCGCGCCCGTCGCCCAATTGCTTCACCAGCGCCTGCACCCGGTTCTGATAAGCCTTGCCCTGATTGCGCGCGGCCGGCGGCGGCACCGCGACCGCTACGGCGTGGAAGCCCGGCGCCGCGGCCGAATCCGTGAATGCCCGGACCTTATGGCGCGTCGGCCCGCCCAGCACGCGGTAGACCGGGGCGCGGCACGCCTTCCCGAGTATGTCGAGCATGGCCATATCGAGAGCGCCGGCCAAAGGCGTGGACGCGTCGATCGCGGCGTAGAGCGTGCCCGGCCTGCCGGTCCACGCTTTCTCCAGGGCTCCCGCATCCTGCTCCGACGCCTGCGCGCACTCGCCCCATCCGGTCAATCCGGAGCGCGTCTTCACGCGCACAAGCGCGTATCGATTCCCCGACACCGGTTCGCGGACGGGAAACCATCGGATCTCCGCGATGGCATGTTCTTCGGCCATGGGTCTCCAATCATATCACGAGCAATTCAGATGTTAAACTCTGGTTGAAGGAGATCGTCACGTGGTACGCACACTTTTCACCGCTCTGTTGGCCTTGGCCCCATGCTGGGGGGCCTCCTATTACACCGTCCGTTTGGACGACCCCAAGGCCGTCTACCTCACCCCTGGCGACGGGCTGGCCGACGATACGGCGGCCATTCAGCAGGCCATTGACAAGGTCCAGGAGACCACCAACCAGGGGATCGTGTTCGTTCCGCAAGGCCGCTACCGCCTGACGAAGACCATCAACATCTGGCCGGGCATCCGCGTGATCGGATACGGAGCGACGCGCCCGGTCTTCGTGTTGGCCGAGAACACTCCCGGTTACCAGGACCGGGACAACGAACGCCAGATGATCTTTTTCGCCGGCGGCCGGCCGGGAGCCGGGCGTGGTGGCCGCGGCGCGGGCGGCGGGAGAGGCGCTGACAATGGCCGCGGCGCTCCCGGCGGACAGCCCCCGGCGGGAAGAGGCGGCCGCGGCGCTGTCGATGGCCAGCCTCCCGATGCCAGCCCGGGCACTTTCTATTCCGCGATCAGCAACATCGATCTCGAAATACGCGACGGCAATCCCGGCGCCGTCGGGGTGCGTGCCCGCTATGCCCAGCACTGCTTCATGGCCCACATGGATTTCCGCATCGGTTCGGGACTCGCGGGCATTCACGAGGCCGGCAATGTGGGCGAGGACCTCCATTTCTACGGCGGCCAATACGCCATCTGGACGCGGAGGCCGTCGCCGGGCTGGCAGTACACGGTGGTCGATGCGACCTTCGAGGGTCAGCGCGAAGCGGCCATCCGCGAACGCGAAGCCGGACTCACGCTCATCCGCCCGCAGTTCCGCAATGTGCCGACCGCGATCTCCATCGACGAAGGTTTTCCCGACGAACTGTGGGTCAAGAATGGGCGGATGGAGGACATCAGCGGGCCGGCCATAATCGTGAGCCTGGAAAAAAACGCGCGGACCGAGATCAATTTCGAGAACATCGTCTGCCGGCGTGTGCCCGTGTTTGCGTCCTTCCGCGAAAGCGGAAAAAAGGTCGCGGCGCCGGCCGGCATCTACGAGGTGAAAGTCTTCTCGCACGGTCTGAACTACGCCGATATCGGCGCGGTCCCCGCCACTCGCGACGTCTTCGAAGCGACACCGCTCGCCGCGATGCCGGCCCCCGTCGCGTCCGATCTCCCCGACCTGCCGGCCCGCGACTCGTGGGTCAACATCCGCTCGCTGGGCGCCAAGGGCGACGGCGCGACCGACGATACTGCTGTCTTCCGCAAGGCTGTTGCCGAAAACCGCGCCATCTACCTGCCCTCCGGCAAGTACGTGGTCAGCGACACCATCGCGCTCAAGCCCGATACCGTGCTCATCGGATTGCACCCCAGCGCCACCCAGATCGACCTGGTCGACAGCACGCCCGCATTTCAAGGGACGGGCGCTCCCAAGCCGCTCATCGAGGCGCCCAAGGGGGGCTCGAACATCATGATCGGCATCGGGCTGTACACCAACGGCATCAACCCGCGCGCCGTGGCAGCGAAATGGATGGCAGGCAAGGACTCCATGATGAACGACGTGCGCTTCCTCGGCGGGCACGGAACCAACCGGCTGGACGGCACTCGCGAGAACCCGTACAACAACACCCATACCGCCGATCCCGACCTCAATCGCCGCTGGGACGGCCAGTATCCCAGCCTGTGGGTGACCGAGGGCGGCGGCGGGACTTTCTTCGACATCTGGACGCCGAGTACGTTCGCGCAGGCCGGCATGCTGGTCTCCGATACTTCCACCGAGGGGCGCGTCTACGAAATGTCCAGCGAGCATCATGTGCGCCACGAGGTGCAGATCCACAACGTTTCCAACTGGCAGATCTACGCGCTGCAGACCGAGGAGGAGCGCGGAGAAGGCGGATTCGCGCTGCCGCTAGAGATCGACGGATCGAGCAACATCACGCTCGCGAACTTTCACATCTACCGGGTGATCAGCACCTTTCAGCCGTTCCCGTGGGCGATCAAAGTTTCCAACTCGCGGAACATACGGCTGCGCAATGTGCACTGCTATAGCAACAGCAAGGTATCGTTCGACGACGCGGTTTACGACCAGACCCACAATGTCGAGATCCGGCAGCGCGAGTTCGCGTGGATGAACATCTCGGGCAACGCGCCGCAGGCTCGGGCGAAGGCGGCGTCCCCGGTGCTCGCGGCGGGCGCCAAGGTGGAGAAGCTGGCAGGCGGCTTCTACAATATTTCCGGAGGCGCGGCGGATCCGGCGGGCGATTTCTATTTCGTCGATGGGAAGTGGCAGAGGATCTACCGCTGGGCAGCCGGCGCGCGGCAGATCTCGACCGTCCGCGATAATCCGCTCGACCCGGTCAACCTGGCTTTCGACAAGGCGGGCAACCTGATGGTGATCGGCTACACCGGAAACGGCACCGTCTACACGTTTAAGCCCGGCGCGCCCGAAGGGGAGATCTCGGTGCTCAAGGCCGAGCCCGCCGCGGGCCGGTCCGGGATGACCGCGGTGCTGCCGGTGGGGGACTACCACTTGCAAGGAGCCCCGCGACCCTATCAGTATGTTTCGCCGGACGGCACCACGTTCATTCCGGCGGGCCAGGACTTCGTCAGCGGGGCGCTCGCGTGGGGAACGAAGAGCGCCGACTTGATCCGCGGTTTTGGGCTGGCGCCGGCAGTTCCCGGAAAGCCTTTTTACATCACCGACGAATCCGAGTTGACTACGTGGTCCGCGACGGTAGGGCCCGACGGCAATCTGTCGGACCGGAAACTTTTCGTGGACCAGGGCGGTGAGGGCGTGGCGGTCGATGAGCGGGGCAACGTGTACATCGCCGCCGGCCAGATCTACGTGTACGATGCAGCCGGGAAGTTGATTGACACTATCGAGGTGCCGGAGCGTCCGCTCCAGTTGGTGTTTGGCGGAAAGGATGGACAGACTCTGTTCATTCCCGCGCGCACTTCGTTATATGCCGTCCGAACGCGCATTCGGGGGCGGTGACGTGGCGCAGGCACTCGTGCCCAATGTCACATAGTTTTTGCAACCCAAGCTTGGCATTGGTCAGCTGAACAAATCAACAAGGCCAACAATTTTTAGTTTTTGTTGATTTTCCGCTGGACTTTTGGACGGTCTTCTGCTACTTTTTTGATGGGACCCGATGATTTCCCCGCCCATTGCCGGTCCGCAGGTGAATGCTGTAGAGGTCACTGGCAGTCACGCCTGGAAAGCGGACGTGCTGACATTGTTTCAGCAATTGCTGCCGGCTGTTTTTTTTTGTGAGGCCCTGCGGCAGGCCCGGGTTCGCCAGAACAACTGCATCTACACCAATGCCGTGGTGATTTGGCTGATGATCGCACAACGGTTGCAGGGCGGAACGCTGGAGACTGCCGTGCTGGAGTTGCTGCGCGGTCTGCCGGCGACCTTCTGGCCACAGCCGTGCAAGCGGCTGCAACGCAGCGCTGGGCCGGAAGGTCCGAAGCTGTCCAGCAACACGGGAGCTTTTAACCAGGCGCGGCAGGAGTTGCTAGTGAGCCTTGTGGAACAGGCCTACGACCGGGTCTTCGGACAGCTGTCTGAGCGGATGACCGGGGTGATACCGGAAGTGGGAGAGCGGGTGTTTTTCGTAGATGGTACAGCGGTTCGCCTGGCCCATCGCGAAAAACTGCGCCAGATGTACCCGCCGGCGCCCAATCAACATGGCGAATCGCATTGGCCGTTAATCCGCATGCTGGTGGTGCACGATCTCTACACAGGCTTGGCGTTGAGACCGGTGTGGGGACCCATGCACGGCAACGACCCGGTCAGTGAACAAGGTCTGCTGGAGCGACTCATCGATCGTCTGCCGGCTTTATCCGTGTTGCTGGGAGATAGCAACTTTGGAGTGTTTTCCGTGGCCTATGCGGCCGACCAGCGAAGCCATCCGGTGGTGCTACGGTTGACCGTGGCGCGGGCCCAACATCTGTATGGGGGACCGTTACGGGATGGAATCGATCAGCGCATCCAGTGGAAGCCCAGCCGCGACGACCGCAAGAGCCATCCCGGATTGCCCGCGGAGGCCTCGGTGAGCGGGCGTCTGATCGTACGGGAAGTCCAGCCCAGCAACGGCGCCCCGGCATTTCTGCTGGCTGTGTTCACTACGCTAGAGATCGAAGCCGAAGCCGTGATCCAACTCTACGGCAATCGCTGGAACATCGAAGTCGATCTGCGCAGTTTGAAAGACACGCTGCTGTTGGACCAGTTAACCTGCACCACGCCGGAGATGGTGGCCAAGGAAATGGATCTGGCCATGATGGCCTACAACCTGGTGCGTGCGGTCACCTATCAAGCGGCGCAGCAAGCGGGTCTGCCCCCGCGGGCTTTCAGCTTCACGCGTGTGCGCAACGTACTCAATGCCTTCCTTCCGGGCATCGCCGCTGCCCAGAACGAGCAGCAAGCCCAGCAGCGGTTCGAAGACATGATGTACTATGTGCGCCAAGCCCGACTCCCCAAACGCACGCGCCAGCGGCGTTCCTATCCCCGGGCCGCGTGGCCCAAACCCAAGTCTTTCCCTTCGCGACACGGATAGCCTATGCAACGGCTCGATCTGCATTCCACCTCGCTACGCACGGTTGCCTACCAGGACCAGAGAGCCCTGCTAGAACTGGAATTCCGAAGTGGGGCCGTCTACCGCTATTTCGGCGTTCCGGCAGAGAGCTATCAAGCACTGCTGCGGTCGGAGTCCAAAGGCGGCTATTTCAACTCCCACATCCGGAATCGCTTCGCCTACGCCAAGATCTACCCGGCCGGTCAGACCCCAGTTCGCGACTCCAACTCATAGAGACTAACGAAAAGCGGCCTCGGCGGAGCACTCCACAGCCAGTGGAACGGCCCACTGGATGGGGGCATCAGCTTCGGTTGGCAAAACTATGTGGCATTAGGCACTCGTGCCTGCCGCGTCGGCACTCATGCCGACGCCTGGTGTCGACACTGTGGCGCAGCCGCGAATACGTGTCGAGACGAGTCTCGACACGGCAGGCACGAGTGCCCGCGCCACATCCGCCGCTCAGGCGCTACAGTCCGGCAAAGCGTGTGCGCACTGCGTACAAAGAGGATTGCGTGAGAACGAAGAGCGTACGCCGGTCTTTCCCGCCGAAGACCAATTGCAGCGGGCGCTCGGGTACCGGGATGGTATCGATCCGTTTTCCCGCAGGGTTGTAGACGAAGATCTGCCCGGCCGCGAGATAGACATTCCCTTCGCTATCCTGGGTGAGGCTCTCTCCACCTTGCTCCACGAATGTACGGAGACCGGAAAGAGTCCCGTCCGCATTCACGCTGCCGGTGTACGTCCTCTGTTCGGATTCGTTGGTAACATAGAACGGCTTTCCGGGACTAGCTTTGACTAACCCGAAGGCCTGCAGAATGTAAGCGAACTTATATCCGAAGTACGGCAGGCCCTGAATAAAGGCCTCTTCGCTGGGAATGAAAAGTGTGCGATCCGGAGAAACATACTGGTAAGGCTTCCGTGTAGTTACAACCTTGGAAAACATCTGGTCAAGAGAAACATACTCATAGGTATCAGTCGAGAGCGTATTAGTGAAATCGCCGTTTACCCAGTAGTTCACGGGAAGGAGCGCGGTCATGCCCGGACGCTCTGCCGGCGGTTCCGGATCGAGAACGGCGATCTGATCTTCCGGCCCATCCGGGCGGAAGGAGTAGACGGTCAGACCTTTTCCGCCGGAAGAGACAACGATCAGATTGCCGGCCTTGTCGAATGCGAGATTCACCGGATCGAGCGGATTGTCACGGACAATGCTGAGATCCTTCTTCTCCGGAGACCATCGATAAATGCGCTGAAAGTGGTTATCCACGAAATACAATTGGCCGGACGGGTCCACGGCCGCGCCGGAGATGTTGTAGAAGCCGGTCGAGAGTCTCTCGATCGCGGCTCCCGGTTCGAGCACGGGGGACGGCCCGCGGGGTTTGGATGGTGCGGGTTTGCCAGAGACATCCAGCCACGCGAACTCACGGTCCCTCACTTCGTTCTTAGAAGTCTCATCGAAGATACAGTTTTCGAACGATACCTTGCTGGACCTGGCGTACTGACGGCAGCCCGATTCGCCGCACTGAAGCATGGAGCTGTTACTATCCACATGGATGTTGCGGAACCGGATGTCAGTGGAATCATACATGCGTATGGCGTAGGGAACGGGGTTATAGCTTCTGACTACCCGGTAGCCGTGATAGTTGGCGATGGTGATATTCTTCGACCGGCTGATTTCGAGTGAGATCGCGGATGCGCTTTCCTCCCGCTCGCCTTCGGTCTGCAGCGCGTACAGCTCCCAGTTGGCCACCTGGTCGAGCTTGATCTCGGTGCGAACATGATGCTCGGCCGAAAGCTCGTAGACATGGCCGGGAGTGGTGGTGTCGGAGATATAGAGACCGGCCTGCGCGAACGTGTCGGGAGTCCAGATATTGGCAAAGGTACCGCCCCCGCCGTGCGTGATCCACAGGCTGGGAAACTGCGCGTCCCAACGCCGGTGGGGATCGGGATCCGAGAAGAGATTGGCGCTGTACGGATTCACCCGCCGGCCGTCGGGGCCGGTGGTTCCGTGGCCTCCGAGAAAGCGCACGTCATCCATGAGGGAATCCTTGCCGGCCATCCACATGGCGCCCACGGCGCGGTTGTTGATGCCGCCCGTATAGAGGCCGATGCCGGTCACGATGTTGTCCCCTCCGCGCGGGGCTTCGAGGAGCGGACGGGGCGCGCCCGGTCCTTGGAACCCGGGGGTGGAATCGAGAATATCGAACTGAGTCTGGTCGGGATGGAGCCCGATCAGCACGCTGTCGGGGCGGAGCTTGAGGGTGTCGGTGACCACGTAGCGGCCGGAGGGAATGTAAAGGACCGGGTGCTCGGCGATGGCCTTCTGGATGAGAGCAGTCTCGTCGGTCACGCCGTCGCCTTTGGCGCCGAGAGTTCCCAGATTCACCCAGGTAGCGATGGGAGGCAGACCTGGGATGGCGTTGGGCGTGAGTGGCGGCAGGGCCTTCAGCGGGGCGGCTTCGTAGGTGGTCTTGATCTCGCCGATGGCGCCCAGCGCGGAGAGGGCCAGTCCATGCGAAAGAGCCTTCACCTGGTAGATCTCGCCGGAGCCGGCAAGCTGGCGGCCGCTCTCGCGAAAACGCGCAAAGACCGGCACCTGCCGGCAGACGATGCTTGCGAGATTGATCTGGGTCATGCGGCTGTTCTCATTGCCGATGAGGATTGCCGGGCCGCTGATGTTCTCGAAGCGCGCGTCTTTTACCCAGAGCTGGTCGGAGTAATGAGGGTCAATCGCGATGGCGGTGGGAACGTTGCGGAACTCGGCGTGAACCAGCGTCAATCCCGCTTCGTTCTCGCGAATGGCCGCTTCCCGCTGGCCGTCGAAGGTGGAATCGATCAACGTGAATTGCCAGGCGGGGGAGGGTTTGCGCGTGAGGATGCCGTACCGGCCGCCGTGAAAATGCAGGTCCTCGGCCTCATTCCCTATATCATTGAGAGCCGCCAGGCCGGAGCCGATCTGGAAATCCATGTGGGCGAGGTAGCCGTGCTGGGCGACGTGAAACCGAATTCCGACGGCCGCGCCATTGCCGCTGCCGATCTCGAAATCGATATTGCTCATGGCGGAATAGAAAGTGCCCGCGCCAGCGTCGCCGATGGCCGGATTCGGCGGAACTGTTCCGGGCGGCGGAGGCGGCCGGAAACCACCCCGTCCTCCGCGGCCCCCACGGCCGCCGGCCGCCTGGTTGGGGCGGAATCCGGCGAAAAAGAACATGTCGCCCATGCCCTGCTGGAAGCCCGGGGTATTGTCCGCCAGGACGAATACCGGACGTTTCTCGCCGTAGCCGATCACCCGCACGCCCGGCCAGACATAGATGGTTCGCGTGATGCGATAGCGGCCCTCGGGGATGAAGAGGATCCCCTCGCCGGTGGTCTCCTGCACTTTGTCAATGGCAGCTTGCGCTGCTGCGCTGTCGTCAGCCTTGCCGTCGCCACGGACGGGAAACTGGTCTTCGGTCAGGTAAACGGCGTGCGGATCGGCGAGCCGCGCAGGGTAAAACGATGCCCCGTTGGAAGGAAAAACGATTCCAAGCCAAACAATCCCGAGCACTGCGAGTTGTCTCATCGCTACTCCAGGACTACTGGTGATTTGTTTCAGCCTTATTCTAATCCACGGCACGCAAGGCTGAGATTGCGGCGGCCGGCGCGGCGGGTGATGCCGGACGGTTCATTGGACTTTCCTAAAACGGTGATAACTTTCACCGGTTTTTGGAAGCAAACGTTGAAAACGCTTGGGTTACGCGATTTCGGCGGTGAGAGTTTTCACCATTTCTCTCCCAATTCCCGGAAAACCATATCGAGGGACCGATGGGTGGCGGCGACACAGATCTGTGTCGCGAAAAGGCACCCCAACACTGAAAACAAATGACTTGTCAGAATCCGGCGACACAGATCTGTGTCGCGAGGGGTTATTGCCCCCTTTGCGCTGGTGAGCGCAATTCCCTTCCTGATTTAAATGTAGCAGACAGATGTGGCGATTTTGAGCGGTGGAATGCGGGAGGGCGCCGGTAAGTGGTTTTAGAATGAGTGAAAGGGTGCTGAAAAATAAATATCGTTTCGTGGTGACTGAGGAAATCGCAGATCCCAACGGGACGGCGTCTCGCCTGTAAGCGATTGATAAAGAGGAGGTTCGTGAAGCAAGACTCTCCGTGTTTGAGCCCTCACGATAACTCCTAACATAATTCCAGGCAAGGAAGCACTCGCCCAGTAGCGGAGCGGATGTTCATGGGGCGCGGAACCCACATATTCCTGTTGCGTGAAACGGCCTAAGTTCGGGTTCCTGGCGTGAAGGGGACTTCACGGGACCTATGTTCTGCGCCGCCGCTGGAACTCTGTACGAGTGCCCGACAACCCGCCCGGAGAGGGAGGTGGCGTTTCAGCGAACTGCGCTTACAGACGACAACGTCCTTTATCATTTACGATTCGGATCGGCTAGCGGCAGAAGTCTTTCCCGGCCCATTTCCGATTCGGGCTTTTCGCCGACGAGTGTTAGCCGGATACGCGACTGGCGGCCACAACATACCTAAGTAATTGCTCGTCGCCTGAGCTTGCCAACTTTTTACCGGGCGATCCACGCCTCAGACCGACTCCGAGCGGTTCCGGAGCGTGAGATCCCGACAAGGTACAAGGTTTTTGCGCTCACGCCGACGATACGAGCAAAAACCCAGCGCGCCTTGTGCTATGATAGCGGGCGCTTTTGGCATCGGGATCGAAACGCAGATGTATCCAGTAACGAGTGGACTCCTTCGACAAGGCAAGCTGCTCTGGCAGAAGTTAACCACTTTCGCGGGCGACCTTCTTGACAGGAGAGCCGGCCACCGCCAAATGAACGGCCGATGGGTGGACCTCCCGGCGGTGATTCTGCCGGGGATCGCCAGCGCAAGCGCCTTTCTTGACCAATGGAAGCGCATTGTGACTGATTCGCTTGGTGTGCCGGGGGCTCTTGGTTGTGTCATCCTGTGTGCTACTGGCGTTGCCTGGTCAATATATGTAATTTCAGCCTCGGAATGGAACAACACTAAGCGTTTTTATAAATTTGCCTTTGTTGTGCGTCAGCTTAGCAAGGCGGCCTTATTCATCATGATGTTCCTGTTTCCTTCGATGGTGGTCAGAGCCGTCGACGATATGCGGCCACTTCCGGGAACAATTTACGGTGAAATCCGTGATCTTTCCAATAAACCAGTGCCTAACGTTTCCGTCAGAGTAGTCGATAGCGGGGAGGATGTTACCGGATCTGGCTCACTGGCTACCGACCGACCTGACGGCTTCTATGTAGTTCAGACAACACGCCGCGTGCGACGGGCTGCTAAACTCGCCGTCGGATGTTCACAAGGCACGATTGAACTGAGCTTAGAACGGCGTTACCAAGTCAAACCGACCAGGCATGATCTCGCGCCGTCAGACCTTTTCTTCCGACATTTTATCCGTTGTGAGTCGCCGAAATGACTCAACGGTACCTAGTGATGGCCATGTTGTCGGTGGCATGGGTTTCTTCAGCCCAGCAGACACCGGTGGGCGAACTTGTGGTGGCTGGCACCACTGACTGGCCCACGGCGGAGATCGAGATTTTCGCGAACGGGAAGTACTATAGATGTCCTCGAGATCCGGTTCGTGGCACCCTCTGCAGGGCCCGAGTTCCTCCCACCACTAACGCGGTACGAGTCGAGATGGACGAAAGGGGATTCCTGCCGTTTAGCAAGAACATTGCGAACGTACACTTCATAAACAATGTGGCCCGCGTTGACGTCGGCAACGTCAAATCGGTCAGATTACCATCAACTGCGAGCGATTACGGGCCGCTACCAAACGCCAAGGAGGTTTCCAGCCCCGAGATTGATCCGGATGCACCGTTCAAGGTAATCTATATCCAGCAGAGCGGCGGCGATCCCGAAAGCGTCCATACCTTCGACGTCACGTTTGCCAACACCGGCAAGCTAATCGTTTTAAAGCAATTCGAAATCCATTGGTCCTATGAGTCAGGGGGTGGCTCCAGTGCGGAACCGGCCCATTCGCTGACACCGACCGAACGCTATATTATCGAACTCCCAATAAATATTCGTCATCCGCAAGATGGCCGCATTCAATTGTTACCGTTTCCGTTGTCCGTCTCGAGAGGAGCCCCCACTGATCCTAACGTAATCACGTTGCGGCTGGTTTTGTACTATTCTCTGATCGAAGGGGGGCGGCACCCATTCACGAACTGGGACATTACTTATGATTTGGCGGTGACAGATGTGGGGGGAACTCGAACACCCATCTTCGTCGGAGCGAAATGGAAGCTTCGCAATTAGGGGACAGGAGACTGGAGGTCCGTTACCAAGTGTTCCAATAACGCCGTTAGATGTTGTGCAGCTCCGGGCTTGAAACTAATGCTCACCCCGAACCCGCCTTCCGCTAAGTCCTCTGCCTTGCCCGGGCCTACCGGCTCCGCATGATAACTCCCACAGCCAGCCTCCTTGCAATGCAACTCGGCACCCGAACGCCGAGCTTCCCGTTCCGGGTACACGTCCTCGACCCACGAGTCTGTATAAACGAAAGGCCGAATTCTCCCGGGATCAAGACCTCCTATCGGAAATTCTTCCCGAGTGAGCCACGAGTCCACGTCTGGGCAGGAGGGGCCCAACAGGATTAGTTTGTCGTCGGAATATTTCAAGCGAGCTGGTGTCGCAACTCTCTTGCAGTGTGGATCTGGAGCGGGGTCTGACTGCAGTTCGGCATTAATCAGGCGGAGGTCTTGCTCCCAGGTTTGCCCCACACCGGAAACCGGCTGTACCGGACTCCAAGAGAAGCTGATCGTGAAACCGTTGTGAAGATCGGTCAGTTCGGCTCCAATCAGTTGCCCAGCCTGATCCAACAACTTGCGCAGAATCCCAGTCTGGCTCTCGGAGTCCAGAGGATCACGCGAGTTGGCAAAGATCTTTATCGCCTCAATCTGCAACTCGGTTGGTGGCCCGTCGACCGCATCTCCACCAATAAACGTAGCGCGCTGGTGATTCGACAGGTGGATTTCGACTGCGGGGTGCCTGGGACCGACTCGCTTGATGTCTGTGAGCCCCTGTGCGTTCAATGAAAGTTCGCAAAATAAAATGGCCCCGTGAGAAACAGGTCCCGAGGCGCTTATCGTAAGTTGTTGCCCGGGCGGCACTCGGAAGATTCGGACCGGCTCTGCCGCTCCCCAACGTTGGTATTCTAGGATCTCGACGGGTTGCGATTCATTCCACGACTTAAAGGAGGTTAAATAAAAATCAGCGCTGGCACCCTCACCCAAGACAGCCAGATCTTCTGCGGCGTCGGCCAGCACCCGAGTCCGCGAGCATACCGGGATATAGATATGGTCCCCAAAGCCCGGCGTAGCGTACACTAAATACGATTTTCCGACCGTAAAGGCGATCTTGTGCGAGCGTGGCTGATCGTCCTTCTCAACCATGACTGAGATAGTCGGCTGAATCTGTCCTTTCCATACACTCTCAAGCCGAAATTGAAACCCTCCTTTGTTGATGGCTATTAACTCCCCGGAGAAGACCGCCGAAAAGGCGGATAGATTCATGGATGGGACAAGGTTAGGGCATGCGGAGTTCAATCGCGACGGCATCGTCTGACCGAAGGCAGTCCACGAAATAAGGAGAACCGACGCGGAAAGATATCTTGTCGACCGCATTTCATAGCACATTGTAGCCGATATTTGGCCTTCTATGAGAGCACCCCCGCAGTTTCAGACTACAAACGTTGGGTCTCCAACCCGTCAACTCAACGGGAAATCCACCCTGAGGCAAATGGCACAAGAGCCTCTCGCTGCTCACCGACCGACTAGCGAATGATAAAGGACGCTGTCGTTCGCATCCGACACTGCGCCGCGACGCGGTCCTGATCCTGCATCCAGCTCTGCGAAGTTGGGCTTTGGGCGGTTTACGCGCCACTCGGACAATGCTGGGAGGCACGGGCCCGGCTCAGGAGGGTTCCTCCCGCCAAACGCCGGTCACGGCAGTTGGGCAACCAGCCCGCGTCGCAGGGTCCGAACTACCCCAGGAGGTCGAGCGCGGCTTGGATTTCGTCGCGCGTGTGCCAATCGCCCTTGCGGGTGGTAGCCTCGATTCCCTCGCGATAGAGGGCGCGCGCTTCGTCCAGCTTTCCCAGTCGCTCGAGCGTCTGGCCTCCGTGGTAATAGGCCGCGGAATAGTCGGGGTTGGCGGCGATCAGGGCGCGGAACTCGCCGATGGCGGCATCGAGCTCGCCCGCGTTGCGGTACTCCATCGCCAGTCCGTAGCGCAGGAAGCTGTCGCCCGGCTGCTTTGCCACCAAGCCTTTGAGGGTTTCCAGACGTGTGCTCGCCATCTCATGCTACTATACCTCCGAAATGGCCTGCCCCTACTTCTTTCCGATGGAACCGCGGGCACAGGCAGGCCAGGATGCGATGCTCCCGCTGGGCGATGCCTGGGCCGGAGTCTGCCGGGCGGATCCCGATCGGCCATGGCAGCCGGACGAAGCCACTCTGCGCCCGCTCTGCAATCTCGGCTATGCGCGCGGCAGTTGTGCACGCTTCCCGGCGGCGGACGGCCCCGACGCGGTGCGCTTCGCGGTTTCCGATGACGACGGCGCCTGCCTGCGCATTTACCTGGTGGTGGAGCGCGATCACCTCCCGTTCGCTCACGGACCGCTCGAATACTCCCGTGCCAAAGGGGCATTCGCAGAGCCGCCGCCGGACGAAACCATCAGCCGCCAGGCGCAGGCCTACGTCGAGAGCTACTTGCGCCGCAAATCGGAAGCCTTGGAGCGCTGAGCGGCATCACATTACTCTATGGAAGGCAAGCCTGTCCGAGAATCGGTGTCCGAGTACGCAGAGGTGGCGCTTCCCAACGATACCAACGGCCTGGGCAATGTTCTCGGAGGGAAGGTCATGCACCTGGTGGACCTGGCGGCGGCGCTGGCGGCGTTGCGTCATGCGCGCAAGCCCGTGGTGACCGCGTCGGTCGACAGCCTGCACTTCATCCACCCGGTGCGCATCGGGCAGTTGATCGTCTTGCGGTCGTCGGTGAACCGCGCATTCCACACGTCGATGGAGGTCGGGGTGCACGTCGAGACCGAGAATCTGCTGACCGGCCACAAGCTGCATACCTGTTCGGCCTACCTGACGTTCGTGGCTCTGGATGAGAACAAGCGGCCGACCGCGATTCCGCCGGTCATTCCGGAGACGGAAGAGGAAAAACGGCGCTACCACGAGGCTGGAGAACGAAGAGAATACCGCCTGGCGCTGCGCAATCGCCTGAAGCCGTAAGACGGGACGACGCTATCCTTCCTTGTACATGTACTTGATGCTCGGTTTGTAGAGCAGCAGGTTGGGTCCTTCGGTGCGATTCACCTTGAGGCAGCACTTGTCGTACCACTCAATCGTCCCGTGCAGAGTCTCGCCATCGCGCAGCACGAAGACCATGGCGGTCTTAGACTGCATTTGCTTGACGTAGTAGAAATTCTCCGCGTTGGTCTGATCCGGTGGAACCGGTTTCTTCTGCGGCGGGGCGGCCCGGCGCGGAGGCGCGATCTGTTCCTTGATCTCGTTGAGAGACGGACGAATGAGTTTGCGATTGACAGCTTCCACGGGATGCCATCCTTTTGATGAGAAATATGATTGACCGTCGCTCCTCGAGCGGGGCGGTTCTCGTTGGATCAAATGGTCCGACTTGAACCCATAAATAACACAATGGGTGCGCCGCCGCAAGGAGCGTTCAGCGATCGGCGGTCAGCTTTCAGCTCGAGAATCCGGCCGCTCCGGGGCGGGCCGCGCCTTCACCCCCGCTCGCAGGCTGAACGCTGACGGCTGAACGCCGACCGCTGGAAGTTAGTATGATGAAGGCTAATGTCCCAGCGGGAATCAATGGTAGCCCCGCCGTCTGAATTCTCGCCGCAACTCCTTGGCAGGCTGACCGAACTGGAGACGGCTCTCGGGTCGGTGATTCGAGGCAAGCCCGAGGTGGTGCGGCTCTCCCTGGTCTGCCTGCTGGCGCGCGGCCACCTGCTCATCGAGGACGTTCCGGGCGTGGGCAAGACCACGCTGGCGCAGGCGCTGGCGCGGTCGGTATCCTGCCGATTCCACCGGCTGCAATTCACCAGCGACATGCTGCCCAGCGACGTTCTGGGGGTCACCATCTACAACGTGCACTCGGAAGCCTTCGAATTCAAGCCGGGGCCGATCTTCAGCAATTTTCTGCTGGCGGACGAAATCAACCGCACCACGCCCAAGACGCAGTCGGCGCTGCTGGAGGCCATGAACGAATCGCAGGTCACGATCGACGGGCGGAGCCACTCGCTGCCGCGCCCCTTCATGGTGATCGCCACGCAGAACCCGGTGGAGCATCACGGAACCTACCCGCTGCCGGAATCGCAGCTCGACCGGTTCCTGATGCGGCTGCGCATCGGCTATCCCGACATGGCGAGCGAACGGCTGATCGTCCGCTCGAGCGAGCGGTCGCTGCCCGAAGCGGGCGCGATGCTGGCGGCGGACGACGTGCTGCAGCTTCAGGACGCCGTGCACCGCGTGATCGTGGAAGAGGCGCTGGTGGATTACATGCTGGCCATCGTGGAAAAGACGCGCGACCACGAATCGCTGACGCTGGGCGTGAGCCCGCGCGGCTCGCAGGCCCTCTATCGCGCGGTGCAGGCCCTGGCGTTGCTGGAAGGCCGGGAATACGCCATCCCGGACGATGTGAAACGCCTGGCCGCGCCGCTGTTCGCGCACCGCGTGGTGATCAATACGCGCACTACCCTGGTGCAGCGCCGCGCCGACGTGGGCGAGCGCATCATCGAAGAGATCCTCAACCAGGTGGAAGTTCCCCTGTAAAAGCAAAAAGGGGGTTGGGGATAGGGGTCGGGGGTTGGGCTCGCCAAACGCGAGTGGGAAAGTGGCTCGCTGCGCTCACCTTTTATT
>OMOG01000308.1 GCA_900290305.1 Candidatus Sulfopaludibacter sp. SbA4
CACGGGCATCCCTCACCAGACGCGGCTGGAAATCTCAAGAAAAGAAAGCCGACCAGGGGGTCGTCCCCAGAGGGGACGCCAGGACCAGGGGGTCCGCCCCACTAGCCTGGCCCCATTTCTACGTCGCGCACCCGAGGGGCAGGTGGCCCCACACCACGCGGCGTCCACTCATGCACCACGGTATGATCGAGTCTGACGCCACAATGCTACGTCTTCTCGCAGTTGCCCTTCTCGCGCGTTCGCTCGCCGCCGCGGGCACCACCGTTCTCTTCGACCCTTCCACTCCGGAAACCGGACCCTTTCCGACGGACTTTCTGACGCTCCCAGACCCCCTCCAGAAGAGCGGCCTCCGCATCGATATTCCCGTCCCCGATTGCGCATCGCAGTACACCGCCTGCCAGGAAGCGGGGCTGGCCGACCAGTTGGATGGCTTCAGCATCCGCGCCCGCGTTCGCGTGCGTTTCTCCGCCGACGTGAACACGGCCACGCTGCCAGGCGGCGTTTTTCTGGTCGCCCTCGACAACCTCACTACGGACGAGCCCGGAATTTACAAGCCCGGCGACCGCATCCCCATCGACCAGCCGGTCTACGACCCCTCCACCCACACCCTGTACGCCAAGCCCAACAACGTGCTGGACCAGCACCGGCGGTACGCGCTGGTGGTCACCGACGCCGTCAAGGATACCTCCGGCGCCGCGGTCGCCTCCGACGCAGCTTACCTCGCCTGCCTGCAGGCCGCGACGCCATATTGCGCGTCTCTGGCGCGCGCCGTGAGCGGCATCGCCGTGGCCCCACAGAAGATCGTGGCCGCATCGGTCTTCACCACCATGAGCGCCACCACCTGGCTGGAGCACGCGCGCCTGATCCTGGACTACGTGCCGCCGGCGCCCCTGCTGGCGCAGCCGCAAAGCACCTTCGTCATCTCCAACCTGGCCTCGCTGGTGCTCCACGAACAGGTCGGCACGAACCCCCCGGCGTTCGTGGATCTTTCGCTGCCGGTGACTTCGCCCATCGTCACCGGATTGGACCGCCTGGTCATCGGGTCCTACATCTCGCCGAGTTTCCTCGAGCAGGACCAGACCATCCGTCCTGCTCCCACCCTGCCGCAACTCGCGGTTCCCACCAGTGCGAACCAGGTCTACTTCAACGCGCTGCTTCCCTCTACACCGAAGCCCGCGGCCGGTTATCCGGTAGTGATCTTCGGGCACGGCCTGGGCGACAGCCGTTTCGGCGGGCCCACCGCGGTAGCGCCGACCTTGGCGCGTGCCGGCTTCGCCACCATCGCCATCAACGCCGTGGGCCACGGGTTCGGCCCGCTCAGCACGGTCACGTTCGTCGACAAGAGCGGCAACAGCACCACCCTTTATGCCGGCGGCCGCGGAGTGGATCTCAATGGCGACGGCATCATCGATCCGGACGAAGGCTGCACCGTGTTCACGCCCGTGGCGTTCGGGACGCGCGATTGCTTCCGCCAGACGGTGGTCGATTTGATGCAACTGGCGCGCCTCATCCGGCAGGGGCTCGATCTGGATGGCGATGGCATACCCGATCTGGACCCCGCCCACATCTATTACGCGGGAGACTCCCTGGGGTCCATCTACGGCGCCATGCTCATGGCCGTGGAGCCCACCGTGCGCGCGGCGGCCCTCAATGTGGGCGGCGCTACGACCGTGGATATCGCCCGCTGGAGCCCTGCCTATCGCAGCCTGGCCACCGAGACCCTGCAAGTGCGGGTTCCTCCGCTGCTCAACCAGGGCAACACGTACAACGAAGACTACGTGCTGCCCGGCCAGCCGGTCAAAGTGACCACCGTGCCCGGAGCCATCGCCATCCAAAATGTGTTCGAGATGCTGGAGTGGCTGGGCATCCAGGGCGATCCCATCGCCTTCGCGCCGCATTTGAAACCCTCGCCGCTCGCGGGCGCTCCGGCCAGGCCGGTGCTCATCCAGTTTGCGCGCGGAGATCAGTCGGTGCCCAACCCGGCCAACAGCCTGCTGGTTGAGGCGGCCGGCCTGCAGGCCAACACCTGGATGTACCAGCATGACCTGGCGCGCGCCCAGGACCCCAATCTGCCGGTGAACCCGCATCCCTTCCTCGTGTTCTTCGTCGAGCTCGGTGGCTCCGGCATCCAGTTGCCGGACGCCGCCGGGCTGGCCATCAGCCTCGACGCCCAGCAGCAGATCGCCGGATTCCTCTCGGCCGATGGCGCCTCCATCCCCGACCCCAACGCGCTGGTGCGCCTGGTGCTGGGCATTCGCGTCTTCGAGATCCCTCCCGTGCTGCCGCTCGATCTGGGCTTCTGAGGCCAAATGCGGGATAAGGCGAATATAGGCGACCGCCTGCGCGAATGAATCTCATCGTTCTCGACACGAATGTCGTGGTCTCGGCGCTGCGGTCCCGGCGAGGAGCGGCCTTCGCCATTCTCCGCAGAATTGGCGAGGCGTGGACGCCCCTGATTTCCGTACCGCTGATTCTCGAATACGAAGCAGTGGGACTGCGGGAAGCGGACCGGCTGAACATTTCCCCGCAATCAGCGCTTCAGCTCCGCCTGCCAGTTCAGAACCACCGTCATCGGCAGCACATTCGTGGTCTCGTTGCGAACGATGGCCAGGAACTTCTGGCCGTCCGCGGAAACTACGTAGGCATTTCTTCCCGTACCGACGAACGGCGCTTCAAATAGGACCTTGGGAATGTCGGCATCGAACTTGTCGCCCGCGGTCTTCACTGCGACGGCCATCAGCCGGTTACCGGCCTCGATGTAGAACAACTGCTTTCCGTCGCGGCTCCATTGCGGCCCCGTGCCGCCGGCGTTCGATACCTGCCATTTACCGCCGGATGGCGGGAAATTCTGTACGTACACCTCGCCCCTCCCCGATTCGGTAGAGTGGTACGCGATCCATTTGCCGTTGGGCGAGACCTGCCCCATGTCCTGCGCAAACGATCCCAACAACACCGGGAATGGCTTGCGGTCGCCGGACATCGGCACGGCATAGACGCCGCGCTTCGCGCTGGGCATGATCGAATTGAAAATGAGAAACTTTCCGTCCCGCGTGCAATCTTCCGCGTTGGCCTCGGTGCCGGAGCGCACCAGGAACTCATCGGCGCCGGTGCCGCTGGCCGCCTTGACAAACAAATCGCGCGACCCCTGCCGCTCCGAAGTGAAAGCGATCCGCTGGCCATCGGGAGACCACACCGGGTCGAGGTCTTCGGCCGGATCGAACGTCAGCCTGGACTTGGTCCCACGCACGAGATCCATCAGCCAGATGTCGCGCGTCTTGGTGCCGGGGTCGCGGAAACATACGGCCAGCATGCGCCCGTCGGGCGACAGGGCTGGATTGGTGTAATCCGCAGGGTCGCCGAGAGAGCTGCTGGTACCTTTGCGGTCGAACCAGGCCAGCCGTGTCGGAGCGGCCCCCTCGCCGATGCGGAAGGCCAGAGTCCCGCCGCCGGCGGTAAAGGGTGCTCCCGGGAAGGCGCCGTAAGCGGCAATCTGCTCGGCAACCGGGAACGCATCGCCCGCCAGCCTCAGCCGTCCGGCGTCGAAGGGCTGGGCGGTCAGTATGTTGTTGCGGACGAACAGCAGCATACCGGCCTGGTATTGCGCGTTGGTTTCGTCCGGCAGAAGCCGTGTGGTCTGCGGCGAATCGAGGGAGCCGGCGTAAATGCCATGAGCCTCGGTCTGCGGGGAGATGACGGTAAACAGGAAGTGCCTGCCGTCCGGCAGGAAGAACGGCCACATGTGAGCCGTTTCACCCCGCGATGTCTCCAGTTTTGTGACTGCCGCCGGAGTGCCGCCCGCGGCGCTCACGCGCATCAACCCCGCTGTCGGACCACCCTGAATTAGAATGACGCCATCCTGATTCCAGGTTCCCCCCAGGGTCATCGTGGTGTCGCAGATGATGGTCGGCGGCCCTCCCGCCGCCTCCAGCTTTCGAAGCTTGCCTCCACTCTTAACCGCCACGTAGTGCCCGTCCGGCGACCAAAACGGAAAACCGACGACCGCTCCCGGATCGCCGGTCCAGAGGATCCTGGGTGCGATGGAATCGAGCGAGCGCAGGTACAGCACGCTGCTCTGCCCGGTTCCCGCGACGAAGGCCAGGCGCGTCCCATCCGGCGAGAGCGCCAGCGAATCGTAAAAGCGAAAGGCGGTCTTCTCGGGCAGCGGTATGAGGAACCGCGCCGCATGTTCTTCCGGCGGCCTCTCGCGCAAATGGATGGCCAGCAGCGCGATGAACGCCACCCCGAAAACCGCCGCCGCGATGGATGCCGCCCGAAAGCGCCTGCGCCGCGGCCGCGCGATGGCCGGAGCGGCGGCCATCTGCGAGCCGCTCTCGCCGATCCAGCGCAATTCGCTCACCAGGTCGCGCACGCTCTGCCAGCGGTTGCCGGGGTCCTTGGCCAGGCACTTCTTCACCAGCCGGGCCAGCCGGTCGAGCGCGGGCGGAGCCAGCGGCTGCGCCGCCGAAACCGGCGGCGGCTCCGTGCTCATGATGGCCGAAATCAAAGTGGCGTGGCTCTTGCCTTCGAATGCCCTGCGCCCCGTGAGCATCTCGTACAGCACGCAGCCAAAGGCGAAGATATCGGTGCGGTGGTCTGCCTCCGCGCCCTCCAACTGCTCCGGCGCCATGTACTGGAAGGTGCCCACGATGGAGCCCTCCTGCGTGAGCCCCTGCGCCACCGTGGGCAGCGAAGTCTGGGAACCCGGAGCGGCCGGCGCCTCGCTGATTTTGGCCAGGCCGAAATCCAGCAGCTTGACGGTGTTGCTGCCCTTCCCGCCGGTGAGCATCGCGTTCCCTGGCTTGAGATCGCGATGCACGATGCCGCGCCCGTGCGCCTGGTCGAGCGCCTCGCCAATCTGGATGGCGATCTCGCACGCGTCTCTCAGCGGCAGAGGCCCGCGCGCAATCCGCTCCGCGAGAGTTTCGCCTTCCAGGTATTCCATCACCAGGTAGGGCTTGCCGCCTTCGGTGCCCACGTCGTACAGCGTGCAGATGTTGGGATGGTTGAGTGCCGAGACCGCGCGCGCCTCGCGCTCGAAGCGTTGCAGCACGTCGGGCCGCGCGCCCAGGTCCTGCGCCAGCACCTTCACCGCGACCGTGCGCCCCAGTCGTGTGTCGCGCGCGCGGTAGACTTCCCCCATCCCGCCGGCGCCGAGAGGATTGATGACCTCGTAAGGGCCCAGTTTCTGGCCGGATTGCAGCATTCACTCATGATACCCGGTCCGGGCCGCGTCGCAGTCGGGGAGGGATGGACCTGACAGCCGCCTCGTTGGGAGCCGTGTCCGCGCGCAGAAGCGATTCCACTTCGGCGAGCAGCCCTCCGTCGCTTGCTGCGCCCCGGGGAGATGGGCGCGGCGAGAAAGATCTCCTGCACTCGCTCCCAGTTATCGCCGGACATGATCGATCGCTTCGAGGAACTCGCGCAAAACGGCGGCGGTGCGATTAGTTCCTGTCCTGTGTGGCGCCGCGCCGCGGCCTTTGCGCTTTTACATAGCTCCTTTTCCAAGCAGTGCTACGAAAA
>OMOG01000395.1 GCA_900290305.1 Candidatus Sulfopaludibacter sp. SbA4
CTGGCTCCTCGCCGCCCTCCGCCCCACTGGACCCTTCCCCTTCCTCGTCCTCCAGGGCCCCCCAGGCTCCGGCAAAACCTTTGCCGCAAAAATTCTCCGCTCCATCTTCGATCCCAGCACCGCGCCCCTCTCCCCCATCCCCGCCACTCCCCGCGAACTCTACATCCTCGCCCGCCACAACTGGATCCTCGCCCTCGACCACGTTTCCACCCTCTCACCGGCGCTCACCGACGCCCTCTGCCGCCTCTCCTCCGGCGTCGGCGTCGCCGTCCACGAAACTCCCCGGCCCACCGCCAACCCCCTCCTCAAGTCACTCAAACGGCCCGTCATCCTCACCGTCACCGAGCGCTGGTCGTGTTCCCCCGCCCTCGCCGAACGCGCCCTCACCATCCAGCTTCCGCCCCTCCCGCCCGATCGCCGCACCGCCGAAACGGCCCTCCTCACGGCCTTCCAGGAGGCTTGGCCGGCCATCCTGGCGACTCTCTGCGATGCCGTCAGCACCGCCCTCGCGCGCCTCCCTAAAATGGACCCAGCCCCCGGTAAATTCGCCGACGCCGTCTCCTGGGCCGTCGCCGCCAGCCCCGCTCTCGGCTGCACCGAGGAGGAAATGCGCCAAGCCCTCAACCCGCCGCCGCCGCCGCATCCCATGGTCGAAGCCATCTGCGGCCTCATGGAGCAGTGCCGCCAATGGAAGGGATCCGCCACCGAGCTCTTCGAGCTCCTCCAACCCGGCGTGTCCTGCCAGAACCCCGCAAGCGCGGCCAAGCAGCTCAGATCCTGCTCCCTGACCCTCGCCGATCACGGTATCGAATTGAAATTCCGCCGTTTGCATGGAGGCGCCCGCGTAGTCGAGATCCACGACGATCCGGGTGACGGCAGCAGCCCCGAAAACCCTCCCCAGCCGTCACCCGATTCTGACGCACCTCCGCAACCTGCAGAAACCGAAGAGGTTAAGTCATGACCAAAAAATGCGCGCGGAAACGGCTCCAACACCGTCACCACCGTCACCGCCCCCTCGGTGGGGCAGGCGCTTCCGCCTGCCAACCCCAACCCGTGGGCCCCGGGCCCCGGCCGAGCCACGGCGGGGACCATTTGTCCCATGAGGACAAAACGTCCCCGAGCGCCCTTCGTCAGCCATTGCAAATAAAGCCTCTTAGCGTTGGCACGCCGAGTGCGTTTAGGGCACCCGAGGAACATCGCTTGAAACGAATCTTTCAACTCGCTCTGGCAATCTCCGTTGCGGGCATTGCTTTTGCCGGGCAGGTCTCGCCCGACTTCAAAGTTACCAACCCCTTTGCTCCCGTCACCATCGTGGTGCAGTTCTCGACTCCCCCCGGCGCCGCCATTCTGGGCCAGGTTACCAGCACGGGAGCCAGCACCAAGCAACAGTTCAAACACTTTCCCAAGTTCCAGGTATTCACGGTGCCCGCCGGCCTGGTGAACCTGATCGCCCAGATCCCCGGCGTCAAGTACGTTTCGCCCAACCGGCCCGTCAAGAAGCACCTGGACCTCACCACCGCCACCGTGGGATCGGCTATCGCCAACCTGAACGGCTGGACAGGACAAGGCATCGGTGTAGCCGTGCTCGACAGCGGCATCGACTATAACAATGCCGACCTGAAGACCTCGTCGGGAGCCAGCCGGGTGGTCTACAGCCAGGACTTCACCGGAGAGAACAACACCATGGACCTCTTTGGCCATGGCTCGCACGTCGCCGGGATCATCGGCGGCAACGGCGCCAACTCCGGGGGCAAGTATCACGGAATCGCCCCGGGTGTCAATCTGATCAACTTGCGCGTACTCGACGAGAACGGCGCGGGCAGCGACGCCGCCGTGATCGCCGCCATCGACCAGGCCATCGAACTGCAGGCCACCTACAACATCCGCGTCATGAATCTGTCGTTGGGCCGTCCCATCTACGACGATGTCACCTCCGATCCCCTCTGCCTGGCAGTCGAGTCGGCCTATCAGGCCGGTATCGTGGTGGTGGTCGCCGCCGGCAACGACGGGCGCGACAACTCCGCGGGGAACCAGGGTTATGGCACCATCAATTCGCCCGGTGACGATCCGCTCGTGATCACCGTCGGAGCCATGAAGACCGAGGGAACCACCGACCGCGGCGACGACCTGATAGCCAGCTACAGTTCCAAAGGCCCCACCCTGATCGACCATTTTGTCAAGCCGGACCTCGTGGCGCCCGGCAACATCATCAGCTCACTCCGCGTTCCCGGCAGCACCCTCGACGTCCAAAACCCCGGCAACCAGATTAACCCCACGGTCTATGGTGCCCCGGCCAACTCTCCTTCGGCGTACATCAGCATGAACGGAACCAGCATGGCGACCCCCGTGGTGGCCGGAGCAGCCGCCCTGCTGCTGCAACAGAATCCCGCCATGACGCCTGACCAGGTCAAGGCCCGCTTGATGCTGACCGCCAGCAAGTCCTTCCCCGTCTTCAGCATAGCCACCGATGCCACTACCGGCATCTCTTACACGAGCTACTACGACGCCTTCACCGTCGGCGCCGGCTACCTGGACGTTCAGGCGGCCCTCAACAGCACGGCCCTCTCCACGGGCGTGGCCATCTCACCCGTGGTGATCTTCAACGCCAACGGCTCGCTCTCCATGGTGAGCCCCGATCAGTTTGCCTGGGACGATCAGTTCGCCTGGGATGACCAGTTTGCCTGGGACGATCAATTTGCCTGGGACGACTCTACCGTGTTTGGAGCCAGCACCGTGGTCAACGGATCCAACGTGTTGATGCTGAGTTCCTCCTCGATAATGGCCCAGAAAGGCACTGCGGGCTGCAGCGCGATCTGGAGCTCGAAGAGCTCATGGGATAACGGCACGACCAGCTCCACCAGTACCTTGGTCAAAGGAGAGAAGTAGCCGGAAATCGCATGCCGGACTACTTGCTATGAGCTTCAGATTGATGTTCCTTCGATCCGGATGCGCCGTTCCGGCGCATCCGGCGCCAAACAAGGAGACTCTCTCATGACCAAAAACATCGCTCGTGTGGTCGCGGCTGGCTCCATCCTTTTGCTGGCGCCTGCCCTGGTTCTCGCGCAGCATCCCAAGATCGCACCCGACCTGGAAGGGCGGGCCGCGAATTCGACGGTCGACGTCATCGTGCGCTTCCAAAGTGCTCCCGGCGCGGAGCAGCATCAGAGGATACTGGCCCGCGGAGGCCGCCTCAACACGGACCTCGGATCCATGCAGGCCGGCGCCTACCGCATCGCCGTGTCGGCGTTGCAGGACCTGGCGAACGATCCCGACGTGGTTTACATCGCGCCGGATCGTCCCTTGCGGGGTCTCCTCGATAACGCCGCCGCCGCCGTGAATGCCGACATCGTGAAAAGTTACGGCCTTACGGGCGCCGGCATTGGAGTGGCGGTCATCGATAGCGGCGTCTCGCATGACCCGGACCTCTATGGAAACCGGGTCGTCTACGAAGAGAGCTTCCTGGGCGACCGCACTACGTCCGACCCGTACGGTCACGGCACCCACGTCGCGGGTATCGTGGGCGGCACCGGGAAAAAGTCGGGCGGCCGGTATGCCGGCATTGCGCCCGGCGCCAACCTCGTCAACCTTCGAGTTCTCGACCAGAACGGCGCGGGCGCCGACAGCACCGTGATGGCGGCCATCCAGCGCGCCATTCAATTGAAGTCCCGGTACAACATTCGGGTGATCAACCTGTCGCTGGGGCGGGCGGTGTTCGAGAGCTACACCCTCGATCCGTTGTGCCAGGCGGTGGAAGCGGCTTGGAAGGCCGGCATCGTGGTAGTCGTAGCGGCCGGCAACGAGGGACGCAACAACTCCGTCAATACCCACGGCTACGGCACCATCGGGGCTCCGGGCGACGATCCCTACGTCATTACCGTGGGCGCCATGAAGACCATGGGCACGCCTGCACGCACCGACGATCTGATCGCCAGCTACAGCTCCAAGGGACCCACGGCGATCGACCACATCGTAAAGCCCGATCTGGTGGCGCCGGGCAACTGCGTGGTCTCCATCCTCGACAAGGGGAGCACCTTGGCGAGCGAGTTCCCCGGCAACACCGTATCCAACTTCTACTTTCAACTGAGCGGAACCAGTATGGCCACTCCCATGGTGAGCGGCGCGGCTGCCCTTTTACTCCAGGCACAGCCCGGCCTCAATCCGGATCAACTGAAGGCACGGTTGATGAAGACCGCCTACAAGCAGTTTCCGGTGTCCAGCCTGGCGACCGATCCGGTAACGGCGCAGCAATACCAGAGCTACTACGATGTGTTCACGGTGGGCGCCGGCTACCTCGACATCGCCGCGGCCCTGGCGAATAACGACGTGGCCGTGGGCTATGCCCTTTCGCCGTCGGCGGTTTTCGACGAAACCACCAACACGGTCAAGCTGGCGCCCACGGCCGGCCTGGAGAATATCCAGGCGATTTGGGGCAGCGTGGCGGTGTGGAGCGCCCAGGTGATCTGGGGCGAGGCGATCTGGGGCGATCAAGCGGTCTGGGGCGACCAGGTGCTCTGGGGCGACCAGGTCATCTGGAGCGATGCCGTCGCGGTCGGTTCGTTGTGGGGATCGCAGGCGCCTTGGGCCAGCGCCACAACGTCCTCGGAGTCCACCGGCATCGCCATCAATGGAGAGAACTAGATGCCACACCGGCTGCTATCCGCACTAAACAGAGCGTCACAAGTAATTGCGCATCCGCGGGGTGCCCTTTGGGCCCGGTGCCCTTTGGGCCCGGTGCCCCCTGGGCCCGGCTCTGTTCGGAGCCGCGCGCGTAAGCAAGCGGTGTTCGCGCAAACAATAACGCCGCTGCGTTTAGCCACGCGCGCCGCGGTGGCGCTGGGCGTCCTGCTGGTTGCGGGGCTGCTCGCCGCCACGCTGGTGCGGATGGCCCCGGGATTTGGCATGGACGAACGGTTGCTGGACGTTCGTCTGAACCAGGAAAGCCTCCAGGCTATTCAACGACAGGGAGGCGAACAACCGAACGTGGTCCGATATTACGGGCACTACCTGCGGCAACTCGCCCACGGCGACCTGGGGACTTCGTTGTCCCTGGGCCGGCCGGTTCGGGAACTGCTCGCGGAACGGATGGCCGTGAGCTTCCGCTCCGGCCTCTCGGGCCTGGGCCTGGCGTGGATAGCGGCTATTCTCGCGGCAACCACGCTCGAGCTGTTACGGCGGAGCTTCACCGAGGCAGTCGCGTCGGTACTGTCGGGAGCGCTGTTGTGCGTGCCGGCGGCGGTGGTGGCTCTGGCCTCCGTCTACAGCGGAGCGGCGCCGGCAGTGGCGATCGCCGTGATCCTGTTCCCGCGCATTTTCCGCTACCTGCGGGATCTGGCGCGCCAGGCCTGCGGTGCGCCGCACGTTCTGGCTGCGCACGCGCTCGGGCTCAACCCCCTTCGGATTCTCACCTGCCACGTCGTCGCACCCGTGCTGCCGGAGTTGCTGGCCCTGGCCGGCGTCTCGGTGAGCATGGCGGTGGGCGCCACTGTCCCGGTAGAAGCGCTCTGCGACTCGCCCGGGGTGGGGCAACTGGTCTGGCAGTCCGCACTCGCCCGGGACCTCCCGGTACTGGTCAATCTTACCCTGCTCATTACCGCCCTCACCGTCATCGCCAACCTGATCGCGGACACGGCCAGATCCATGCGGGAGGCGCAGGTCTGATATGCGTCGCGTTGCCGTGTCGCTGCTGCTTCTGGTCACCCTGATGTTGGCGCTCGCCAATTGGGTGGCGCCCTTCCCGTACGCCAGGCAGTTTCGGGACGCGCCCGATGCTCCCCCATCGCGCCATTTCCTCCTGGGGACCGACGCCCTGGGGCGCGACCGGCTCTCGCGAATGTTGTATGGCGCCCGGATCTCACTTCTCCTGGCTCCGGGCGCCGCTTTGGTTTCGGGCGGTCTCGCCCTGGCCGTGGGATTGCTTGCGGGGTGCCTGGGAAGGCGCGTCGAGCGCGCCGTCACGGTGGCAGCCGATCTGTGCCTTTCGCTGCCCTGGCTCTTTGCGCTGCTGGCGATCCGCGCTGTATTGCCCCTGAATGCGTCGGCCACTGCCTCCGCGCTCTCCACGTTCGGGCTGCTCGGTCTGTTGGGCTGGGCCGGACCTTGCCGCATCATTCTGGTCGCGGTGAAGCGCCATCTGGGTTCCGATTTCGTCCTGCTGGCGCGTGCATCCGGTTGCTCCGCCGGGCGCCTGGCGGCCGTCCACCTCATTCCCAACCTGTTGCCGTTGGCGCGCGCCCAGTTCCTGGTGACGGTGCCGGCATTCCTGTTGGCGGAAGCCAACCTCGGACTCCTGGGATTGGGCATCCCCGAACCGGTGCCTTCGTGGGGTGGGATGCTGCGGGAACTGGAGAACCTGCCCGGCGCGGTGGCCCATCCCTGGATCTGCGCGCCCGCCCTGCTGCTGATGATCGTCATCAGTTCCTTTCATCTGCTGGTTTCGGCCGATAAGGACCGTGTATGAGATATGCCGGTCCAATTCTTCTGGCTCTTCTGGGTTCCCTGAACCTCGGTGCGCAGTGGGGCGGCGAACTCCGATTCTGCCTCCGCAGCGAACCCAAAAGCTTTCATCCCGCGCTGGCCGATAGCGACGCCCCGGAAACCATCCGCTACCTGACGGGTGGAGTGCTCCTGCGGGTCAACCGCATCAATCAGCAATTGGAACCGGAGCTGGCGACCTCCTGGAAAATCGAAAACGGCGGCAAGGCTGTGGTCTTCCATTTGCGCCAGGGTGTTTCCTTTTCCGACGGCACACCCTTTACGGCCGACGATGTCGCCTACACCATGCAGGTGCTGCTCGACCCGAACCTGCATTCCCCGACCGGCGATACGTTCCAATCCGGGGAGGGAGCCGTCCAGGCCGTGGTGCGCGGAAAGTACGAGGTGGCGATAGTGTTCCCGCAGCCCGTGGCCGGCGTCTTGCGGCTCTTCGACCAGGTGGCCGTCATGTCGCGAACTTCCCCGCTGAAAGAGCGGGCGGTTTTGGGACCGTTCCGCATCGCCGAACATAAACCGGGCTCGTACATCCTGCTGGCGAGAAACCCCAACTACTGGAAGACCGAGGGCGGCAAGCGACTGCCCTATCTGGACGCCGTTCGCCTGGAGATCCAGCCCAACCGCGAGCTGGAATTGCTGCGCTTCCGCCGGGGACAGGTGCACCTGATCTCCTCGCTCGATCCCGATCAATTCGAGCAACTGGCCGGTGAAGACCGCGCCTCGGTCAAGGACGCGGGGCCGGCGCTCGACGCCGAGATGATCTGGTTCAATCTGTCCGATTCCGCGCCGATCGAGGCCTACCGTAAGGCCTGGTTCCGCTCCCGCAATTTCCGCCTGGCGGTGTCCCATGCCATCCGCCGCGACGACCTCTGCCGCGTGATCTATCGCGGCCACGCGCAACCCGGAGTCGGGCCGGTTTCTCCGGCCAATCTCTTCTGGTTCAATCCACACCTGAAGCCGCATGCCTTCGATCTCGACGCCGCGCGCAAGCTCCTGGCGGCGGACGGATTCCGCAGTGAGGGAGGGTCGCTGCGCGACCGCGAGGGTCATGCCGTGGAATTCTCCCTGGTTACCAGTGCCGGCAACCGCGCGCGGGAGCGCATCGCCGCGATGGTCCAGCAGGACCTTGCCGGCCTGGGCATCAAGCTGAACATCGTGACCTTGGATTTTCCGTCTCTGATCGAGCGGATCGGCAAGTCCTTCCAGTACGAGGCCTGCCTCCTGGGCACCGTCAACGTGGATCTCGATCCCAACGGCCAGATGAACGTCTGGTTGAGCTCGTCGGCCAATCACCAGTGGAATCCCAACCAGAAGCAGCCCGCGACTCCCTGGGAGGCCGAAATCGACCGCTTCATGCGGCTCCAGGCCTCCACCATCGATGCGCATCGCCGCAAAGCGCTCTTCGACCGCGTGCAGCAGTTGGCCTGGGACGAAGCGCCTTTCGTCTACCTGGTGCACCGGAACGCGCTGGTGGCGGTGGCGCGCTCGGTGCGGAACGCCGAGCCGTCCGTCCTGCGGCCGCAGGTCTTGTGGAACGTGGATCGGCTCTGGATCGAGCCCTCGAAGTGACCTCCGGGCTATCGTCGCTGGCAGCGGAAATTTCCGCCGGCTGCCCGGAAAAGCCCGAAGTCCCGCGGGCTGCGAATATCTCCGCCGGCTGCCCGGAAAAGCCCGAAGCCCTGCTGGCTGTGAACATCTCCGCCGGCTGCCCGGAAAAGCCCGAAGTCCTGGTGGCTGTGAACATCTCGGTCGACTACCGGGAAAAGCCCGGAGTCCTGCTGGCTGCGAACATCTCCGCCGGCTGCCCGGAAAAGCCCGAAGTCCCGCTGGCTGCGAACATCTCCGCCGGCTGCCCGGAAAAGCCCGAAGTCCTGCTGGCTGTGAACATCTCCGTCGACTACCCGGAAAAGCCCGGCGTCCTCGAAGGAGTGGTTTTCACCGTCGGAGTGGGCGAGATGATGGGGCTGATCGGTCCCAGCGGGTCGGGGAAGAGCACGATCGCGCTCGCGGTATTGCGACTGGCGGAGCTGAGGGGCGCGACCGTGCGCGGCGCGATTCGATTTTGCGGGCGCGATCTGATGGACTGCTCCCAGAAGGAGCTTCGCCACGTCCGCGGCCGGGAGATCGGCCTGGTGCTGCAGAGCCCGATGTCCGCCCTCAATCCGGCGCTGCGGATCGAAACCCAATTGCGCGAGGCGTGGCGCGCCCACCGGCCGGAGCCCTGGGCTTTCGCCAAAGGGCAGGTGGCGGAGCTCCTGGTGGGTATGGGCCTGCCGGGCGGCTCCGATTTCCTGCGGAGCTATCCACGCCAGTTGAGCGTGGGGCAGGCGCAGCGAGTAGTCATCGCCATGGCCGTGATGCATCACCCGAAGCTGCTCGTGGCCGACGAAGCCACCAGCGCCTTAGACCCCGTCTCCCATGGCGAGATCCTCGATCTGTTCCGCAAGCTGAACGCAGAACTCGGGATGTCGATCCTCTACGTCTCGCACGATCTGGCATCGGTGGCGCGTCTGTGCCACACGGTGGGTGTGCTTGAAGGCGGTTGTCTGGTCGAGTGCGGACCCGCGGACCGGTTGCTGCGTGTCACGGAGCCGCCTTCTTACCGGCTGGCTGGCGGGACCGGGCGGCCGTTCTCGCGCGCGTGAGGATGAGGAATCCGCTCTCGACATGGTCGTCGAGGATGCGCGTCCACACCACCCGGGCGCGGCCTTCCCAGTCCCCATGCTCGAAGTGAACGAACTGCCCCGGGCCCAACCCCTTCAGCCCGTGCTGGGCGCGGAATCCGGCGCGGCTGCTGTCCAGCAAGCGGCCCGGCGCGGTCGCGTTCGAGAAGCCCTCGGGCCACAGGCTCACCTGGCCGCGCGCCATACGGCGCGGTTCGCTGCGGCGGTCAGCTCCTTTGGCAACCGGCTCAAGCAACATACACGTGATCCTCCTGCGGCGCATTGGCCCGATACAGCTTCAGCTTGCGGCTCAGCGTTCTTCGCGAGATGCCGAGCAGATCGGCGGTCTTCTGGTGGTGCCCACCAGTCCTATCGAGAGTGGCGAGGATGGCTTCCCTTTCCATGCCATCGAGGTGCGACGGCCCCGCACAATGCGCACGCCCCGCGGTGAGAGCCGGCGCAGCCGGGTTTGACATCTCCAGATCGGCTGCATCGATCCGGTAGCTTTGGGCCGTAATCACCGCATGCGTAACCGCGTTTCGCAATTCGCGGATATTTCCCGGCCAGGCATGGTGCTCGAGTGCTGCCTTGGCCCCGGCGGAGAACTCGGCGCGCTCCGCGTACTGCTCCAGGAAGTATTCGGCGATGGGCACAATGTCCTCCCGCCGTTCGCGCAAGGGAGGGACGTGGATCCGGCACTGGTTGAGGCGATGAAACAGGTCGGCGCGGAACTTCCGGCCGGCCACGGCCCCCTCCAGATCCTGGTTCGTGGCAGCGACGATGCGCACATCCGCCGCGATCTTCTTCTGTCCTCCCACCCGGTAGTAGGGTACGCCGTCCAGCACGCGCAGCAGTTTCACTTGCATGCGCGGCTCCAGTTCCCCGACTTCGTCCAGAAACAGCGTCCCGGTGTGCGCCATCTCGAAAAGGCCCGGCTTGACCGCATCCGCTCCGCTGAAGGCGCCCTTTTCGTGTCCGAACAGCTCGCTCTCCACCAGGTGCTCCGGCAAGGCTCCGCAACTGAAGTCCACCCAAGGCTTGTTGGCGCGCAGCGAATAGTGATGCACGGCGCGCGCCACGATCTCCTTACCGGTGCCGGTCTCGCCGGTAATCAAAACGGTCGCCGGCATGCGGGCCAAACGCACCACCATATCCATCAACTGCCGCATCTTGGGGCTGGCTATGATAGCGGCCACTCCGAGATAGACATAGCGTTCTTCGGGCATGTTCCAGAGAACATATCGGCTAAGACCCGCCAAAATCCAGCGGTTCAATTCCTTCCTCCGGGAGCCGATAAGAATAGACATGTGCCAGTCCCTGCGCGCCATCGAGACCCTGGCGCTCGCCATCGACGCCCGTAAGGGCGGACACCTCCCTCGAATCGAAGCTCTGGCCTTGGAAATCGGCCGGCGCCTGCACTGGAACGAAGCGGAGCTCGCGGCTCTGCGGGCCGCGGCGCTGCTGCACGACGCCGGCGAGTTGGCCGTGCCGCAGCACCTCGTTGGAATACCGGGGGGCGCCACACCCGGGAGCGCCACCCCCGAGGAGTCCGAGAAGAACCAGGCTCATCCCGCTGTGGGGTCCGCCATGGCGGCACACATGGGCCTCTCCGATGCCGTGGCTGCGATGATACGGTCGCATCACGAGCGCTGGGACGGACACGGCTACCCGGACGGCCTCCAGGGACACGCCATCCCGGTGGGATCCCGCATCCTGGCGGTGGCGGATTGCCTGGCTCGACTGGCTCCCGAACATGCGCTCGAAGCCCTGCGGCGAGGCTCCGGCGCCGCCTTCGACCCGGACCTCGCGCGGCTGGCGTCGGACCACCTTGCCGATTTGGAACGGGTTGCCAGACCGCAGCCTGAACTGGATTTCCAGGCAGCGGTCGCGTCAGCCGCACGGGAAGACCGCGCGCTCGCGAGACTGGCCGGGGAGCTCGGCCGCTCACTCAGCCTCCACGAAA
>OMOG01000748.1 GCA_900290305.1 Candidatus Sulfopaludibacter sp. SbA4
GCGGCCCTCGGGATCTTTAGTCAGTTTCACGTGGTACTGCTTCTCCACCAGGGGCAGCACTTCCTTCTCCACGAACTCCGCGTACAGGCCCGACATGGTGTCGTATTCCAGGCCGCGCTGGCTTCCCTGGGCGTCGCCGCTGCCGTTCCCTATGGAGATCGCAATCATCACCGGCACCCGGTGCTGGGCGATCAGATTGTCCAGCGCGGTGAACAGCGCCCGGTCGGGTCCGTCCGCCCCCACGATGAACGGCGCAGCCGTGCCGGGGACGTATTGTTTGGGGACATACACGGCCACCCGCCGGGTGTAGGAAGCGGAGTGGCTGGTAGTGACTACCAGCTTGGCGGGGTCGTTGGGGTCTGCCGCGCCAAAGGTGTTGGCCTCGCGCGCGATACCGGGATAGATCTTGCTGTCGGCCGATTCCATCGTGAAGTTGAAGACATCTCCCTGCGGCACGCCTTCCTGCGCGGTCATCTCCGGCGCGGGATTGTGTGTGGGGCCGAGAATGAAGTTTCCGTCCTCCTTCACCGGAGCGTTGGCGCCGTCGGGTAAGTCTTTCGCCGTGACATAGCCCGGCGTGTGGGGATCGCGGGTCGGCGGCGCCGGGCGCGCCGGGCGCGGTGCCGCGGGCGGGTTTTGAGCGATTGCCGGATCAAAGCCAGCCATCAGGCCGATCAGGAACGCGATGCTGGGAAGACGGATCATGGGACTCCTTTTCTCACCAATCTTATCTCAACCAGTTCCTTACGGCACCGAGACCGATCCCACCGCCTGCCAGACCGAATTCAGGGTAGTGCTGCGCGCTGCCAGGTAGAAAACCTGGTTCGCCGCAAACCCCGGGCTGAATGTGATCGCGAGCGTCAGGGTGAGCGTGTTGCCGCTGCCCGCGACCGAACTGCCGGCCGCACCGATCGAGCACTGGCTGTTGCTCACGGTCCCCGAGCCGGGAATCACCATGCCGGAATACGGGCCGGCGGCATCGCCGGCGTCGTCTACCAGGAACACCGATTCGGAACCAGGCACAAATGCGAGGTAGCAGGCGTGGCGCCCGTCAATCGCGCTGTTGACGAGCACGTTCGCCACCGAGATGTCCTGCCAGCCGTTCGTATCGGTGAACGTGAACGTGTAAGTCGCCGGGCCGAAGTTGTAAGTGCGTGCCGGACTCATACCGCTGACCGCCGGTCCCGCGGGCGCGGACCCGGGGACGCTCCAGGTATCCAGCGCCTGCCACCCGGAATTGGCCGCCGATTTATCCTGCGCCGAAAGGTAAACGATTTTGTTACCCGCGAAGCCGGCGCTGAACGTGATGGCCAGCGTGAGTGTCAGGGTGGTGCCGCTGCCGGTGGCCGAACTGCCGGCGCCGTTGATGGTGCACTGGCCGTTGGCGATACTGCCCGATCCAGGGAGCACCAGACCCTGATAAGGGCCGCCGGCATCGCCCGCATCATCCACCAGTAACAACGAATTGGAAGATGGAGTGAATGCTATGTAGCAGGCCCGGCGTCCATCCAGCGCATTATTGATCAGCACGTCGACCACCTGGAGATTCTGATAGCCGCCGGGATCGGAAAACGTGACGGTAAAGCTCTGGCTGATGCCGTTCCCTCCGGCGGGACCGGCCGCCGTGGGCATGGGCCCCGGCAGCGGCGAGCCGATTCCATACACGTACCCGTTCGATCCAACCACGACGATTTCCAACTGCCCGTTGCCCTCGGCGTCGGCGAGGATGGGCGTGCCCAGAGGAGTTCCCAGATCCAGGCTCCAGAGTATTTTTCCCGACCGGTTGCCGGGGTCGGCGCCCACTACGTAGATTATGCTGCCGCAGGCGAAGATCGCCTCGTCGCGACCATCGGCATTGATATCCCCGACGGTCACAGGCGTGGGAGCATTTCCAACTGGGGCGCCATCACCAACGAAGGTTCCACAGGCGCTGAGGGGAATCGACCACAACATCTGTCCGGTGCTTCCTCGGTGAACGTTCAAGACAGATTGGCCGCCTGCCCCGGTCGCTCCCGCGCTGACCACCGACAGCGTTCCGTTGCCGTCGAAATCGGCGATTCCCTGCAAAACCGCGGGCGTGCCGGATGCCGAGGCACCGTTCCAAATTGCGTTGGCGTTAGCATCCATTAGACCCAGGAGGTATGAACTGGCGCCGTACAAGATCGTCTCTGTGCCGTTGTTCAGGAAATCGGCCGCCACCGGCACGCCGTGAAATGGTGTTGTCGAAACATTCGGGAAAATGGGCGGCACGCCGGTCCAACCCAAATCGAAAGTGCGGTTGATGAGATTTTGGTCTTTGCCGTTCTTCACCCAAAAAACGTCGCTCGCTTCGTTGACGATCTCATCCAGACCGTCGTGGTCCCAATCGTAGATAGCGTCCCATCCCTCGCCGGCTCCACGCTGATAGGGCAGGCTTCCAGGAGTATTGCCGTATGGGTCGTTCCAAACCAGTTGTCCGGTGTGTCCGTCCAGCAGGTTTAGCTCTTCGCTGCCGTCTGCGCCACGCCGCGTGGCGGCCACGACGTCCTCGTGACTCGGGTCGCGGAATCGTCCGGCGAACACCAGCGTTGCGCCCGCCTGGTTCCATGCTGGAGTCGCGCCGGGAAACCGGTCCAGGTCGCTTGTCCAGAAATCCGTGCCGTCGGGCTGGATGGCCACGATTCTCGCCTGTCCCACCGGACCGCTCGTGGCGGCCACGGTCTGGAGCGTGCCGTCTCCCGCCAGCGAGGCTAACAGCGCTCCCGCAAATCCGGGTTGTCCCGTGATGCTGCCACCCCCACCCATGTTGCCGCCGCGGCCCACATGCGTCCAACTCACCGTCGCGCCTCCTGTTACCGATGAAGGTCGGAAGGCCACCAGGTTCTCGAGCGCATCCTGCACGATTATCGTGGGCGGGTCCAGCGGCCGTAGATGACCCACGACGGCGCTGGATAGCGGTGCGGGGATCAGGCTCGATTGGACCACGGTTCCGCTCAGGCTGGTTGCAGTCAGGCTGGCGGCGTTATTACCCGGCGTCGCTGCCGTNNGCGGGACGGCTCGCGGCCACTTGCAGATTCGGACCCGCCATAGTTCCGATCTGCGCGATGGCTCCATTAGTCCACTGCCAGGCTGTGATCGCGATGGTTCCGGACGTGGTCGCCTGCTGGGTGAAGAAGACCGGCAGACCACCCGGCGCGATCGGTCCTGCCACAATGGTAGTGAGCTGGTCGGCCGAATTGATGTTAAGAGGCAAACTCTGCACCTGCTGGGTGGCGAAGCCCGCGCCATTCAGCTCCAGCAGGGTCTGCAAGGTTCGACCGCGAAAACTCACCACGTCCACCTGCCCATATGCGGGTGTGAACAGGCCGTTCGTTGCCATGGTGAACATTTCCACCGAGCCATCGCCATTCACATCCGCCATCCCGATCAGAAACCGTTGCGGTTGGTCCAGCAATACGGTTCCGGTCATGCCGTCGCGGGTCACCACGTGCCACTGTCCGTCGCCCGTTTCGTTGTAGATGGATGTGGTGATCTCGAGTTTGCCATCGCCATCGACGTCCTGAACCGGATAGGCGCCCGGCACGTGAACGGTCTGGCGCGCTTCGACCGAAGCCTCAATCAGGTGATCCCATAGCTTGACTAATTGACCGTTCTGCCAGCCCATCACCGCGATCAGGTTTTGGAAATCGCCCAATGAGACCAGTTCCTCCACGCCGCCGCCGTTCAGATCGTAGGCGCCGAACCATCCGTATCCACGCCCGCTTTCGGCGCCGGCGGGCGTGAATTGGGCGGATGCCTTCACCTGACCGGTCAACAGGTCGTAAACCTGCACGTTGTACCACGGCTGGGCGGCTACCTCCAGCCGGCCGTTTCCATCGAAGTCCCCCACGATGGTGTTTGCTTCGAAAAGCGCGGAAATCGGCGGTGTCCGCCATTGCTCCACCCAGTTACCGTTCTGCCACTGGTAGAGGTGTCCGACATCCGAGCAGATCGATGCATTGTTGCCGCAAGTGGCAAAAGCACTGTCGAATGTGACCTTCTGGAAGGTCGGGCTGCCGGCGACGAAATTGCCGATCTTAGTGGTGAAATCGATCGGGAAGCTGAACGGGTTGCCGTTCTGATTGAGATCGTAGCTTGCCGGTCCGAGGCCCCAAGTGGCGTTGGCTGCCAGGGCGCCGGCATTGGAATCGGCCGCGGGCAGACTGATCGTGCCTCCGCCTCCCGTCTGAAATGCCACTGACGTCTGCCTTGCGCCGATAAACTGCGACCAGAGGATGGGGGTGGGCTGGAAGATGAGATTCGTAACCTGGGTGGCCACACCAATCGCGTCACTGATACTCCAGACCGGGAGGGAAGTACCCTGCTGGCTGACCACCGATCCCTGCGTGCAGATGGACGCGAGATTAGCAGCCAGCGTGTACAGGATCTCCTGGGTGGATGCGGGCGCGGCCAGGCCATTGAGACTGGCGGGCGAAACGGTCTGCTGGCTCGTATCAACGGTCCATTGAAAACCCTGAGCGAGGCCCGGTATCCCCTGGATGTTGGGGTCGGAGGACAGAAACTGAAAATAGATGATGCTGGTGCCTACCGCTCGGATGAGGTAGAAGCCGAACGTGGGGAAGGAAAGTCCGTCCGACGTCTTGACGTTTTTGAGAGCGAAGCCGGCAGCCTGATTGACCATCGACCCGTTGGTGAAGGTGTAGAGGTTCACCACCGCAGACGAAAAGCTCAGGTTCGGCAGCGCCGCGCGATGCGGGGGACCGAGGGAGGCGCTAGTGACTGTGGGAGGTGCGATGTGGCCCACCAATCGCGACCGTCCCGTGAGTCTACG
>OMOG01000309.1 GCA_900290305.1 Candidatus Sulfopaludibacter sp. SbA4
GGCCCGGCTGATTCGGCAGTTGCTTACCGAAAGCCTGCTTCTCTCGTCGATGGGCGCGGTCCTGGGCGTCTTATTCGCTGAGTGGGCGAGCCGAGTGCTCGTGCGGTTTCTGGACACCAGCAACTCGACCGTCGTTCTCGATCTGTCGATTGATGTTCGCGTACTCGCTTTTACCATGGGGGTTGCTGTCGCCACGGGTATCCTGTTCGGACTCGCGCCGGCCTGGCAGGGTACGCACGTGGACCCGCACTCCGCCATGAGGGCCACTGCGCGCGGCGTGGTGGAATCGCACGCCCGGTTCGGCCTCGGGAAAATGCTGGTCACGGTGCAAGTCGCTCTGTCGCTGGTCCTTCTGGTCGGCGCCGGGCTCATGCTCAAAACGTTCGCGAAGCTAGCCACGCTCGATACAGGCTTCGACAAGAACCAGGTTCTGCTCATCCGTGTCGACCCTCTCGGCGCCATTCCCGGCGTCCGCTCCGCGAGCTTCGCCGATATCACCCCCGTCAGCGGAAGTTCCTCGAACCAGATCGTCCATGTCGAAGGGTATGTGCCGAAATCGCGGAAGGATATGGTCGTGTGGACTAATTCGATCAGCCCCGGATTCTTCGTCACCATGGAAACGCCATTGATCGCCGGCCGCGATTTCAATGAGCACGACACGCTGCACGCGCCGCTGGTCGCCGTGATCAACGAATCGATGGCCAGCAAGTTCTTCGGCAGCCCGTTGACGTCGTCAAAGACACGAAGTACACCAGCTTGAGAGCGGAGGGAGAAGCGATTGCGTATTACCCGCTATCGCAGTTGCCTCCGATGCGCTGGGCCAATTTCGTGCTTCGCGCCAACGGACCTGCCGCTTTACTCATTCCCAGTGTCAAAGCGGCTGTCGACGAAGTGAATCACGATATCACGTTGCAATTCCGCACCCTTGCTCTTCAGGTTGACGAGTCGCTGGGCCGGGAACGGCTACTGGCAACGCTCTCCGGATTCTTCGGCGCCCTTGCGTTGGCTTTGGCCGTCATCGGGCTCTACGGCGTTATGTCGTACAACGTCGCGCGGCGGCGCAATGAAATCGGCATTCGCATGGCGCTTGGCGCGGAGCAGGCTCGCGTGCTCGGCATGGTCCTGGGCGAAGTGGCGATTCTCATTGTGGCCGGCCTTGTGCTCGGATTGGCGGTCGCAGTCTCCTCCACGCGCCTCCTTGCCAGTTTCCTTTACCGCCTGGAGCCCAACGATCCCACAACTCTGGTCACGGCCTGCGTGGTTCTCGCCGTGTCGGCTGTCGTCGCCGGTCTTCTGCCGGCCCGGCGCGCCGCAAATCTGGATCCAATGACGGCTCTACGCGAAGAATAAGCTGTTCCTGGCTAACGGCGTAGTGTTTACCTTCGGGCGAATCGTCGGCCACTCGGACAAAGGGGACCTTCCACGGCCGGATGGGGAACGATAAGTCGGCTTGTCGTCCGTGATTGCGGACGGCCGCTACCTGGTCGCATGCCGACCCAGCCGCAGGTCTGCCATGGCCACCAGTGCCTCTCCAAGTCCCGCGATCTGGGAAGACCGGGATATACCAGAACCCGCCGTGCGCTGCAACCGTTTCTCTGGGCGAACTTTCTCTGGGCGATCCAGGCCGCGAACACGCAGGGTACGGGCCACAGTTCCAGCGTTTTGTCCCCTCCTTCCGCCGCGCAACATGCGACGTACGCTCAAAGCGCCAAGGCGACCTGCCGATAAGGCTCTCCCGGCCTGCGGGGACCGATATGAATCGTGACCTTGCGGTCGAGGCGCTTGAGAAAATCCAGCAGTTTGTCGGTCGTGAACCGGCTGTAGTGGCCGTTCTTGATGTGCGACACGTCCGGCTGGGCGATACCAAGAAGCGTAGCGATCTCCTTCTGTTTGCGCTTTCTCGCCTTGACGATCCGGTAGACGCAGAAGCCGATTTGCGCGCGCGCAAAAAGCTCGTCCGCGTCCTTGAGGCCTAGATCGGCAAAAACGTTGCCGCTGCCTTCTTCAAATACTGGTCTGCCCTTCCTCATTGTTCGCAAGGTCCTTTGCTTCCTGGTATCTCTTCCGGATCAGATCCACGTCCTGCTTTGGTGTCTCGATGCCTTTCCTGGATTTCTTTTCAAAGGCGTGGAGAACATAGATTTTCTTGCCGAGCTGAACCGGAAAAAAGAAAAAGGCTGGAGCCGGTTGGCAATGCGAAACCAGCCGCATTGCTTGACGTTATATTCCGCGTGGCGTACCGTGGAACCATGCGGCCCACGAAGGGCGTTACACTGGAAACAAGCCAAATTGACTACGATGAAAACCTACACGTTTAAAGTGGTGGTGGAGCCGGATGAGGGCGGGTATCATGCCTACTGCCCGGCGTTGCGGCACCTTGGAGCCGTCACCCAAGGCGCGACCGAGGAAGAAGCCCTCGCCAACATCAATGAAGTCGTCCAGATGATCGTGGACGAGCTGCGTGAGGATGGCGAGCCCCTCCCCGAAGGTTCCAGGGGCGACATCGAGGTTTTCGATGGTACGCGCGTCGCCGTCACCGTCTGACCGGCGACCATGGCCATCGATTTTTTCAAAATCAGGGGACTCACCGCAGGCGAAATCATCGGCGCACTCTTGGCTGACGGTTTCGTGTGGCGCAAGAGTCGCAGAGGTACCAGTCACCGCCGGTATTTTCATAACGATGGCCGCCGCGTCACTGTTGCTTTTCACGGAGCCAACACGACCTTCGTCCCGAAGACTCTCAAGAGCATGGTCGAAGAGCAGGCAGGATGGACCGAAGACGACCTCGTGCGCCTTGGACTCATGAAACGCTAGTGCGCGCTGCCGCTTGCGATTCGTAGCCAGTTGTGGCTGTGGCGCACGCTGGTCTGCAGGCGTTAAATGCAGCGACGTTATTGTTTGCGCGAACACCGCTTGCTTACGCGCGCGGCTCCGACAAGGAGCAGATGCGCAATTACTTGTGACGCTCTGTTTAGCGTCAGATATCGGTAGCTGCTTCACGGGCGCCCGGAGCGGACGCCCGCCGACGGCGCTGTCCCGCTATGGGTGGAGCGTCAGGGTGGCTTTTCCGGCGGGACCGGTGTAGAGCAACTCGATCGAATGGATGCCCTGGATCTTGCCGCGGTACTGGAAGAAAATCACCCCTGCCTGGGGCAGGGCGCGGTCGCCTTCCGGGAGCGCGGCCTTTTGAACGCGCTGTGCCATCGCGCGCTGTACCCCAATGGGGATGGGGGGCGGCGGCGGCGGCGGCGCATTGAGATCACGCTGGTCGCCGCCTCCGCCGGTGTTCAAGCTGGATTTCGACTTCGATGCGACGGCCTCCGCCGGCACATATTCAGGATCTTTGACGGACGCGATCACCATTCCGTATGGGAGGCTCGGTAAGGGCGTCTTCTTGCCGTTGATGCGGAGCGCAAAGTCGCCGGGGGAAAGCTGGAGCCGTGCACCCGGCGAGCCGAACAACCCGGTTTCGATCGCTACATAGTCTTCCGTGGTCAGGGGGCCCTGCGGCGTGGGGATGGAATGTCCCGTGAACTCGGCCGCAATTGTCGCCGTGCCCGCGTGAGCCTGGGACTGATAATCGGCCGGAGTCGCTCTCGGCGGCAGGCCCTTCGCCTCGATTGGCGCGTCCTTGCCCGGTGGGTTTGGTGGGTTTTGCCCTTGCACGTACAGACACAGGGCCGTAATCGGGAAAGCCATCCTCAACGCCATGGAAACTCGCATAACAACTAAAAAGCTAGCATAGTCGAGGATCTGGCCGCCGAGGCGCATGAAAACAGGCTCTCCAGGCGCGGCAAAGGTTCGAGGAGGCCATCCGCCGGATCGCAGCGACATCGGGCTGGGGTCCTTTTTGCGGGTCAATGGAGAATCGATCGGCCTGAATCGTCAGCCACGCGGACAATGCGCAACGGACCGCGCTGCCTCCCCGGCCACCATTCCACCTACATGACGAGTCCGGGCAAATGGACCGAGACGGTGCGCGCGGCCTTGCGCAGGATATGAAGCAACGGCAGACGATTTGGACTCTCTCTCAACACTTTCTGTTGAGATATACTAAGATCGATGGGTCATCCCAACCGAAAATCTCGCGCCTGGACTCCGAGCGCCAAGGTGGTGGTTCTACGGCAGTCGGCGGACGCCTTGGCGGACGTGACTCCGCTTCTGGCCCGCGCGATCGAGGCGTTGGGAACGAATGCCGCTGCCCGCCTGCTGGGTGCGGACCGGGCCCAGATGTCGCGTTGGAACGCGGGAACCGAATCGATTGGCAGCGAGATGGGCCGGCGAATCGTGGATCTGCATGACGTCCTGACGCGGATCCTGCGTGTGTATGGCCGCGAAGCCGCTGCCATGTGGCTGGTCGGGTCGGAACCGCTGCTCGGAGGCGCGCGGCCCATCGACGTCCTCGTTCTGGAAGGCGCCGCGCCGGTCATCCGCGCGATCGATGGGATCGCCGAAGGGGCGTACGCCTAGCCGCCGTGCCGCTGCTGTATCGAGTCTTTCCCTATGTTGCCACCGCAGCCGAAGAGGAGCCAGGCAGTGCGGTCTACGTTCCGCCTCAGGGTGGTGGAAGACTCGATAACCCGGGAATCTACTCGATCTTATACTTGAGCGATGCTCCGGCCGGAGCCATCGCGGAAGCTTTTGGCCGCTTCCCCGAATGGAACGAGGCGATCCTGGAGGGTACTCCGAGCCTGGCCGGGAGCGCTCGCGCCATCGCTCGCTTCAACCTCCCGGATGACACCCGGTCTGTGACCTGGACGATCCCGTGCTGCTTCAAACGCTGGGCTTGCGCCCCTCCGATGTGGTCAGCCGGGACTATACTCGCAGCCGGGCATGGGCTCGGAGGATATGCGAGCAGGGACGGTGGTTCGGTGTGAGGTGGTGGTCCTACTACGATTCGCAATGGGCCAGCTTCGGGCTGTGGAACGTCAGTGGACTCAAGATCGAGGACGTGAAGCTCCTCCGATTGGATGAGCCGGCGCTTCTGGATGCAAGCCGCACGATTGCGCGGCGGGTCGTAACGCGTCCCCACAAGATCTGACCTGCTGGATGAACGCATAACCTTACTCGGCCTCATGTCCGGGTGACTCCGCCAGCGGGGCCATCGGCAGGAAATCAGGATCGTGGCGATGTACTGGAGCAGCCAGGATGCAAGCCGGGCTAGTGAGTCTCGCACGATACAGTAACAAGACCGCTCCCTTACGGTCGCGGCTCGGCGAGCTGCGGATACAGTAACAAGACCGCTCCCTTACGGTCGCGGCTCGGCGAGCTTCGGCGCGGCTCGGCGAGTTGCGGCGCGCCAAACTCAGAGCTGCCACCGGCAGGGATGACAGACGACAACGGAGACACTGTTCCTATTCAGCGGTGGACGTAGAGCAGGTTTCCCTCGGGATCGCGAAAGGGCAGGGCGCCGGCGGGGTAGTGGGATTCGCGGAGGATCAGGCGGGGGTCGGGCAAGCGCGGAATGACCATGACGCCGCGAACGCGCGTTCCGGAACCGCTGCGGCCCGCGATCAGGTTTTCGGCCGCGAGGTCCTCATAGGCGGTCACGATGGTGTTGCGGGAAAGGCGCCAGCGCCGGGCGAGCGACCGCGTGGAGGGGAGCGCGGAGCCCGGGGGAAGGTCGCCGGCTGCGATGGCGCGGCGCAGGAAGTCATAGACCTGGCGGTGCAGGGGGCGTCGGGAATGCGGGTCCATCGCGAACTCGGGGAATGCGCTGGGTGCGGAACGTCTCAAAGTGGTACCCTCCAAAGTGCGAAGTGGTTCTTTCCTTAGTTTCCCTTATGGGGGATGCTAGGGACAAGGAGAAAACGATGTTTTCCAGTGGGAATGTGACGTTGTACGTTTCAAACATGGATGCCGCGGTGCGCTTTTATTCGGAGACACTGGGGTTGAAACTGGCCTATCGCTTCGGCGACCATTGGGCTTCGATCGAAGTGGGCAAAGGGCTGACCATCGGCCTGCACCCGGCTTCCGCGCAGATGCCGGCCGGGCGCAAGGGATCGATGTCTATCGGGCTGGAACTGACTGGGTCGATTCACGACGCGGTGCGCGCCCTGGAGGCCAAGGGAGTGAAGTTTCACGGGCCGGTGAGCAGCGACGGAAAGGCCGGGTCGTTTGTGAGTTTCGAGGATCCCGATGGGAACCTGTTGTACCTGGCGCAGTTGAATTGGAGCCACGTACAACAGGGGGAGGGGAAGTACCAGGAAGTGGGCTGACACTCTCGAAAACAACCATCCTTTGGGTCGGCGCGAAGAAGCGCCGAGACGAGTCTCGGCGCTGCACGCATGAGTGCGTGCGCCACGTTTTTCAGCGGCTTTGGCCCGCTATCGGATGGAAACTACCTACTTCTTGCGGATGATGAGGCGGCCGTTCACGGTGTTGAAGCTGAATTCGGGGCCGCCTCCGTTGATGGCGCCGTAGATGGTGCGGTCGAACTCCACGCGGTAGCGGGTATCGCCGCCGGCGTTGGTGGTGGTGGGCTGGCCGCCGGTCAGCTTCATGTCGAAGTCGCTCCAGACCGACCCGTGCACGGCGCGGAGCTTCAGGTTGGCCTTGGTATCGGCCGGAAGAGTGACATCGATGCTGCCGTTCACGCTGCTGAACGACATCGGTTTGCCTGCGTCGACGCGGTCCATAGTCACTTTTACCGAACCGTTGGTGGAGGCGGCCACCACGGTCCCGGAGATGTTGCTCAGGGTCACACGCCCATTGGTGCTGGTGGCCTCGACTTCGCCGTGCACGCCGTCGGCCTCGACGTTGCCATGGGTGGACCTGAGATGCAGCGAGGTGTCGGCGGGCACGCTGATTACCAGGCTCTCGGGTCCGGGAGTGGTGGCGCGGACGGTGATCACGTTGTCCTCTTCTTCGACCACCAGGCCGCGCGACGGCAGGTCGATGCGGTGCAGGCCGTCGACGCTCTGGTCGGTGCGCCGGCGGTCCTCCCGCGAGGAACCGGACGTCTCGACAATGACTTCCTTGCCGTTGTAAGTCTTCACCGTGATCGACCCGTGGGTAGAAGCCGCGTTGAGCACCCGCGGATGGCTGGTATTGCGCGCGGGCACTACCACGCGGCCGGGGTCTTGAGCGCAAACGAGCGCGCAGACAGTAAGTGTGAGGCCCAGCAGGGCCCAAGATCGTTTCATCGGAGTATCCTTATCTAACTTCAGAGACTTTTCGAATGCAGGCGGATGGCGCCGTTGAGCGCATTAAATGTCAGTACAGGTCCGCCTTTGCCGGTCCGGGCCTCCATGGAGCGGTGGTCGGAGCGGTACACAAATTTGCCATCCACGTTTCCCGCGGTCTGGACGGGCGCGTGGTGACGTCGAAATCCGTATAGATGCCGCCGTTGAGCGTATGGAAGTTCAAATCGGCGTCCAGCCCCGGCTGGAAGTAGATGTCCATTTTGCCGTTCAGCGTGCGGAATTCCGTGTCCTTCGTGGGGTTCCTGCTGAACGAGACCTTCAACGGACCGTTGAGCGTGCGGATGGCGCCCGCGCCGGAGATGTCTTCCATGTCGATGCCGCCGTTCAACCCGTGGATCTCGAAATCGCCGGTGGTCTTCTTCACCTGGATCTCACCGTCGTTGATAGTCTTCAGGATCAGCCCGGTGGCCGTGGGCACCTGGATCTCGTAGTCGAAGATCACGCGGTATCCGTAGTAATCGTCGCCGCGGTAGTTCACGCCGTTCGAGCTGCGGAAGGGGCCGTCCACGTAGAGCCGCACGAAGTTGCCCTGCTGCGACATGTCGAGCTTCACGTCGCGCTTGGCTTCGGCCAGGGCCGCATTGGAATCGGCGGCGATGTGTTTCCGCACGCTGACCTGCACCTGCCGGCCCGCATAGCCGGTGACGTGTACGAAGCCGCTGACGTTATCGACCAGCAGCTTGGCCGGTTCGGAGCCCGCCGCTACGTCGAAGGAGCGCTGGATGGACTCGTCGTCGTTGACGCGCCAGTTGCGCCAGTCGCGGTCGTGGCGCTGGGCGAGCGCGGCCACGGAGAAAAGAGCGATGGCTACGAGTGCGGGCTTCACTTTGACGCCTCCAATTTTGCCAGGCTGGCCGAGGCGCGCTGCCGCACCTCTTCGTTGGCCTGCTGATCCTGCGCCAGCTTGCNNCTTGTCGTTGAACTGCACCAGCAGATCGATCAAGGCGATCTGCACCAGCGGCGAATCCTGCACGGGGAGCGAATCCACCAGCGCGCGCCGCACCTCGGGGTTGTTGCCGAACTTGGCCAGCGCATCCACGGCCGACAGGCGGACGTTGATGTTGGAATCGTGATTGACGGCGTGCAGCAAGGCCTGCTCCACCTGCTGGTCGGGCTGCGACACCTGGTAGCTGTAGGTGACGCCGCGCAGGCGGGCGCTCGGCGAATCCTGCTGCAACATCGAGAGGGTCACCAACTGGCGCAGGTTTTCGATCTGGCCGCGCAACTGGGCCATTTCCGGGTTCACCGTCTCCACGGGCCGGGGCGCGGCGAAATAGCGGCCGCCCAGGATTCCGGCGATCAGCAGGGCCGCGGAGAAGGCCGCCTGCCAGGCAGGGCGGAGCCACAATCCGGCCCACCAACTCTTCGGCGGCGCGGCGTAGGCGAGCTTCCTCTGGGCTTCCTGGTAGCCCTCCTGGTAAGCGCTCAGCGTTTCCAGGAAGCGGGCGCGCATGGCTTGACTCGGTTCAATTTCGGGCATGGATTCCAGGCCCCTCCACACGACACCCAGCTCGGCCATTTCGGCGCGGCAGGCCGAGCAGGTGTCCAGATGGTCGATTACTCTCTCTCGTGCCGCGGGGTCGAGACGGCCCGCGAGGCACTCCGGAATCTGTTCTCGAATACGATCGCAAATCATGATGCCCGTTCTCCACCGAGCGCGTAGAACCGGTCGCCCAGCTCGCGCAACGCGCGGTAGACCCGCACTTTGACCGTCCCCACTTCGC
>OMOG01000043.1 GCA_900290305.1 Candidatus Sulfopaludibacter sp. SbA4
AGGGGCCGTCGGGAGGGCTCAAAATCCGCATTTTTCACCCACACGATTTCACGAAGACCCGTTTTTTTCGAGGAGAATCTTTCGCGGGATCTGCGCTTCACAAACCCCTAGTCCGACATGCGCCACCAAACCTTAACGGTCGGGTTGTTTTCGGCGCTGTCTGGGGTTCATTCTGCGCCTCTCTGCTGTAAATAGTCCATGGTACTTTAAGGTATTTTTATCTTGTTATGTGACGTTTTCAACCTATGTTGCTCTTTGACGCGAAGAGAATTTCGACCGCCTGTCGCATGCTATGAGGCCGCCGGCACAGTTTCTCTCCGCCCGTGGTCCAAAACGGGACAAGGATGGCCCACGATTGACCGCTTGGCAGCTATTTTCGACATCAACTCAAGCCGGATGCCACAGTGGAGCGGGTGAGCGGTAATGGTACTCAAATCAAATTTCACAGCTCACCCGAGCAGTTTGATGCTGCCGTGAGCGCACATTCATCCGGCCGTGCTTTCGATCCGCCAGATCCTGAGTGATCAAAATGGAAGCTGCTTGCCAGCAGCAGCATGGCGCCCACTTGCCCATCCTGGACTGTCGGTGTGGTTGAAGGGCGCGAAGATCTTCTGCACCTGACTCGCCCGATCCGGCGGCGGTGCGATCTTCTGAGCGACGGCGGCCCCTGACAAGACAAAAGCAAGCAGAAGTTGCTTAAACCCATGCATGATCGGCATCACCATCCGGCCCTCCGGTTGGGGAAAAGTTTATCGCGTTTCCCCGGATGGGCGGATTGAAATCATCGCCAGCGCCGGGATGGTCTTCAGGAGCCGTGCCACGGGCCGCATCGTCGAATGGGAAAATGGGCGGGACTGTGTGCGCACATGCGCGGACCCGCATGATATCATCCCCGTGTGGCCTATCCCGCCCGGATCCCGAGTCGTCCATCCGACGTCCCCGCCGGCACGAATACCCCCCGGCACAGTGCGATGGTGCGCGTCACTCACTGGATCACCACGCTATGCTTTTTTGCCCTGCTCATCACCGGAATTGAAATTGTCATCTCTCACCCGCGCTTCTATTGGGGCGAAGCCGGCAACGTATTAACTCCTGCGCTGTTCGAGCTGCCGATCCCGGCCTCGCGGCCGACCGTACCGACCGGTTACGGGTTCGTGCTGCCGGACCAGAACGGCTGGAGCCGGTACCTCCATTTTCAAGCCGCCTGGATTGCGGTATCGACCGGCTTGCTGTATGCGGTCTACGGCCTGTTTACACGCCATTTCCGGAAAAATCTGCTTCCGGCCGCGGGCGATCTCTCGGGGCGGGCGCTCTGGAGCGAGATCGCGAGCCATCTGCGATTCAAGCCGCCGGGTGAAGCGGAAGCCCGGTCCTATAACGTGCTTCAGCGGCTCACCTACCTGTTCGTGATCTTCGTGGCGTTCCCGCTGGCGATCTGGACGGGGCTGGCGATGTCTCCCGCCATCGCTTCCGCGTTTCCGGCCACCGTTACTGTCTTCGGCGGCCAGCAATCCGCGCGTACGATTCATTTCTTCGTCTCCGTGTTTCTTTTACTCTTCCTTCTGGTCCACATCGCGATGGTTTGGCTTGCCGGATTCAGAAACCGCATGCGAGCCATGATCACGGGCCGCGCAGGCGCACACAAGGAGCACGCATGAGCAACCTCTCACGCCGCAAACTGATCACCACCGGGCTGGCCGCAACGGCGGGCGCATCCGGCCTGGCCGTGGCCGCCAGGCTGGCGCATCGTTATGGACTGATCCCGCCCGATCATGGCGGCATCTACGGCGCGGGCGAGACGCTGACCTATGGGTTCCAGCGGCTGCTGACTCGCCACTCGATGGCCCGTGAGTTCCCGCGCAGCCAGATTTCGAAGACTCCGTTCCCAAACGGCGATCCGCCCCAGGACGAAGCCTTCAAGCGCCTCCAGGCGAGAGGGTTCGCCGACTGGCGGCTCGCCGTCGACGGTATGGTCGCCCGCCCCGCATCGTTCTCGCTTGCCGAACTCAAGAGCTATCCCTCCCGCAGCCAGATCACTCACCTGGCCTGCGAAGAGGGCTGGTCTTTTATTGCCGAGTGGACCGGCGTGCCGCTATTTCACGTCTTGGACGCCGTGGGCGTCCTCCCGCAAGCCAGGTACGTGGTCTACTTCTCGATACAGCGCGACTGGTGGGACAGCGTCGATATGGCCGATGCATTGCATCCCCAGACTCTCGTAACCTACGGGATGAATGGCAATGAGCTTCCCGTGGGCCACGGCGGTCCGATGCGTCTGCGCATCCCCCGCCAACTCGGCTACAAGAACGTGAAGTACATCACCCGCCTGACGGTCACCGATAGCCTGAAAGGGTTCGGCAAGGGCTTGGGCTCAGCGTCGCCCGAAGGCGGTTATGCGTGGTACGCCGGCATCTGACAGGGGTCTCTCCGGGAGTGGCGCATTCCCGAACCTTACCGGGGATCGTGGAGACTGACGCGCTAAGCTAGCCCGGATTTCTCATCGATCGTGGGCAAGAGGCGCCGGCATGAGTGCCCGGCCCGGAGGGCACCCCGGCACGCTGAGAGCGTGCGCCACGTTCGCCGCCCGAGCGTGTGATTGGGCGGTGTGGCGCAAACACTCGTGTTTTGCAGGCACTCATGCCGACGCCTTGCCGATGAGAAATGCGGGCTAGTGACACCTCAGAATCGCAGAATCAACCAGGTGGTTCCTTTGCATGGCTCCCCAGGGAGTACTCGAACTCACCGCTGTACGCCTCAGAAGCGGATGCGCTGGCCATCGGGTTTGGCGAAATGGCCGTTGCGAATGCGGGTGAAGCCGTCCCCGCCCGCGGGCGCGGGGTGTCGTCCCGCTGCGCGAAGGCGGGGAGAAGGAAGAGAGACAGACGACAAAGACCGATCGTCTGTCCCTCTACGCCACCGGCTGGGCTCGCTTGTCCTTCTCGCCGCGAGTCGCCTTGTACTTCTTCTCAAACCGATCGATGCGTCCGGCGGTGTCCATCAGCTTCTGCTTGCCCGTGAAGAACGGGTGGCAGGACGAGCAAATTTCCACGCGCATATCGCCCTTGTGCGTAGAGCGCGTTTTAAACGTGTGCCCGCAGGCGCAGATGACGTTGATTTCCTTATAAGCGGGGTGAATACCGGCCTTCATTTGTAACGGGGATCCTTTCGAGACTTTCAGTATACCAAACGCACAAACCCCCGTGATCCGCTTTCGGACCACGGGGGTAGGTAGCCTAAACAAGACCTGAGGCTTAAAGCTGACGCTCGAGGCAACCGGTCCACAGGAACGTGGCCCCGATACTGGACGGGGCCGGCTACATTAGAGGCTCAACTTCAACAGTCGGCCACCTCTCGCGGTCGTGTGTTGCTTTCCATTATGCTGGACCACCTCCTTTTCCAGTGATGTTTTGATCCTCTCACGAGGCCCCGCGGCTTGTCAATACTGTTTTAAGCACTATGTATTGTTCAAGTTACAGATGACGTGAGGCGAAGCGGCTCATCGCCAGCCCGTCCATGAGGTTGAAGGGAAACTGGCCCGTGGTGTAATGCCCGCAGGGAAGCGTAAAAACGCGGTGCGGCAGGTCCAGCTCGCGGAAGGTTCGCAAGACCTGCTGCGAGTACACCGGAAGGAAGCTGCTGTCGTGACGGGCCCAGATCAACAGGTTGTGCATGTCGCGGCCCTTCATGCGCCCCAAGTAGCTGGCCGGGCTGATGGGCGACCAACAGCGCCGCAATTCGTCCTGGCTGACCTCCTCGCCGAAACCCTTGCGCACGTGCTGGGTGGAGAGGCCGGTCCAGACCACGTCGGAGAAGTACATCGAGACGTGGTTGAAGATCCCCACACGGACGCGCGGATCGTGCGCCGCGGCAATGAAGGCCACGCACGATCCCAGGCTCGTGCCGAGAATCCCCACGCGCCGGTAGCCTTGCTCCGCCAGCCAGTCGAGACACGCGCGGACGTCGATGATCGACTGTCGCGAGGCGTGTATGGTACGCCCGATATTGCTGGACACGTGGTAGTCGGCGCGCTGCAACTCCTCCGGCATGCGCTCCGCATGGTATGCCATGGTCATCCGGAGAGCGCTGATTCCAAATCGGTTCAGCATTTTGGCGAGGCCCACGTGGCCGTCCGGACCGGAGTTCCATTGGGGCAGCACGACGAGCGCCCGCCCCTGGTCCTCAGGCGCCCGAAACCACATAGCGTGGACCTGGTCGTTCTTGGGGTAGAGAGAACGAACCGGGCTGGTGAACGTCAGCAGGCCGTCGCGCAGTCGGTAGTCGCGCACCGGAGTATAGGAAAAGAACCGCCCGGAGTCGCCCAGGGCCTCGGTGACAAACCGCGCCACGCAATCGCGCGCGTTCCCGTTGGCCTCCGCGGGACAGTCGGGGAATCCGACCGTGTGCAGCCATTCGGTTCCCCATTCAAAGGGCCGGACGACGCGGTTCGTGTCCCGCGTGGCGAGCTTACGCTCCCAACGGTCCATCCATCGAGCGTAGAGTCCCGTCATGTGGTATGAGATCTTAGTGTATCAGGGTAGCGAAATGGCGGAAGCGGCGGTGGCGATTCTACAGACTCGCGAAGAGGAGGAGTCGATTCTGTTGATCCGGCGCGCGGAGCGGGAGGGGGATTCCTGGTCGGGGCACTGGTCGTTTCCCGGCGGCCGCCGCGACCGGGAAGATCGCGACCTGCTGGCGACAGCCCTTCGCGAGCTGGAGGAAGAGTGCGGAATCCGGCTGGGCCGCGAGAGGCTGGAGACCACGCTGCCGCACAGGGTGGCTCGTCGAAAGGCGCCTCCGTACCTGACGGTGGCTCCGTTCGTGTTCCGGGTGGAAGGGCAACTTCCGACCGTACTCGACCCGCGCGAAGCCGCGGGCGCCGCGTGGGTGCCGCTCGACCGGCTGCGCGATCCTGGCGCGCACCGTCTGCGTGCCGTGCCCCATAGGCCGGCGAACATGCTGTTCCCGGCGGTGGACCTGTGCGGTCCGCCCTTGTGGGGCTTCACCTACCGGCTGATTACTTCCTGGCTTGACCTGGATCCGAAGTGCCGGCCGATCGAGCGTGCGGGAGCCGAGGCGGCAGGCGTGGTGCTGGATTTCCTGCTGGCCCAGGGTTTGACGCTCGAGCGGGGATGGGCGGGACGAGCGGCCGCGGTGAAGGGCGCGATTCCCGTGGATCGGGTGCTCGAACATTTCTCGGCGCCCGCGGGTTATCTTCCGGGCGTTAATTGCCTGGAAGTTCACGCGGACCAGATTCGGATGGCCGGGCTGGCGTGGGAGGAGTATCGGATCGGTTCCAAGAGCACCGCCTAACCCGGGAGAGTCCGCACCAACAAAAATGAGAATTGACCGCGGAGGCGCGGAGGAACGGAGGCAAGCGCGGAGGAAAAACAAGAGAAAATCAAAACCTGAGAGCGCGGAGGAAGCGGAGAGCGCTGAGAGAACCGCACTCCGGGCTGGAAGGATTTGCTTGATGAAGCGCGGCGCTGGCGAGGAAAGGCAGGCCACTTAAGGCGATGGCCTGCCCCACCTAGTCGCGGACCCCGACCCCGATCACGGAAGTCGGAGGCCAGGGCAGCAGGCGATCGATCCGCCGCCACAACGGGACCATCCAATCGAACACCGAGAGCTGAAAGCGGCTGAAGGTCCGTTTGCGAAGGATGCGGCCGTTGAAGTACCAGCCGGGATAGGTGACCCGGTTGAATTCGAGCACCCGCTCCACGCGAAAACCGCATTCTTTCATCTTCGATTCCAGCTCGCTTTTGGAATAGCGCCGGAAATGGCCCAGGGCCACGTCCAGCGTCCCGTAAACGCCCTGCCCTTGCGGGACCAGGACGATCGCCTTCCCGCCCGGACGCAGCGCGGAGTAGATGTTGCGCAGGCCCAGCAGATCGTCCTCGATATGCTCCACCACATTCAGGCAGACCACCGAATCCATCTGCGAGCGGAACGGCTCGAAGTGCTCGGGCCGCATCAGGTCGCAGATGGCGGTTTCGAGATTGGGACGATGCTGCAGGCGGAAGCGCAGCCGGGCGATATGTTCGACATCGATATCGGTGGCGACGTATCGCCGGCGGCGCGGCGACAACAGGCGGGAAAGATTGCCCATGCCGGCTCCCAGCTCGAGCACACTCTGGCCCAGATAGGGCGATACCACATCCGCCATCCAGCGATTGAATCGATTGGCGCCCGACAGTACGTGGAGGATCTCGGGGCCTTCCTCCTTGTAGGTGTCGCCCGATACCCATGCCCGCAGAAGCACTCCCACCGCGGCCACAGCGTCACTGAAGCCGATCTTCTTGCCTTCTTCGTAGGTGCGGCCGTGGTAACTGATGGGCACTTCGTAGATGCGGGCCTGCCGTTTGGCCAGCTTGACGGTGATCTCCGGCTCGATTCCGAAGCGGTTGCTGCGGATGGGAATGCTCTGAATCAAGGGCGTGCGGAAGACTTTGTAGCACGTCTCGATATCGGTGAGATTCAGGTCGGCGAAGATGTTGCAGATGGTGGTAAGCAGGCGATTGGCGAACGCGTGCCAGAAGTAGAGCACGCGGCGCTCCCCGGCCACCACGAAGCGCGAACCGTAAACCACGTCGGCATCGCCGGCCAGCAGCGGATGGAGCAGCTTCCCGTATTCCCGCGGGTCGTATTCCAGATCGCCGTCCTGAATGATGGTGAATTCGCCCGTTGCCTGCTCGAGAGCCGTGCGGACGGCCGCGCCCTTGCCCTGGTTGCGGCCGTGGCGGAGCAGGCGGATGGGCGCTTCGGGACGATCGCGCATGTAGTCCTGAACGGCCTCGGGGGTGCCGTCGGTCGAGCCATCGTCGACCACGATCAGCTCGCGGTCCTGCGCGTGGCCGGTCGAGGGGAGCGGAGCGGCGAGGACCCGGTCCAGCACCGCGCGAATGAATTCTTCCTCGTTGTATACGGGAATCAGGATGGACAGAAGTGGCAAAGTATAGGATACAGCAGGCAGCCGGAGCTTGCCGCGCTGGCTGTATCCCTGAAAAAAACGGTTGGCAGGCGAAAAGCGCCTGCCCCACACTACTGGTTGATCACCACGCCAGTGACCGTGTCTCCCAGCGTTTGATCCGGCTGCACCGCAATCAGGCCGGCGGAGTCGCTGACCAGCAGGCCGCGGAAGGCCATCGGCAAGCCACTGGTGGACCCTGTGGTCCCGCCGTTACTGCTTGCGGCGAACGTCAGCTTGATGCTG
>OMOG01000199.1 GCA_900290305.1 Candidatus Sulfopaludibacter sp. SbA4
GCACATGTTCTTCGCCGAGGACCGCATCGAGCACATGCAGGCGATGATCCTGGCGCGCGACGAAAAGTCCCGCCGCAAGGCCCTCACCAAGCTCCTGCCCATGCAGCGCAGGGATTTCGCCGGGCTGTTCGAAGCCATGGACGGGTTCCCGGTGGTGATCCGCACGCTCGATCCGCCGCTGCACGAATTCCTGCCCAAGCGCGAGGACCTGATGGTGGATATCGCTATTCTGCCCTACGCGGATATCAAGAAGAAGAAGGAGATGGTGGCAACGTACGGGCGGTTCGGCGCCGAGGTGAAGACCCTCAAGACGGTGCTGCCCGAACTGCTGAAGCGCGTGGAAGAGCTGCACGAGTTCAACCCCATGCTGGGGCATCGCGGCTGCCGTCTCGGTGTGACGTATCCCGAGATCACCGAGATGCAGGCGCGCGCCATCTTCGAGGCTGCCGTGCAGGTGGCGAAGAAGGGCAAGAAGGTGATTCCGGAAGTCATGATCCCGCTCATAGGCGGCGTCAAGGAACTGGAGAACCAGAAGAAGATCGTGGTTCAGGTGGCGGAAGAAGTGCTCACCAAGGCCGGCATGAAGGACTTGAAGTACATGGTCGGCACCATGATCGAGATTCCGCGCGCGGCGCTGACCGCGGACTCGGTGGCGAAGGAAGCGGAGTTCTTCAGCTTCGGCACCAACGATCTGACTCAGACCTGTATGGGCATCTCTCGCGACGACTATACCAGCTTCAAGAAGGACTACGAAGACCGCAAGATCTGGCCCAGCGACCCGTTCGCAGTGCTGGATCAGGAAGGTGTCGGCAAGCTGATCAAGATGGCCGTGGAGTTGGGACGCAAGACGCGGCCCAATCTGGAAATCGGCATCTGTGGCGAGCACGGCGGCGAGCCCAGCTCGGTGCAGTTCTGCTATCGCGTGGGCATGGACTACGTGTCGTGCTCCCCCTACCGCGTGCCGATCGCGCGGCTGGCGGCGGCGCAGGCCGCGATCTCGGGCGACAAGTCGGAGATGCAGCGGACCGCGTAGGTCAGTCATTGCTTTTCCAGGCGTTGGACAATGTCTTCCACCACGCCTCGCACTTCGGGTGATAGTTTCTCGATGAGGTCTCGATCGTGAGTGTCGAGGTATTCGAGTGCGAGGCGCAGGGGGAAGAGCTGGGGATGGTCCCCTAATTTCGCGATCATTTTCCTGACAAGGGACGGTTGGCTGCTTTGAACGAGGGTGGAGATGACGTACACGAATGTTCTAAGCCATTCGCCGCCTGACTCCTGATTGGAAAGTTCACCCCAGTATCCTGCGATGCGACTGTCGTCCCCTAGCTCAACGGATGTAAGCAAACGGTGAGAGAGGACGAAATCTCGTACAAAAGAATCTCCGGGCCAGCGCTGGAGACCGACCTGCAAGTGCCGCTCATAGTCATCGGCTCGATCCGCCACTCTCATCATTTGGTTCAACATGTCGGCTTTAGGATGATCGGGCTTTATTCGCAAGAACTCCCCGAGCGCAGCCCGAGCTTCCATCCATCTTCCGACCTTGAACAATGCGATCCCACGCACTCTCTGGACCTCGCCTCTGTCGGCTGTCGCGTCTCTCAGCTCAAGCGCTCGATCAGCGGCCTCCAGCGCCTTGGCGAAACGCTCAAGCTTGAGTAGTTGGTCCGCCTTAAGCTGCCACAGGACTCCGACGTCACGACTCCCGTGCTGCAGCGCTTTGTCGATATCGACCAGAGCGTCTACCGGCGGGGCGATCGCCGCCTGTACAGTCGCTCGAAAGGCGTAGGCAGCCGAGAGTTCGTCGCCCTGACAGCCAGAATTGATCAGCTCATCGAGCAACCGCAATCCTGATTGCCATTCCTCGGCTTCGAAATGATGTAGGGCGATCCGTACTTTCGCACGGAATTGCGCGGGCTGGTCCGTCATAGCCTCTGTTAGCAAACGGCCGTACTCAAGTCCTTCGCGCACTGCCTGGCGCTGCCCCGCCATCAGCAACTCACTCATTCGGTCACAAAGCCGCTCCGTCTCCGTCCCCAATTCCCTCTGGTCATACCACGCACGCAGAAACTCCACCAGCCACTGCATGCGTTCCCGTGCCTCTCTGCCGAAACGCATCTGGTACCAGAGGGCGAAGAGTGGCTCAGACAGCGTATAGTACCCTGTTCTCCCGCGCACGTTCACGGCCCGCACATACCCCGTCTTGGCCATGCGCTGCAACTGGGAACTTACCAGGTTCGGAGTCAGCCGGATGGCCTGCGCGATCGCAGTGGGGCTTTGTCCTACACTAGTGCGTGAGCTCTCGCGGGCAATTTGGTCCAAGATCTTGCGCTGTTGTGGCGCCAAGATCTCGGTCTTTGCCTTGAAGTACGGCGTGACTTCATCGAGCAGCTTTTCGAGACCGGTCTTCACCTCAACCAGATTGGCATCCGCGAGCACGGCGTAGAGCATCAGGACGAGGCGCGGATTGCCGCCCGTGAAATGGCTCAGAGCCCGTACGCGTCCGGCGTTGGCCTTGAGGTACTCGCGGAAATCCATGTTCCCGTCCAGCTCCGCGCGGCGGTACAGCAGTTCTTCCGTCTGCGCCTGGGCGAGGCCCTCAAGATTGTAAACCTTGAAGAAGTTGTACAGCGGCTTGTCGTACCCGCGGGTTTCCTCGAAGAAGCTGGTGGCCGCGGCGATGAGCATGACGGTGCCGTCATTCATGAGCACATTTCGGAGCCGTGAGCTTTCTTCCTCACTGTGGATCTGGCTCAGGATCTCATCGAAGTTCTCCACCAACAGGAGCAGGCGGGTGCGGTGCTTGTGGGCCCAGTCTTTGAGTAATGCCACCATCCCCGACTCCAGCTCACCGCTCGCGCGACACTCCGCGGCCAGTTTCTTCATCTGCGCTTCCAATTCCCGGTCGGCGACCGTGAGACTCAATTGACGAATGGCCTCCATCCAGAACTCGCCTGCGTCCGTGATAGAGTAGGACTCCTCGCGGAAGCGCACGACCTGCCATCTCTTCCTGAGCGGCGACTCCTCGACGGCGAAACCCAACATCAAAAATACGGTGGTCTTTCCCATGCCGCGGGGGGCGACGATCAGGACGTGCTGGACTCCGGCTCCCTTGGGCTGCTTCTTGAGAATGCCGACCAGGTCGTCCAGGAGCCATTGCCGCCCAACAAAGGTATGCTTGATACGCTCCGGGGAAAGGGCATCGACGTTGTAGAAGAACTCCATGGCTAGTCACCGTACTCCATGCCGTAGTAGCGGAGCCACCAGTCCCGCAGGATCTTGCAGGCGAAGGTATAGTGCTTGCCATCCGTGCTGGGCCGAACGTAGAAATCATTTTCGAGCTCCGCCGCCACGTCGTTAAACTGCTCGGCCGTCGCTGACGCACCGGCCTCCTTTCTGTAGATCTGGTAGAACGCCTCGCGGCTGACCTCCGTCATCACCGCGACTTCCCGCAACATCCGCTTGATGGCGCGCTCCAGGTCGCGAGCGTAGTAGTCGCGGATCCGACCGTAATAGTGGTCGAAGTAGGTCTTGCACTCCACGCCTAACAGCCGCTCGTGATACACCCGTTCGATCAAGCGTGTGGTGATGGCGGTGCCGGCTTGCAGGTGAACCTTGCGGACCTCGGAGAATAATACCTGCAAGAAATAAGGGATCGGCAGCCCGACCAGGTCCAGCATTTTTCGCTGGCAGGCAAGCGACAGATCCGTTTGTTGGCCCTCGGCAAGACCGGCGAGAAACCGTAGCGCCGTCGGGCGGGAGAACGGTTCGAGCTTGAGCGATTCGAAGTCATTAATGGAGCTCACCTCCCCGAGCTTTCGCAAGATCGCGCCGATGCCCACGGATCCTCCAATCAGAAAGCGAATGTTCTGGCACTCCGGCCTTTGCCTCACGGCGCGCAGCCACCGCAGGACGGCGCGCGCGTCCTCGACACCCCCATCCCGCCGCGTCATCCCGTCGATCATCATCGGGAATTCATCGAGCAGAAACACGATGGTATGTCCGCAACCTGCCAATCGGTCGAAGAGCTCATCGCCGCTCTCTCTCCAGTGGGGCCGCAGTTCGTCGCGGAGCTTGAATCGGAGTTTGTGCAGTTCTACCTCTTCCACCGATTCGCGAAACCGCGACCAAAGCCGGCCCGAAAGAAACGATACCCCTTTCAGGCACCGCGAGGTCACGGGATTGCGCATCAGAAGCTCGGTGAAGAGCGTAATGAGATCGGCCGGCTCCCGCAGGTATTCCAGGTCGGCGATGAGCGCCTGATACTCCCATCGTGGCTCGTCGACCAGCTTGTACATGATGCTGGTCTTGCCGAAACGGCGTGGCGCCGTGAGCAGGACGTGCCCGAGGCTGAGCTTCTCCCAGACCAGATCGATGAACTGGTCGCGGCCGAAGCATTGGACGCCCCGCACGGGAGGGCCGACCTGGTTGGCGAGAATTACGACCGATTTGTTGTACATCAATTATGTTGTATAACAGATTTGTCGGGATGTCAATCGTGGGCGCTCGTGGTAAGGTGGTCCTTGAGAGGCCGTCCGTGTCGACCGACGCGAAGACATTCCTGACCCCCGAACAATACCTGGAAATCGAGCGTAAGGCCGAATTCAAAAGCGAATACTACCAGGGCAAGATGTTCCGCATGGATCGCGATATGGTCGCCGTGGCGGATGTGAAAGAAAACCATAATCTCTTGGTAGTGAACCTGGTGGCCGCACTTCACCCTCAGCTCCGGGCTGGCCCATGCCGCCTTTTTGCGCACGATATGGGGGTGCGTGTGAGTGCGCCCGAACCCCACGTCTGTCCCGACGTCATTGCCGTTTACGGCGAGCGGCAGTTTCTGGACGATCAGAAGGAGACCCTGCTCAACCCGACTCTGATTGTCGAAGTAATCGCTCCCTCGACAGAAGCTTATGATCGCGGGCGCAAGTTCCACCTTTACCAGTCCATAGAATCGTCCACGGAATACTTGCTGGTCTCGTCCGACCGGCTTAATGTCGACTTGTATACGCGCCTACCCGGCGGCGGGTGGCTCCTGACATCCGCGGATCGGCTGGAAGACGTCCTCGACCTACAATCGGTCGGATGCCGCCTCTTGCTCGCGGATCTCTACGAGAACGTGGAACTGGAAAAGTAGGGGGCCGTTCTCGCGCGGCCCCCGTTTGGCAGGCTGAAGCCTGCCCCACCAAGACTGGCCAAATCCTCTAAGTGAACAATTTGTCCAACAGGGCAGGGTCGGGCCAAAAGCCTGGCGGGTTGACAGGCGACAAAAACCGATCGCCTGTCCCACCTCAGGGCAGGCGCACCACTGTGTAACTGACCAGCGTCAGGGTGTCGCCGGCTTGCGCCAGCTTTCCCTGAAAGTCGACGGTCAATCCGGTGGCATACGCGTCGCCGGCGCTGGAGACTCCCGCGGTGAACGGCAGCACCGCGCCCCAACTCTGAAAGCTCAATTGGGAGCCGCTCGCCAGAATCCCGGCATCGGCACGCCCGGTGACGAACGTGTCCGAGACCGCAGCATCGCGGTGCCCCACCACCGTGGCTCCCCAGTGGACTTCGAAGCTGAAGCCGGAGACCGTCCCCTGGTGCGACAGGTCGAACCGCACATTCACGCGGTCCCCGGGCAGCAGGACTCCGGCGGGTATCGAGCACAGCCCCATGCTGCCGAGAGTCGTGCTCGCGGTGGCCGCTCCCGTCCCGCTGCACAGCACCTGCGGGGCGGGAAACATCTGCGCGGTGCCGGAACCGGTGCCGGTGAGCCGGTAGGAAGCCAGCAGGGTATCGCCCGGTTGGGGCGTCGAAGCGGCCGTAAACTGCACCGTATTTCCGCCGAAGGTGTAATCCTGGGTGACCTTCTGGAGCAGGCCGTTGCGATACACGGCCAGGCTGGTGGGCGGGTTCGGCGTGGCGGAAAGCGTGAAGACGGTATTGGAGCCGTCCACGATCCCGCTCGGCGAGTCGCCATCGAGAAAGGATGGTGCCTGGCCGCCGCACGGCCCTGAGGACCCGTCGACGTGAACACAATCGGACGTAGTGCCGCTCACCGATTCGAGCACGCCGGTGGAATCCACCACGGCCACCCGGCTGGCCGCAAAGCCCGGCCCTTTGATCGGCCGCGCACCGAGGTCGGACACGAGCCCGATGACATCGGACTCCTGGACGGTTGTGCCGCTGTCGTTCGCGGCCAGAGCCGACGGCGAGACGCGGACATCCCGCAAGCGCAACGGCAGCGGGCTATCGGGAACCGACCAGGTCTCGGAGAACTGGATGCGGCCATCGCTGTTGTAAGTTACCGAGTAGAACACCGCGGGGGTGCTACTGGTGGTAGGGACGAGTTGCACATACAGATTGCCATCCACCACTTTCGTGGTGATGCTGTGCGTGGCGATCGAGGACAGGTCGGACGCCTCGAAACTAGTCCAACTGATGGTCAAAGTGCCGTTGAAGCGTGTGCCATCGGCCTTGTAAAGCACGTCCTGAACGGTCGTGAGGGGCGGGCCACCCCAGGCGGGCGCGGCCAGCAACACCACTGTTGCGAAAAACGAACGGGGAAACATCTTCACTCTTTACCTCCCTAAAAAAGAAATTCGCGCCGGACCCCTTGTGGGTGCTCCGGCGCGGCGGAGAAGCGGAACTCTTCTGCTGACTTTAGTGTAGCTGGACAGTATCCTTAGACCATGCCAGTCACGCACTATCAAAAATGACTATGTGCAAGATAAAGAATGCTTTAATAATTCAAAAATTTTTCCCGAAAATCTGTGACCGTCTTTTTGGAGGGGGGCGGATTCAGGGTGTTTTTGGAGGCGCTCAACGGCAGCACAGCCGGCAGCCATCCACCAAAGACATCGTTGTATGGTTCAACCTGTCCGCTTACGCTGGTAAATGCCCAACGGCGTAATCATCGGTTTGTTCTGCGTCATCATCGCTCCCCTGGGTCTGATCGTATGGTGGGAGTTTGCGCGCGCTCGAGGTGCCCCACGTTCTGTCTCCAGAGCCTTCAAGCGCCATCTTGACACTCAGGCCGGAGTCGTACGCGCGCAGGCCGTAAAGGAAACCAAGCGTGGCTTTGACGCTTGGGATTGAGCGTTTTGCCGCTTACAGCGCCGCGAGCAGCTTCGCGATCAACGCCGTACGATCCGCCATCCGCTCCACCAGGATGCTCTCGTTGGCGGCGTGCGCGCCTTCGCCCACCCCGCCCAGACCGTCCAACGTCGGCACTCCCATTGCCGCGGTGAAATTACCGTCCGAGCCGCCTCCGGTCAGCGATTCCTCCACCTCCACGCCCACCTCGCGCGCCAGTTTTTGCGCCGTCCGGAACAGCTTCACGATACCCGCCGACCGCTCCATCGGCGGCCGGTTCAAACCGCCGGTCACCTCCAGGGAGCAGCGCCGGTCAAACGGCCGCAACGCCCGGAATTTCCTCTGCAGGGCCGGCGCATCCTTCAGGCGCAGCACGCGAATGTCGATCTCCGCGCGCGCTTCGGCCGCCACCACGTTGGTGCGCGTGCCTCCCGAGATCACACCTGGATTGACGGTGATGCCGCGCGCCGTTTGCGTGAATCCGGCGATGCGTTCGATCTGCCGCGCAAGCTCCAGCACCGCGCTGGCGCCGGCTTCGAAATCCACTCCGGCGTGCGACGCCCGCCCGCGCACAACCACCTTGAAACCGCCCACGCCCTTGCGCGCCGTCTTCAGTTTCCCCGTGAGACCGGTGCCCGGTTCCAGCACCAGCACCGCCTTGCTGCGAGCCGCGTTCTTCTCGGTGAGCGGCCGCGACGCCTCGCTCCCCACCTCCTCATCGGAATTCAGTTGCAGCAGGACCTTCGAGGCCACCGGGATGTCCAGGTCGCGCAGGGCCCGCACGGCGAAGATGAAGAACGCGATCCCGGATTTCATGTCCAGCACGCCCGGTCCCCACAGTCGCCCGTCCGCCTCGCGAAACTTCATCGTCATCGAGGTGCCCATCGGCCACACCGTGTCGGAATGGCCCAGCACCAGGATCTGGCCGCTCTTCCTCCGCCCCGGTAGCGACATCTCACTTACCAGCAGACGGCCGAACCTGCCTCCGGGAAACGTCTTCACCTGGCCCATCGGCGCGACGATATCGGAGACCAGTTCGACAAAGCGATCGACCGCCGCCGGGTCGTCGCTCGGTGACTCACACTCCACGAACTCCCGGATCATCGCCGTAAGTTGGGGCAGGTGCGCTTGAGTATAGGAAAGGATCGAATCCACGGCTGTTATGATAGCGCAGCCTGGAATGTCAGGTTCCGTCCAAAGCCGTTGACAAATGGCTTGCTTTCCCCCTCCGCCCGCTACTTGAACGCAATCGTCACCACATTCGCGGCCTGTCCATCCACCGTGATCGCGACGCTGGCATTGCCAGAGCCCCGAAAAGACGGCGGCAGCAGGATGTTGACCTGGTCTTCGCCGACAGACCCGGGCGCCAGGCCCGCGTACGATACCGGCACGGTGGTAGATCCGATCTTGCAGAGGACGTTTGCCAGCGAGCTGCGGCCGCGGATCCCCGTGCCGTAAAGCTCCAGAACCACCTGGTCCGTGGACGCTCCCAGGTCGATGGGAAACGGCGTGAATCCCGTGGCGGCATTGCCCTGAAAAGTGTATACGAACGCCGAGGTCCCGTCCGCATGCACCGTCACCGCGATGGCGGCAGGCGCACCCTTGCCGTCCTGGCTTGCGGTATAGAAACCCGGCGATATGGGCGCAATTTGAACCGGTCCGGAGCCCACTGGATCGCCATTCACCGAGACCGTGACAGATGCCGTGCCCACTGCCACCCCCGGAGGCATCTGGTAGTCGATTTGCGTCGGTGACACGAAGAACAGTTCCGCTTGCCGCACAATTCCGGCCGCGTCCGTAACCGTCACGGTGGTGCCCCCGATGTTAGTGGGCAACGGACCCGGGGCCGGCAACTGCAATGACGTCGCAAGGTTCGTTCCATATGCCGCCGCGATGGCTTCCGGGGCCAGAGTCAGTGAGCTGTTCGCCGAGGAAACACTGGTCACCGTGCCGGGCGCGCCGGCGGCGATAGCCGTGTACGCCGTCTTCACCTTCGCGCCGATCGCCGATAACTGCGCCGCGGCGCCCGACCCGGTGATCAAATAAGTGTTATCGAAGTAAGCCAGCGCGAGTGAGTGGGCCTGCGCATACTGTGTGATGTTGGTGTGGTACGGCTCGGGATCGTTGCAGCCACCCCACTCGGTAATCGCCACCGCGTGTCCGTGCGAATGCGCGTAGATCACCAGGGGGTCGAAGTTCTGGGGCCAGTTGTTATACCGCGCCGACGCCGGCTCGGTACAAGTCCCGGTGGACGCGGTGTAGAGGTGAAAATTCCACGCCACGTTTTGCCAGGCCAGGTCGGGCAGCGATCCCGAAACGATTGACTCGAACGCCGTGCCGGTGTCCTCCACGAAAATGAGTGACTGCGGGCTGTAGTCGCGGATCGCCGCGATCAACTGGTTCTGGCCGTCGCTCCACGTGTTGCTGTCGATGTTCATGTTTTCCCAGGTGTCGTAGAGGATGGCGGGGTCGGACGCGTACTGCTTGGCGAATGCCGCCCAAAATGTGAACGCTGTGTCCACGGTGGCGCCGGTGGTGGACTGCGCCAGGCACACTGCAGACGTCGGCGAACCGCTGGCCGCGCAATTCAGATCTCCCTGGTTGGGCGCGGGACAGTTCGTGCCGCTGGCGCCGCAGGGAGCGTCGGGAAACTGGCCGGCTTTCAGGATCAGCACGTAGTTGCCGTACTTCTTGGCCCGTTGGATAAGCCCGTCGATGTAGGCCTGGTAACCCAGGTTGGCAATCGGCACCTGCACGTTGTTGGTCCACCACGCGGCGTTCACGAAGATCCGTACCAGGTTCATCGAGAGCAACTGGTTCTGGGCGGCATAGTCCGCATCGGTGGCGGTGGCATCGGCGTTCCCGTATCCCGTGCCGCTGCGGTTGAGCCCACGAAGCAGGACGGGGTTGCCCGAATTGTCCTCGATGATTCCCACGGAGGACACGGCAGGGCCAGTTGGACCGGCTGGACCGGCGTCTGGGCGCGCAGAGCCGCAGCCAACAGACAGGCAATCGCGATTTTCATTGGCGCGATCTTCATTGTATGGTCACCCACATCGGACTCACCCACACCACCTGGCCATCGGTCTGCACGCCCCGCACCCAGTAATATGCTTTGTCGCCGCTCTTCGCCGTCGTGTCCGAGTAACTGAACGAGAGTACCCGGTCGCCGCTGGTAGAGTAGATCACGTTGCCGTTCTTCACCAGGACCACCTTCTGGAACGGGTTGGTGCCGAACAGCCGGACCGAGAACACCGGCGCGCCGGTGTTGGTAAACGAGTCGCCCATGAAGTGAGTCCCGCTGCGGAAGTCCGCCACGATGTAATCGGTGGAACCGTAGAGATGGCGCGCTTTCATGGCGGCGATGATCCCCGGGCGAGTCAGCGACGATACCCAGACATTGGTGAAGGATATATGGGTGGAGATATGGTCGCTGGAGGCTTCGAAGCCGAGCTGATATCCCATGCCGAGCGCTGTGGTGACGTAGCCGGCGGCTTCGTACCCCGAGATGGAATCGGTGGGGGTGTTGGCGCGCGGCGAGTCGGGCAATCCCTCGTAGTCCTGGCGGTCTCCCTGATAGATCTCGACGAACGGTTCTACCACCGGGTCGTTATTGCGCCAATCCGTCCCCTGATCGGTGGCGCTGGTGTGCGGCGCCGAGATGCCGGGAATTCCCGCGTTGGTGAAGAAGTGCAGATAGGCGTACAGCATGTTGGTGTCAGGAGCCCCTCCGGGAGGCGGTGTGGCGCCGGAGATGGGAAGGCGCGGCAGGGGCCGGATGCCGCGCGTGGTGAACAGCACGTTGCGGTGACCCTCCGGATAGTTGACGCTGCGCTCGTAGTAGTAACGCTGCGCTCGTAGTAGTACATGGGGAGGATCTTCGAGGGCAGCGTGTAGGCATCGGTGAACTTCTGAAGCATCCACCAGGAGTACTCGCGGCCGCTGCCATCGTCGTGATCGCAGCAGCCGTACCAGCCCAGGGATGCGGCGTCTATGGAGTAGCGGTAGGCATCCACCAGCGGCCCATCGCCCTTGCCATCGAAGGAAAGCTCGGTATGGCGGTGAAAATCGCCGCGCAGCAATTGCATTTGCTGTCCGTTGACGGTCGGCTGGTAGCTGCGAGCCAGGGCGTTCGATGCAGCTTCGGCGGCCGCCGCCGGGTCGGGCGCGGCGGGGGTCACCTGCCCGATCTTCTGCAACTGCGGAGACTGCTGCTGCCGGGAAACCTGCAAGTCCAGCGCATAGATGTCCGAGTTCGCGCCATCCACCTGCGGCGTCCCGTTGGGCAGCGGCGAGAGGCGGTGATCGGTGGCCTGGCCAATCAGCAGGTGGCCCGAGCCCAGCGGAAGAATCGCCGGGCGGTTATCGCCCAGGCCATCTGAATTGGCCAGCACGCCCGGGCCATGCCATTGCGCGCCATCGTAGTAGACCATGGAGCCGACCCAGATGGTGCCGATGGATTGTCCCGTGGCGGCGCTTTGGGAGATCCCCACCGAGCCCGTCGGCCGGCGAAACGCCAGATACACCGTGCCATCGGGATCGGTAGCCAGGCGGGGAAACGTGTTCTTGGGTGCGTCGGGAGCCCCGGCGCCACTGTTCGGCTGGCGCTTTTGGGCCAGGGTGGGATCGGGTTGCGCGGCGTACGGCCCCGCGATCGTCGGCAGGAACAACTGCGTGTTGGGCGCGCCCGGTAAAGCCGTCGCAACGTCCTGGGTGGTGGTGTACAGATCGTTCCCCATCAGGCAGCGCACCTGGATGGTATGGTTCTGATAGATGGCGATCCCTGTAGTGTCGTAGGCTCCGAAATCCTTGCCCCACTTGGGGCCGGACACCTCGTAGGCAATCCACAAACGGCTCTGCGCGTCGTAAGCCAGCGAGCTGCGTGCCTCGAAGCTGAGCGTTGCGGCGATCGGGAGGGGGTCGTCCATGCCGATCTGGTCGGTGAATCGCACGCGGCGGAGGTAGACATCATAATCGCCCTTGTCGTAGGTGTCCCACGAAATGGACACTTCCCCGTTGGGCGCCGCCGCGATGGCCGGCTCCCAGTTGCTGGCCGGAGACGTGGACACCACCGACTCGCTGGTGAACGTATCGCCGGTTTGGGCCGCGGCCAGAATCTCCAGGTTGTTGTTGCGGTATCCCTGCCAGGCGACCCACACGCGGCCCGTGGCGTCGGTGGCCGCTGCGGGATAGACGTCGGTGCCCGGATCGGTGGTGAGGCGGATCTCCGAAGACATGGTCCCGTTGGCTAGCGAATTGCGGGCGTAGATGTCGAAATTCCCGTTGCGCTGGGTGGAATAGAAGACCCAGGCGCGCCCTTGGCCGTCAATGGCGACAGCCACGCGCATCTCGTCCTCTGTCGGCGTGGTCACGGCAAAAGGTCCGGTCCAGACGCGCTGCGCCTTCGAATAGTGCAGCAGCAGGATTTGATCCATCCCGGTGGGGCGGTTCAAGAAGGAGAAATTAGTGATGGCCGTCTTCAGGCCGCTGATGCCCGTCGCCAGGGTGCGGTCGCCGTGGACAAATCGCGTGTAGGCCAGGTAGACGTCGTCGCCCGATTGCGCCATCGCCGGAAAATCCTCTTCTTCGTCGGAGGACGTCAATTGCAGCGGAGCGGCCGTGGGCATCACCAACGCCAGCCTGCCGTTCGGCATGGTGAACGTTTTGCTGCCTCCGAACGAAACGTCCTGGGACGTGAAGCTGAAGCTGCCCTGCGTGGTCGTGACGTTGAAGGTGACGGGCGTGCTGCTTTGGGCGATGGTGACGATCAGCCCGGTCTCCTGATAGAGATCGACCCCCGTCTCGTTGGGCCCGGCCGCCGTCATGCGCATGGTCAGCTTCCAGCTAGACGTCCCCGTGATGGAATCCGTGTCCCAAAGCCGCCAGCCCGTCAGGCTCAGAATGGTGCCGCCGGCGGCGGTGATGGAGCCATCCCAGTTGACATCGGTCTTTTCTCCGATGCCCAGGATCAACAGAAAGGACTGCGTGTTCGGCGACGTGATGGGCGCCGCCGGAGTGGAAGTCTGGGGGTAGAGCAATCGCCGGCCGCCGAAAACCGCCAGCGCCAGCAAAGCAACCAACGCAACTCGCATCCGCATGGCTTTTACAAACACCTCCCGGCGCCGCGGAGTTGCGCTCCCCGTCTGTATGGCCCCCTCCGTCAACGCCCGTCAGCCCCCACCCTATTCTCCGCATTTTACTCCTGTTTCAGCTCCCCGCCAAGCTTCGGGATTTCGTAGATTTCGTACACCGGTTCAGAAGTTCACTAACGTACTGCGGAGCCGCGACCGTAAGGGAGCGGTCGCCCGGAGACTTAGCGCGCCATTTCATAAATACCATCTCGTATCGAACCGTGGCGCAGGCACTCGTGCCTGCCGCGTCGACACTCGTGTCGACGCTTGCTCGGCGCCCTGAAAAATACGTTAGCGTTTTTACGAAACCACGTACTGAGTTGGGGCGTTCACGAACTCGCTCTTGCCTGCGGCCGCAGGGCCGTGACCAGGGGATCGCGCGCGGACGGGGGCGTCCGCAGCTCCTGATCCTTGTACTGAAGCTGATACAGCTTCCAGTAAATGCCGCGCTCGGCGAGCAGTTCCTGGTGCGTGCCCGATTCGCGCAGGCGGCCCTTGTGCATCACCAGAATGCGGTTCGCCCGCTGTATGGTCGATAGCCGGTGCGCGATGATGATCGAGGTGCGGCCCTCCACCATCCGTCCCAGCGCCTCGCGCACGCGGAATTCGGTATCGGTGTCCACGCTGGAGGTAGCTTCGTCCAGAATCAGGTATCGCGGATTGCGGGCCAGCGCCCGCGCGAAGCTGATCAGTTGCTTCTGACCGGTGGAAAGCCCGCTGCCGCGCTCGCGAATGGGGTGGGCGAATCCCTGCGGCAGGCTGCGGACGAAATCGGCGACATTCACCCGCTCCGCGGCCGCCTCCACCTCTTCGCGCCCGATCGCCTCCGTGCCCAGGCGGATGTTCTCTTCGAGCGTACCGGTGAAGAGATAGGGGTCTTGCAGGACCACGCCGAACTGGCGCCGCAACTCCAGCGGATCGAACTCGCGCAGGTCCACCCCGCCGATCCGGATGCTGCCCCGCCGCACGTCGTAAAAGCGCAGCAGCAGGCTGATGATCGTCGTCTTTCCCGCCCCGGTATGCCCCACCATCGCCACCGTTTCGCCCGGCGCGATGCTGAAGCTCACGTCCTGCAGCACCCAGTCCTCGTCCTGGTACGCGAACCAGACGTGGTCGAATTCGATCTCCGCGATCGCCGCCGGCATGGGACGCGCCACCGCTGGCGGCAGAAGCGCCGGTGCCGTATCGAGCAACTTGAAGATCCGCTCCGACGAAGCCATGGCCGATTGCAGTATGTTGTACTTCTCGCTGAGATCCTGAATCGGCCGGAAGAAGCGCAGGCCGTATTGCAGGAACGCGGCCACCACCCCCAGCGTCAGGGCGCCGCCGCGGATGCGGAATCCGCCCCAGGTCAGGATTCCCGCCAGCGCTATCATGGAGATGAATTCCACCACCGGGTAAAACCAGCCGTAAGCCGTGATGGCATCCTTGTATGCATCCATGTGCTCGCGATTGATGCGCTCGAACTCTTCCGCGCTGCGCCGCTCTCGATTGAACAGTTGCAGCACCACGATGCCGGTGATGTGCTCCTGCAGGTAGGAGTTGATTTTGGCGATGGCCACGCGGATACGGCGATAGCTTTGCGCTACCGTACGGCGGAACACCACCGTCACCAGGATGACCAGGGGCATGGCCGCCAGCATGATGCCGGTAAGCTGCGGGCTCATGCGGAACATGATCGCCAGGATGAACGCCAGCACCAGCACGTCCCCCAGAATCGTCACCAGTCCCGACGCGAACAGGTCGTTCAGAACGTCCACGTCGGTGGTCACGCGGGTCACCAGCCGGCCCACCGGGTTGCGGTCGTAGAACGCCAGGTCGAGCTGCTGCAGGTGCTCCATGAGCTGTTTGCGCAGGTCGAACATGGCAAGCTGGCCGGTGTACTGCATGAGGTAGGTCTGGGCAAACTCCGAGAGGAATATGCCGAAGAGCATCGCCAGGTAGAGCAGCGCGATCCTGGTGAGACCGTTCCACGGGTCGGCGGGCAGCAACCGATCCAGAAACAGCGGAGCGCTGTAGGAGGCGCGCTGCAGATACTTGTCGACCGCGATTCGGGTCAGCAGCGGGCCGAGCACCTGCAATCCCGACTGCGCCAGCAGGAATACCAGCGAGATCCCCACCAGCATCCGGTAGGGGCGCATATAGCCCATCAGCCGGCGCATCAGGCGCCCGTCGTATGCCTTGCCAAGGACCTCTTCTTCCACTCGTACCAGTCTACCCGGTAACGCCGGCGGTCTTGCCGCCGGCCGGTAGTGGTGCTTTAGCGTGGAGATTGCAATCTGCAATCAGCACTTTGAAGACGCCCGCGCAGTCCGCCAGACGGTAGACTGTCGATAGAACCAAACGGGGCGTTCCCGAAAAGAGCCGCCCCGCCGATTTTACGAAAGGCGAGTCACGCTCAGCAGGCGGCTATGGAGAATTATAGCCGATGAGCGCGCGCAAAAAGTGGCCACTGAAGGTTTTGGCCGGTATTACCGACGTGTTTTCGCGCAGATACGGACGGACGCCGGCCGCCGCTTGGAGTGGGCCGTGATCGCCGTAACCGTCGCCACAATTGGAGTTTTCCTGTACAAGGTATTCGGATTGATCCCAACCGGACAGGTCTCCCTTAGAATTTTGCTGGCAGCAGTCTCCGTAGCGATGGTCTTGCTTTGCTACCTCGGCTCTTACGCAGTGCGTGCACCGTGGAGAATGCACAACTCGCTCCTTCAGGAGCGCGCTAGCATCCTCGAAGCGCTTGCAGGTGTTCGCGAGAAGTTGGCCGCGGAACAGGAACAAGTTCGGGATGCGGAGCGGCGGCTAGCCGACAACGGCCCTCAGATTAGATTGGAATGGGAAAAAGCGATAGACAACCCTCGTGGCGGACTGCTATTGACGTCCGACAAGAACGTGGCGGAATTGAGAATCCAAAGCGTCTCTAGGTCGGATTTTTTCTTGACCTTCGATCCGCGACGATCAATCCGGCCCAACGAGCCGCTGCGTATATCCGCGAGCACTCGTGACGCTTCTGGAACAAACCGCGATGTGCTGTACGAATTCTTCGCTTTGTTCAGCGAGCCGCTCCCGCTGGAAATTGAATACTGGGACATGAGGGGAAACCGGTTTACCGTGCGTTGGTACTTGGAGAAGCTTGAGCTCGAAGGATGGGACGGCCCTGAGCTGCATTACGCGCTTCGACAGGACCCAGGATCTTACCGCTATATCCCGGCTACGCAAGCAGGTCCGCCAGATCCCACACCCGCGTGGTAATTCCCGCTTCCAGACTCTTGGACTGATTGAGACGTCCCGCCGTCTGGTTCTTCCGCGCGCTCCAAGAGACCAAGTACGTAATCGCCTAATCTCTCAGCCTCGGGTGGCAGAAGCCTTGCGCCATCGGGCAAGCCGCACGCGAACTCCTCCATCAGGACCTCCCGAACCGCCCGAATGACGGCGGGCCTGTCAACCGCGATCCTGTCGTCAGTCTTATTGCACATTGCAATCTCCACGCTAAAGCACCACTACCCGCCGGCCCTAGCTCTCACTATTTCCGATAGCTTGCGGATGTTCTTCCGAGAGTGTCTTCCTGGTGGCCCGGCGAGGCTTCGCCGCCAGAAGAGACGTTCCCGGCAGGGACCGCGCCCCGACTCTCCATCGGCACGCCTCTTTCACCGTCCGTCGCGCGCTGCGGCGCGCGAGTACTCGTATCGACACATGTTGCTGCCGGTTGCGCCCACAGTGTCGGCGGCAGCCGTGGGCTTGAGTCCCGACGTGGCGGGTACGCCCTTTAGGGGACGACTCACATAAGTCGGGTGTCGTCCACGCCTACGATGTCTCAAGATCTTGGCCCCTACCGCTCTGCTCCTCGCGGCTACATCGGGTTTGCATGTCCCGCACAAGCGGGCTTCGGCTACGTCCGGGCGCTGGCCGATCAACAACGACGCTCTAGCAGCCGCCAAGGCGTCCGAGTCTGTGCCGAGGTTCGCACCGCTCTTCGAGGCGGTGCGGTTGAATCCGAGAGGCAAAGCTATGGACCTGCGCCAGCATCAGCACAAAAAAATGAGAGTTTGGAAGGCCGCCGCCTACAATCAGGTAGAGGCAGCTATGAGATCGATCATGATATCCGTGTATGCCGTCCTGCTAACGACCGCTGCACAGGGAAAAGATAGATTTAAGATTCAAATCCAGGTCGTCAACACCCAAACAGGTCAGCGCCAGTTCGCCTACGCCGTCCCAGAAACCGCATCACGGTCCACCACTGATTGCAATGGCAGCGCAACCGCCACGGGGATCGGAGGGACGGCGACAGCCACTGGTTCCAGCAACTGCACAACTACAACGACTCCCGGCCTTCCAGCGAGAACAGTGGTGGGATCGATTCCGCAGGTTTACGTGCACGCCATCATGTCCGATGGGAAACGAGTTACTTTGTGGTGCCAGACGGGGCTTCGTCGTTGTGGCAATCTCGGCTCGGGAAACTATGCCGCCGAGATCGATGGAAATTCCGTTTGGATTTACTCCTTCGAGATCGGAGGAAAGCGACAGAAGATCAAGTATCGCTACGCAGGCGGCTGGTAGGCGGGTTCGCTTTTTGCGCAAGCCACCGATCCCTTTTCTGGAAAGGGACCAAGCCTTTGTTTTTGTGACAGGATTGGATTGGATGAAACCAGGCGCGATGAGTTCGCAGAATCCAAAGCCAACTTGAAGCGCTGGTGGAAGCCGCGCAGCAGAGCCCCGAGACCCTCCAGGGTGAGTTGGACGGCTGTTTCCGGGATCGAAGCTGCAGTGTTACCGGACGCAGCCTGGGATGCCGTCGCGCGGGCCGGCGACGCGGCACGAGTGGTTCAAGCAAATTCGGCCGCGTGCGTGGTCTCCTGCGAGCCTGCCGATCCTTCTCCATGACGCCGTGACACAAGCCAGTGCACGGGTTCCTCGCCGCGCCTCTATGACCATGTCCGCCAGCGCTCAAAGTCCTGTTGCGCTTCCGCAAACACGTCCGCCCAGTCCTGCCGCAGCGGTTCCACTCGAAAGTCCACAATGGCTAGCCGCAGGAACTCCTCAATGGAGATTCGCCCGGTCGGGCAGTGCGCCGCAGCCAGATCCAAACGCAGGCGCCCGGCGCCGGAACCCAGGTGCAGATGCGGAAACCGAATCGGGCTTCGTCCGTCTGGATGCCAATGGTAAGTGAGAATTTCCCGGTCGTCGCTGTCGTTCAGCGCATAAAAGTATGCCGCCGTGCCGACCTTCCAGCTTCCCGGTTGATTGGGCATCTCGATTACGTTGTAGTGGTGCACGAAATCCAGTCTGAGCCGGCCCGTTCCAGCCAGAGGGACTGGCGATCCGTCGCCAATCATTACCGAGTGAGGCTTCTTGCTTGGATGGTAACCGCCGCGGACATCGAGAATGCTACGGGTGATGCATGATACGACGCGCCGCAGCGGCCGCAGAAACGATTCCACCGCTTCTCTCGGAGTAGCACCAGGCACTATAGGGCTTCAGCAAAGGGGATGAGCATCGAGACATATTCTGCGCGCAGGTCGGGGCAGCCGCCGTTCTGGGAGAAACGGCCTTCCTTCCAGGCGCGCAGGAACTCTTCTCCGCTCATGTTGAGGTAGCGGCGTGCGACTCTGTCCAGAATGGCCCGGCCCTCTTCATCCGTGACGAAGTGAATGCCAGACTCGATTTCAAGGGTGTCGTTCGCCATGTCGCGCCATCCATCTACAACTATCGCAGAAAGGGGATCGAACGACAACCTCCAGGCAGTGGAGTGGGGCGCGGCTGCGTTCATGCGGGGCGGCTGAAGCGGCACCGAGCGCTGGCACGTCGGATGCGCTCTCGGCGCACTCCAGAAACCCCAGGACAACCCACTGATTCTGAACTGCTTGTGGGGCAGCCAATCTTGGCCAATGCCACATAGTTTTTCGTTTCGGCGGCAACCAAAACATTGCAAAGGAGTTTTGTTTCGGCTCTGCCGCTGGCCGAAACGGCCGTTTTGCAATTGGCGTGGGTTTGGCACCCTTGACACCGTTGGGAATCGTCCGGCGGCATCGCGCCAACTGCTTGCCAATGAACCAGATAGGGAGCGGGCAAGAAAACTATGTGGCATTAGCCAATCTTGGCTGCCGCCGGCTTCAGCCGACGCTCCGCAACCCGCGAGCTTTCTGCCACATTCCCGAAGGGATCGTCCGCCGCTCGTCGACGCTAGTCCGGCTCCCTACGAAACTTGCCAGTACACCGAGTACCTCTTCCCGAAAACACTGTTGATCGGCGCCAGCGTGACATCCTTCTGCTGTCCCGACGTACGGAACGTCAACGCCTTGTCCGCAGGCTTGATCCACGCAGCCGGATCTGCGCCCGCCGCCCGAAACGTGGGGATCTCGATCGCCGGCACCGGAGGTGGAGCATCCGGCCGCGGCTGGAAATTCCCGCGGCTGATGCGCGGCGCGTTCGGCCCGATGATCATCCGTTCCGTCAATCCCTCCGACCCCAGATCGCCGGCCAGCACCAGCGGCCCGTAGAGAAACGCCTGCGTCTGCGGCTGGTCGGGCATCGCTTCCACCTTCAGGCTCATGGGCAGCGCCATCTCCACGCGGTCGCCCTTCTTCCAGGTCCGCGAAATGGTCAGATAACTGCCCGGGTCGGCGGAAGCCTCCAGCGGTTTGCCGTTGACCTTCACGGTGGGCGCGGAGTCGAGCCATGCCGGTATCCGCAGCCGCATCGCCATCTGTACCGGCTTGTCGGAGTTCACTACCAGGCTGGTGCTCTGCTGCTCCGGGAACTTGGTTTCCTGCCGCAGCTTGAAGCCCTTCTCCTCCCAGTTCAGCTCCGATGGAATGAAAAGGTTGACGAAGAGCCCGTGGTCGTCGTGCCAATAGATGCTGTCGTTGAGCTTGGAATACTCCTCGACGCCCGTGCCCGTGCAGCACCAGAACGATTGGTCCTCGCTGTTGAACGTCTTCCAGGCGCCCGGATAGAGCGAGAGGTAATACTGCGTGTATCCCTTCTCCGGCAGGATGGTGCCCAGCCGGTGATTGAGCATAACGCGCTCGTAGTAGTCGAAATAGCGCGGATCGCCGTTCCAGCCGTAGAGATGCCGCGTGAGCTTCATCATGTTGTACACGCAGCAGCATTCGGCGGTGGAGATATTCATCTTCAATTCCGCGCCGAGTTGCCGCGGCGGCGTCGGCCAGCCTTCCCCGTTGCTGGTCCCGCCGGTCACGTAGCTGCGCGCGCTCACCACCTCGTACCAGAAGAAATCGGCGACGTCGTGGAAGCGCATATCGCCCGAAATCTCGTAGCGCCGCGCAGCCGCGATCACCTGCGGGACATGCGTATTGACGTGCAGGCCGCGCAGTTCGTCGCGGCGCGAGGCCAGCGGATTCACGAAGCGCTTCTTGGTGTAGCGGTCGCCCGCCTTGGCCCACTGGTCGTTGTTGGTAGCCGCAGCCAGGTTGTACAACGTCTCGGCGATGCCGCCGTATTCCACGTTGAGAATCTGCTGCATGTGCTCTTCGGGTTTGGAGCCGCTCCACTTGTCGGCCCAGTCCGCCATGCCCTCGACCACCTTCAGCGCCTGCTGGTTGCCGGCCAGGCTGTACATGTCGTAGAGGCCCGCCATAATCTTGTGGATGGTGTAAAACGGCGCCCAGGGGAGGGTGGGAGCGCCCAGTTCGGGCGGCCCCGTCCGCGGCTGCCCGGACAAGCGATCGAGCCGGTCGAACAGCTCCATGGGAAAGGCGCTGAGATATCCGCCGCCCAGCTTGTCCTGGCACTTGGCCAGCTCGGCCACCAGCTCGTCACCTTTCGCCTTCGCATCCTTGTCTCCCGCGG
>OMOG01000310.1 GCA_900290305.1 Candidatus Sulfopaludibacter sp. SbA4
GCGGGGCCGGTGATCGCGAACGGGATGGTGTTTACGAATTCGGGGTACGGGATGTGGCAGGGATTGCCGGGGAATGTGCTGCTGGCGTTTGGGAGGTAGCGAACTCGACGCGGAGGCGCGGAGTCGCGGAGAAAGACGCGGAGAGAAAAAGAAAGTCAACACCTGAGGGCGCCGAGGCGGCGGAGAGCGCGGAGAAAACCTTGCATGTCGTGGTAAGATTGCCAACAGGCACCACTGATCAGAGGAGGGATGCATGCGTTTGTTCGTTTTGAGTCTGGGCTGCGCCGTCATTGCTGCCGCGGCCGGTTCCGAAAAAGCGGTCACTTTTAACAAAGATGTCCTGCCGATGCTGCAGAAGAACTGCCAGAGCTGCCATCGGCCGGGCGAAGTGGCTCCCATGTCGTTTCTGACCTACCAGGACGTTCGGCCCTGGGCCAAGGCCATGAAGGCGGCCGTGCTCGCGAAGAAAATGCCGCCGTGGTTCGCCGACGCGAAATACGGCCATTTTCAAAACGAGCGGACGCTCAGTGAAGCCGATATCAAGACGCTGGTGAGTTGGGCCGACAATGGCGCGCCGGAGGGCGATGCGAAGGACAAGCCGGCCCCGATGCAGTTCGTCACGGGATGGAACATCAAGCCGGATGTCACCATCGAGATGCCCAACGCCTTCGAGGTGCCGGCGTCGGGAATCCTGGAATACCAGTACATTGTGGTTCCGACAAACTTCGACAAAGATGTTTGGGTAACGGCGGCCGAAGTTCGTCCGGGCAACCGCGCGGTGATGCATCACGTGATCGTGTACGTGCGGCCGCCGGGGTCGCAGTACCTGAAGGACGCGAAGCCGGGGATTCCGTTTGTGCCGGTGGTGTGGGAGCGAGACGCCAATGGCGCGGCCGTCCGGCGCATTCCGCCGGCGGGGCAGCAGCCGAATGCAGGCGCGCAGCAACAGCAGCAGGGCGGAGGCGGGGGCAACCCCATGGCGGGCGTGGAACTGCTGACCGCCTATGCTCCGGGACTTCCGGAGCAGCGATTTGACGATCCGATCGGGGACACCGCGAAGCTGGTTCCCGCGGGCAGCGACCTGGTTTTCCAGTTGCATTACACGACCAACGGAAAGGCCGCCAGCGACAAGACCAAGGTCGGACTGACGCTCGCGTCCAAGCCGCCGAAGTACCGGTTTCTGACGGCCAATGCGGCGACGCAGAATTTCGAGATTCCGCCGAACGACCCGAATTACGAGACGCACGCGGCGCTGACGTTCGCCGAACCGGTGCGGCTGGTGTGGCTGATGCCGCACATGCACCTCCGTGGGAAAGACTTTCTGTTCAAGGCAGTGTATCCGACCGGTGAGAGCGAAACGCTGTTGAGCGTGCCCAAGTACAATTTCAGTTGGCAGCTCGGGTACGTGGAAGCGAAGCCGCTGGAGTTGCCGAAGGGCACGCGCCTGGAGTGCACGGCGCACCATGATAATTCGGCTAATAACCCTTACAACCCGAATCCCAACGTCGCGGTGAAATGGGGCGATCAGAGTTGGGAAGAGATGATGATGGGGTTCATCGGGGTGGTGTTCGACGCGAACGTGCCGCCGGCGAGTTTGATTGTGAGGCCGCAGCGGCGGGCGGGGCCGTAGGGGGGCGCCGCCGCACTTAGTTTTCCCAATATCGGGAATGCTTTGGAATTTGTGAGAAGTTTGTGGGGCGGACCCCCAGGTCCGCGCGGGTCCCCCTGGACCCGCTCTTTGCTCGAAGGATCAATCCCCTGCAACTACCGAAAAGCCGGCCAGGGGGCCGGCTGCGGACCGGGGTTGCGGACCGGGGGGTCCGCCCCACAATTTATGCAGGTGCCCGTTAGTGGGAAAACTAAGTGGCATTGGGCTTTAGCCTGCAGTCGGCTTCAGCCCGCTCACGCCGCGCCGTGAGATGAGATTTTTCAGTTCCGGCGTATCGAAAACTACATCCTTCAAAACCCCGTGCAAGGCGGGCTGGCTCGATCGGCAGAGGAACACGCGTGGTCAAGCGTCGCCAAGCGAAAGAGCTTGCAATCAGACTATGATCATAGTAGACTCGCTTTAGCTATAGTCACATTGAAATGCTCAAACCGAGGCTTACCAAACTGGAACTGCAAGTGCTGGAAGCGCTTTGGCAGAAAGGCGCGTGTTCTGTTCGCGAGATTCAGGGGACATTTCCCGAGCTGGGCAGACCGGCTTACACAACGGTGCAAACGGTCGTGTATCGTTTGGAGCGGAAGAAGGCGCTCCATTGCGTCAAGCGGATTAGCAACGCCAACATTTTCGAGGCCGTGATCTCGCGCAAGGATGCGCAGCGCCGCTTCGTGGACGAATTGCTGGCGGTATTCGGCGGCCGAGCCAGACTGGTGATGGCACACCTCGTGGAATCGGGGCAACTCACCCTGGAAGACATAAAGGAAGCTGAGAAAACTCTCCGGAAGCCTTCCAGAAAGGACAAATCGCAATGACGTATGCGGATCTCTCGCCATGGGCGAACCACCTCTGGCAATCCACCGTTTTCGCCGGCGCGATGTGGGCGTTGACGCTCCCACTGAGGCAAAACCGCGCCGCGGTGCGGTATTGGCTCTGGCTGGCAGCATCGGTGAAGTTCTTGATACCGTTCTCGCTGCTGGTGAACGCCGGCAGTCAGCTCGGACGGCGGGCTGCCGCGGTGAGCGAGCCGCCTCAGTGGTTTTTTGTAGCCGGGCGGATCGGTCAACCTTTCAACACCTCGGCTGCGGCGCCTCAAGCCGTTGCGCCACCGTCGTTGAATCCGGTTCCGGCCGTTCTGTTCGGGATCTGGTTGTGCGGCGTTGCCGTGGGTATTGTCTTCTGGCTCCGGTGTTGGCGCCGGATGCGAACGGCCCGTCGCGCGGCTACCCCACTGGCGCTCGGCTTGCCTATTCCGGTGCTGTCCTCCTCGGCACGCGTCGAGCCAGGGGTGTTTGGTATTCGTGAACCGGTCTTGTTGCTGCCCGAGGGCATCATGGAACGTCTAACGCCGGCCCAGTTGGCGGCGATTGTCACGCACGAGATGTGTCACGTCCGCCGCCGCGATAACCTGACTGCCACGATACACATGCTGGTCGAAGTCCTCTTCTGGTTCTACCCACTGCTGTGGTGGATCAGGGGGCTCCTGGTCGAGGAACGGGAACACGCCTGCGATGAAGAAGTATTGCGGTCCGGCAGTGACGCGTCGGTTTATGCAGAAGGGATTCTCAGCGTGTGCAAGCTCTACCTGGAATCGCCGCTGGTGTGCCTGTCCGGCGTAACCGGCGCCGATCTAAAAAAACGGATCGCTGAGATCATGAACCCTCGCAACATCCGAAATCTGAGCTATGGGAAGAGAATCCTGCTTGCCGCCGCAGCTTACGCAGCAGTCGCCGGTCCAATCGTGGTCGGCTTTGTGAGAACGATTCCTGTCGAAGCTCAGACAGCACCATCGCCCCGCCTGGAATTCGAAGTAGCGTCGGTCAAGCGCTGGGTGCGAACTGGAAGGGGCATGAATGTGGGCGTGTCCATTTCCGGCCCGAGAGTGACGATCTCAGCCATGGGTTTGACAGGTATTATCGAACACGCCTACAATTTGAAGCCATACCAGATCTCCGGCGGGCCGGCGTGGATCGAATCCGAACGATACGACATTGCCGCGAAGGTGGAGGGTGAAAGCGCTCCTTCCATGGAGCAGGTCCACCGCATGCTTCAGACGTTGCTGGCGGACCGGTTCCAACTGCGGCACCACCGCGAGACAAGGGAAATGCCTGTGTACGCGCTGGTGGCCGGGAAGAACGGACCGAAGTTAAAGGAAAGCTCCCCCGGCACGGAAGAGTCATTTGGGGTAACCGGAAAAAACGGGTTAATGCAGATGACCGTTGCTCACGGCAACATGGAACAACTGGCGCTTCAGTTGTCCTCCAGCGTGGAGCGCCCGGTGATAGACAAGACCGGACTAACTGGCTATTACGATTACAAGCTTAGTGATTTGGCTCCGGCGAATGCTACGGCGCCGGATTCAAACGGCGAATCCGTCTTCACAGCTCTTCAAGAGCAACTCGGGCTTAAACTGGAGCCCCAGAAAGGGCCAGTGACGATGTTCCTGATCGACCATGTGGAGAAACCGTCCGAGAACTAATTGCGGCGGCGATTGCGCGAACCCACAATCCCAATCGGCCTTGTCCCTGAATGGAAACAGATCTCCTCGGCAGTGACCATTATCGATACGCCTGAGTCAATTCTGAAGAGCGGAAGCGGTCTACTCCTGACCTGGCGAGCGCCGAAACTCCACGCCCGTTGTGCCGTGAAAGCCGGGGCTGATGTCTTGGCGACCTGGAATCAGCGGGACTTTGTCCGGTTCGGCGAGGTTTCCGGGCTGGTGGAAACGCCGCCGGAATTCAGTGTTTCTCCAAACTCGTAGTCTTTGGACGACACCGCGCGTGTACGCCACTGGTACGCCACCACCGACCCGGGCCATAGGGCCGGGCTCTCTCCGGTCCGCGGATCCAGGTACCAACTGCGGCAACCGCCCGACTCCCACACGGTGCCGCGCAGTCGATTGCGGATTTCGGCGGCGAAACCTTGCTGGCTGCTCTCGCGCACTTCCATCACGGTCTCGCGGCGCCGACGCATCAGACGCAGGCAGCTCATGACGTAGCGGACCTGCGCTTCGATCATGAGCACCACGGAATTGTGGCCGAGGCCGGTGTTCGGCCCGAGCAGCAGGAAGAAATTGGGGAAGCCCGAGACGGTGATTCCGAGGAAGGCGCTGATGCGTTCCTCCCACGCATCGTGAATCTCCACGCCGCCGCGGCCCACGATGCGGATGCCGCGCAAGATCTCAGTGGCGCGGAACCCGGTTCCGTAGATCATGACATCCACGGGACGCTCGGCGCCATCGGCGGTGACGATGGAATGCGCGCGCACCTCGGCGATGGGGGCGGTCACAAGTTCCACGTTGGGGCGCGTCAGGGCCGGGTAGAAGTCACTCGAGATCAACACGCGCTTGCAGCCGAATTGGTAATCGGGAGTCAAGGCGGCGCGGAGCTTGGGGTCTGCGATCTGTTTTTCAAGATGGCGCCGGGCCTGCTTCTCGCCCAGTTGGCGCACCCATCGATTACCGAGGAAGCCGCCGACGAACATCTCGAGCCGCCAGAAGAGGAACGTCCGAAATGCCCACGTGGCGCCGGGCACGCGGCGGAACCACTGCCGTCGGCGCTCGCTGATGGGGTGATCCGGCCGCGGCAGGAGCCACGCGGGCGTGCGCTGAAATACGTACAGCTTGCCGGCCTGGGGCGCGATCTGCGGCACGAGTTGCACGGCGCTCGCTCCGGTGCCGATCACCACGATGTTGCGGCCCTCGAGGTTGACGCTGGAATCCCACTCGGCGGAGTGGAACGCGGGGCCCCTGAAGCAGTCAAAGCCGCTCTCGAGGCCGTTCAGCTCGGGATAACGCGGCACGTGCAGCGCGCCCATCCCGGAGACCAGCACGCGCGCGTCGATGCGGAGGCCATCGGCGGCGATGGCGTGCCACACCTGGTTGCGGTCGTCCCAGGTGGCTTCGCGCAGGGCCGTATTGAGGCGAATGTGCGGCAGGATGCCGTGGCGTTGGGCGGAGTCCTTGAGATACCGAAGAATTTCCGGCTGCCCGGCAAACATGCGGCTCCAGTCCGGATTGCGGTCGAACGAGAACGAGTAGAGGTGCGAGGGGATATCGCAGGCGCAGCCGGGATAGCGGTTGGCCCACCAGGTGCCGCCGATCTCCTCGGCCTTTTCGAGGATCAGGAAAGACTCGATGCCGGCCTCGCGGAGCTTAATGGCCATGCACAGGCCGGAGAAGCCGGCGCCAACGATCAGGACTTCGACGGCTTCCGTCATTTTTCGACGCTGGCGTCAAAGACTCCAGTGAGAATCTCGCCGGCCCGCTTCACCTGGACGAAGATGCGGTAGGCTCCGGGCTTGGGGAAGCCGTAGGGGAACGACACTTCGGCCGGCAGGCTGGCAGACATCATCATGTGGCCGGCGTGCGGATTGTCGGGCTGCGCCAGTTGCAGCGCGGGCATGGGCACCGAGCCCGACGGATGCACGTGGGCGAACACGCTGCGGTCGGCGCTCACGAAGGCCGCGTGGCCCAGCATCCCCATGTACAGTTCCATGCCCTCGGCGGGATGGCCGGCGGAATCCTCCACGCGGAAGCGAATGAGGCTCGCCTGCCGTGCATGGAGCGGCGCGGTTCCGCGATCCCACACCATGCGGTAGCCATTCGAGAGCGGACTGACGGTGCGCGTATAGTCGGCACTTGTCAACGGCGGCGCGGTTCCCCCGGCATCGTCGCCGGTCAGCGGAGTTCCGGCGATCTCGGGCAGGTCGATTTCGGATGTGGCCGTTTCCGGAAGGCCGTTGGCGTGGACGATATCGCCGTAGAGCGCGTAGCGGCCGGCGGGCATGGCAGGCAGCGGCTGCGCGAAGTTCCCGTCGCCCTGGCGTTCGGGATGCAAGTGCCAGACGCGATCCATCTCGGGCAGGCGAATCACGTAGAGGTGCATCAGGTGGTTGTGGTCGGGCAGAAGGTCGTCGGTGCTGCGGTTGATCCATCCGGGATCGACGAGGCGCAGGGCCAGGCGGCTGCCTTCCACCGAAGCTTCCAGGCGCAGCGGCTTGTATATGCGGCTGGCAAACGTGCCCGCCTCATCGCTCCACCACTGGTTGCCGAACCACACCGCCCCCGCTACCAGCACCGCGGCAACGGCCATGACGATACGCGAGCGGCGCACGCGGGCGGCATCGGGCTGCTTGCCGGGCTCGAGCATCGAGTCGCGGGCGGCGGCTCCGGCGATGCTCACCAGGCCGAGGCAAAGCACCAGCCCCAGCGCCATCAGGATGATGCTGGTGGCCTTCTGCATGCCCAGCATCTGGGTGGCGATCGCCGGGACGGGAACCGAAAGCCTGCCCGGACCGCGCGCTCCATCCACGTCCACGCGCACCTGCCAGGAGCAGCACGCCATCAGCCAGAGGGAGCCCGTGTAGAATTGCGGATCTTCACGGGAGGGCTGCGCGAGGTCGGGAACGGGCGTGAACTGCTGGGCCTGGAAACCCAGGCGCAAGGGCACAATGTGGATCTGGCGGACATCGGCGGACGTGCTGCGGATTTCGATTTCCGCCACTCCGGGCACGACCTGCGGCGGACGGATGGTGATCAGGAGGCGGTACGGCCCAGCGTCGCCCTCGTAGAACACGTCGGGGCTGCCCACGTGGGCCAGGGCCAGTGCCACCGCGAAGAAAAAGGCCAGCAGCAGTTTCATGCTATCTGCGAATGCGCAGCATCCAGTTGCCCCAGGCCAGGCCGAGCCAACTGGTGAAAACCGCCGTCACCACCGCCCAGCCAAGCTCTTTGGCAAATAGCGCGCCCTGCTCGGTGGCCACGAACTGGTAGCGCGCCACGATGGAGGTGGGCGAAACGTAGTAACCGAAGTACTTGGCGCCGAAGAACCAGTTGCGCGCCGCGGGTGACATCAGGAAATTCGCGAACGGCCACTGGACCAGGAAGAACGCACCCAGGAAGATGGCGCCCGATACGATCGCCTGCCGCAGGATTCCCCAGGGCTGGGTGCGCTGCCACACCAGATCCAAGAGAAGCGCGGGCACGATGAACAGCAGCGGGAAATCGGGCGGCGTGAACTGGGTGGTCTGGTGATACACCGGGCCGAGTTTGGGCTCCGCCGGAAACAGCGGCAGAATGCGGCCCATCAGGATCAGAAACAGGGAGTAGACGCCCGCTACCGACGTGGCGGCCCAGCGGAACCGGCTGGCGCGCGCGACCCCGCAGAGCACCGGCGGCGCCACGATCGCCACGACCCGGTAAAAATGCGCGGTGTGCATCACGACGCGGTTGGTGAGCTCTATCTGGACGATCGTGAGGCACACCAGGATCATGCCGCCCACGTAGAGGAACAGAATCTGCAACCGGTCGCGCAGCGCTCCCGAAGCGCGGTTCATCTGCCCCAGGATCAGAATGAGCGCGCCCGCGTGGACGGCGAAGATGCCGGCCGCCAGCACCATGTGGGGAGGGCTGAGGATCTTGACGTCGAGGCCGTAGGCGTTGTGCCACCAGTCGTCGAACGGCGCCGAGGTGAGCATGGCGATTCCGCCCCAGGCGGCGATGAAGGCGCCCAGCGGTCCGCGAAAGCCCCACAGCCACACCGAGCATTCGCGCAGCGCGGACTGCGGGTTGAAGGTGGTCGAGAGGACCAGATAGCCGCAGGAGATGCCCGCCAGCACGCCGCACATGTGAATGGCGATGTGCGCGGGAGTCCAAAAAGTATCGCGGCCGATGGACTGGTGCCAGGAGATGTCCCAATGGGTGCCGACCATGGCGAAGGTCACGGCGGCGACGGAGCACCAGACATACCAGGGCACGGATGGGTTGTTGGCGGAGTCAGAATTTGGCAATGGCGTTCCCGTCCTGAATGCAGGTAGTATACACCACTCGTATTACAACACCTCCATTTCTTTCCTGCCTGGAAAGATTTTCAGGCGGCAGCAGTCACGAACTGGCGAATGGCGCGCGCTGCGCTATGCCCGGGCAATTCTGGCTTCTGGCTCCTAAGTTCTGGCTCCTCGCCCTCCAGTTTGGTTGCGGCTCTGCTGCTCTGCGGGGCAGGCCATCGTTTTTTGCGGCCTGTTGTCAGGTATTCGGCGACCTTGGCTTCCAACCGCGAAGCCTCCCGAGACCACCCCAAATGACCTCGGCCCTGCGCGATCCGGTCGCGGGTTCTGGTTTGGCGGCAACTCCCTAATGAAACGCCCAAACGGCTGAAGTGCAGCCAAGGACCCGCGGTACGTTGAGGCTCGAGAGCGTTTCGAGTTGCCGTCGCGCCTGGTGTTTAGCAGAATCACGGCTTCGGCAGCAACCCGTGGTGTTGAACAACTTCTCCGACGGCCTGCTCGTTTTCGAGTATTAGGCGGTAGATTTTTCGGTAGTGGTCGTTCGCCCAAAACTCCATCAACTGCCGTGCGCGCTCCTCGCCGGCCAGAGCCTTCATTTTCTGGTATTCCGCATAGCAGACGACGATATGCAGATACGAACCCTGCTCGTCGGACGCACCATCCAGCCCGCCGGCTGGCACGTCCGGATAAGCTCTTCGCAGCTCGGCGATTGCCTTCGCGACCTGTTCTGGACGCGCCGATTCGTACCAGTGATACTCCTCGTGAATGAAAGTGGAAAGCAACAGGAGCCGGTCTTCGTAATGGCGCGTGCTTAAAGTCAACTTGGGATGGCTGTGGGGGATCGCGCCGCTTTCGATGACAACCGTCCGCGTCCAAATCCAGCCTGAGAGGTCGTACGCCCCCAACAGTTGCTGGATCTCGGTGCGGGTCTTCTCCTCGTCGGCGCTGCCGTGCGCCAGGACAAACTCGATTTCAGGAGTTGCCGCAGTGGCGCAGGTAGCGCAAGAGAGGAGGCCTATTATCGAGATTGCAAGCACAGTTATAAGGCGCATTCGCATATCCCAGAATTATTTGACCACTAAATTTCAAGACGCCTCTCGTACCGGAACCGTTGAGGTAGTTTCGCTACCGAAGTCAACCGGACTATCGAAGACCTTTTTGGCGGGCAGACCCTCGCAGGACTTGATGATTGGATTACACTTTGTTTGGGACCGCGCGGTTGGCTGGTCCGCACGAGGATGCATGCCATTAAGCTGTCCAGTTTTCTGGACAGCTTGCCGATGCCCGATGTAGTTTCCGATATCGCCATGATATCGGGCGGAACTGTTTTGATCGTTCGGCCCAATTTCCGGATTGCGCGTGATCCAGGAGTTAACCGCTAGCCCTGCCCTTTACCCGTAAATTGATGCGAGACAGTCACTCATCGCTCAATGCGAACCCGAGCGACATGAATCGCAGTGCAGTGTAGCCCTGCCAGATGAT
>OMOG01000790.1 GCA_900290305.1 Candidatus Sulfopaludibacter sp. SbA4
GCTGATCGCTGACCGCTGATCGCTGAAAGCTATTTTGAAAGCTATTTGCCCCCGCGGCTCTGGGCGATGAAGGCGGTGAGATCCTGGACCGAGCCGTTGAATACCGAGCGGTAGCAGTTGCCGATGCCGGCTACCGTATGCGGGAAGGGACCGGCATCGCCGTCGGTGAATTGCCAGAAGGTCCACTTTGCCCAACCGGCGGGCACGGCCGGCTGAGGACTGTACTGGCCGATTCGCAAAGGATACTGAGTCAGTGTCGCCAGCGCCGCGCCTGGGGCCGGCGTGAAATCGGGACCTGCGTAGAGTACGGGCCGTACGCCGAGTTGTTGGCGGACACCTGCGAGCCAGGCGGCCGCGTCATCCAGCGCCGGCCCGGAGAAAATCAGGAGCGGCGGAAGATCGCCCGCGTCAAGCTGGCCCACCGCGCGAACGAAGTTAGCCACCTGGGCAGGCACGGCCCTCTTGGGATCCAGCACGTGGTAGGCGCCGCGAATCAGCCCTGCGCTCTTGGCCGCGTTCCAGTGGTCCTTGAAGTTCTTGGGTTCGTAGTCGGCGCCCAGAGACGCCTGGAGGTAGGCATACGTGATTCCATCGTTTTTGACAGCCGGCCAATCGATGGTGTGCGCGGCGTCGTTGACATCATCGATCCCGGCGGCCGCGGCTGCGGCTGTGGGCGCGAGCCAGATCTCCAACTGGCCGGCCGGCACCAGCTTTTGGGTATTCGGAAATAACTGAGTGTCGATGGCGCCGGTGATCGAAAGGGGCAGCAGCCCCTTGCACTTTGCGGCAGTATCTTTGTCCGCTTCGTGGAAGTAACGCACCACGGTGTTGGATGTCGGCTTGGCCTTGCCGCTGACATCTTCGGCCGGGGGCACCGAGAAACCCTGGCTGCCCAGATTCACCGCCGCATTGTGGGCGAGGCCCTGCTGCTGCGGCCCGAAGTATTGGAGATAGAGGCGCTTGGCTTGCACCTTGTCAAGCACCGCCTCAAGCGCCTTGCTGGAGTCCGTCGACCCGGCCGGACTGACTGCCTTAAGGTCCTGAATCAGGTTGTTCTGATCCTGCTCGGCCCGTTTCTTTTGCTCCTCGGCCACGGCCACGAGGGCGCCCGATTGCTGGGCCTGCTCCCGCGCGTCGAGCAGTTTCTCATACTCCCAGATCACCAGGCCTGCAATCGCCAGAAGGAGCACCATGCCGCCCATTCCCCAGCGCAACCAGCTTTGAATCCGCTGGGCGCGCCGGCTGGCCTTCAGAAACGCCACCGCGGCGCTGTCCGGCTTGAGCCGGGGCATCAATTCTTCGTTCTGCTTCAACACCCAACCGCGGTACAGCGCACCCTCGTAGCGCTCCCTGTTTCCGCTCCATTCCGCCGCCGCGTCCTCCAGGCGGCCGATTCTGGCCACGGTCGCGGCCTCGTCATCCACCCACTTCGCCAAAAGGCCCCACTGGCGGATCAGCGCCTCGTGGGAAATGTCGATGATGGAGCTCTCATTCAGTTCTCCCGCGGTGGCCACCAGGAACGAGCGGCCCTCGGTGCGAAACGCTTCCACCACGGCCTTCAACTCCGCCAGCGGCTGGCCCGTTTCGGCGGCGATTTCACCCAACGGGCGCGGCCTCCGCACTCTGCGGCTCTTGACGACTTGCGTGATGGAGCGGAACAGGCCCTCGGCCGTCTTCTTCTCGGCCGCGCTGAACGAAGCGAAAATCTCGTTGGCGTGGTTTGACAGGCAATCCGAAAAGGTTCCCACCTCTTCATATACCGGGATGCTCAGCGGATCACCCGGTTGGCGCCGCTGCCAGATGCGCAACAGCGCGTGCTGCAGCACCGGGAGCTGGTCCGCGCGCATATCGAGATCGTTCAGCATCCGGTCCAGCAGCGCGGAGGTGATGCTCCCTTCGGCCGCCTCGATGGGCCCCAGGATGGCCTGCTGGAATTGACGCCGGCTCATCTGCGGAACCAGGTAGATTCCTTCGTTAATGGCTTCGGCCAGGCCCGTATAGGTGGCGCACTCGCTCAGCCACTCGATCCGCATGGTCATCACGATGTAGATGGGCACGGCATCGGAGGCCGCGGCCGCCAGCAGCAGCTTGAGAAATGCCTTGGCCTCTTCCCGCGCCGCATCGCCGCGCCGCTCCACGAACTGGAACAGCTCCTCGAATTGATCCACCACAATCAGGACGTTGGTGTTGAACGAGAGCTTCTGCTCCTGGATGGCCTCCACCAGCCCCATGGGCCCGCGGTCGAGGGCGCTGCGCACCTCCGCACGGTCGCCCATTTCGCCGGCCAGGTTATCGAGGGGTTTCTCGCCCGGACAGAAAGTCGCAATGCGCCACTCGGCATCCAGGTACCCGTCGCGCAATCCCGCCAGCACTCCGGCCTTGATGAGCGACGATTTGCCGCATCCCGATGGGCCGACCACGGCCAGAAACCGCACCCGCCGCAAACGCTTGAGCAGTTCGTTGATCTCGCGGCCCCGGCCGAAGAACCAGCCGGCGTCGACTTCCTGATACGGCCGCAGGCCCGGGAAGGGATTCTGCGGGCCGAGCGCTCCCACATGCGGCGGCGTGGTATCCAGGCTAGACACAATTCTCTCCACTTTGCAGGAAATCTGCACTTTCCAGAAACCTCTGGACAGCCCACAGATCCTGAGGCTGCTTGTGGGGCAGGCTGGCAGCCTGCGGGCCGACTGGCAGTCGGCCCCCCACCTCGTGCCGCGACGTTTCCGCCGCCAGAGACGCTCCCGCCACGGGCCCTCCCACGCTCATCGGGACGCTCAGTGTATCGAGGCTAGCCATCTTCCTCCAGCTTACCGAGGAACTGATCCAGCTCGGGAAAGTTGCCGTTGGGGCCGCTGTGGATCGCAACCACGGAGGGATGCTCGAAGTTGAATTCGTCTCCCGTGGGCGGGGGAAGCTCCACGGCTGCAAACGCGATAGGCCGCTCTTCCCTTCGCCGGAGCTGGAATGCCGCAGTCATCATCTCCTCGGCGGAGGACTTGGTTTCCGCGGTGTAGGGCACCACCAGGCCATCGCAGAAGGCGAGCTTCGATTGCAGTTTGTCCGGCGGCACCGCGGAATACGGAAAAACCGAAATGCCGCAATTGCTCTCCTTAAGCCTGGTCTTCAGCGGGGCCAGCGGGTTGGCATCCGGGATGGAATGCCAGATGTAAACGATGGGATCTTCGCGCACCCGGCGCACGGTCTTCACCACGGGGCTGGTCTTGGGGCGAATGCGCTTCTGGATCTCGTCCTTCAGGTCTTCAAAGCCCGAGCGCACCAGTTCGATGGCATTGTTGTTCAACAGCGATTCCAGGAACTGCTTGTGCGCTTCGGGCTCCAGGCCCTCGGTCTTCAAATCGCGCGCCACCCATACCAGCGGACGACGCGCCGGGTTTCCCGCCAGCGCGGCGTCCAATTGCAGGCGCGAGAGCGAAAGATCCTTCCCCGCAAGTGGACGGCCCGGAAACTGCCCGAACAGGTGTACCGACAGCACCGCCGGCCCCGAGGGCACGGAAGGCTCGGTAAGCGTGAGCACTTGGAACTCCTTCAGTTGCTCCAACGCGGTGCGCAGACTCTCGCGCTTGTAGTACAGGTCGTCGGCAACGTCGGCCAGGCACACCGTGGGGCTGCCGCCGCTATCATAGGAACCGATGTTATAGGATTGCTCGATGACCGTACCCTGTTCCTTTTCGCGGCGCATTTCGTCGAGAGCCGCCCAGATGGAATTGCGAACCTTCCACAATCCCTGCACGTACGGGTGATGTTCGTCCGGATCGGCAGGTTTGTTGAACCGGTCCACGGTTTCGCTGAAAAAACAGTATGGCGACGTGGTGCGGAGCTCCGGCGGCCATTTGTCCTGCGGAAGCGCATCGAGGACCAATGCCTGCATGCGGCTCAGGCTGCCGACCCTCATCCCGAATGAGGGATGGCGCTGCTCGCGGAACGCCGCCACCTCCTTCTTGCAATAAGGAGAGTCGTCGTAGGCCGGAGAGAGAACGCAAAGAAAGACCGCGCTGGCAGCGATCGCTTCGCCGATGGCCACGTTGAAGTCTTCGCCCGTGCGCAGCTTGGGATCGGACCACAGGGTGAAGTCGCGGCTCTTGGCCTTTAGTCCGTCCTTCAGCCCCAGGATGAATTCCGTCACCCAGCCGGGACGATCCAGCCATGGCGGATCGTCGTTATGGGCGTAGCTGATGAACAGGTCGAATTGGAAACCGGGGACGACCGGCAATTTCCGTGGTCTCCTTCCTGGCTTGGTTCGTATCGATACGGTTCGCTCATCTATCTTAGTCTGGTTCCGGGTGGAATAGCCATACCAGTAAGGCAGGCCACAGCAGACGCGCCAGTTTCTCCCAGCATCTGCGCGGCGACTTACTTCCAGGGAGCCTCCGGGCGCCTCGCCTGGAAATGGCAACGATCCTGAATGCTTCCCTTCGAGTTGCAATGAGGGCAGAGCTCGATGGGCGGGTGGTCGGGGTTGCTGGGGTTGAAGCCTCGGGGCACGGTCTTGGACGCAACGGTCGGGGGAAGGGCGGCCGGGCGCCCGGGGTTCAAATTGGGTTCGTTCCGTACAGGGAAGGGGATTGGGGGATTGGCGGGCTCGGGGACCGGATTGGGTTCGTTCCGCTGCGGGGCGGGAGCGGGCGCAGGCTCGGAGGATGGCTCGGAGGGCGGGGCGGCCGGTTCGGCGGGCGGCGGAGCGGGTTCGGGATCGGGAGCGGGTTCGGGAGTGGGCTCGGGATCGGCGGCTGTGGCGGCGGGCGGATCGGGGTCCGCGGGGCGCGACAGGCGCTCGGCCTGGTATTTGCGGAAATCGTTATAGGCTCGGAACCAATCGCGAATCGCGGCCTGGTTGCGGCGGAAGAGCTTCAGGAGGACATTGGGGCCGGAGGCGTCTTCGACGAGGGCGGCTCCCAAAGCGTGCGGGGAATCTTCCTGTTTGGCCACCAGGCCTGCGATGAGCGCGGCTTCCAGAACGGGGATGCGGCGCTGTTCCCAGTCGGAATGGATGAGAGTGTCTACCAGGCGGATTTCGACGACGCCCTCGGGGCGCAGGTCGAGGACGTAATCCTCGGAGAGGTGGGTCAGATCAGCTTGGTCCTCTCCGGGGATGATGTGGGCACGGGCATAGGCTCCGTGTTTGTAGGCGTTGAAACGCGATGAGGCCTTGCCCTCGGCGGAGCGTGGGCCTGTCGATTTTTGGGCGTTGAGGCGGTTGGCCTCCATTTGGGGGATGGTCGCCATGCAATTCTTCTCCTAATTCCACGTATAAGGGGTAAGCATCGCGATCGCGGCTCGAAAATTTCGGAAGTGATTGAAAAGATTCAGAAAATTTTCCGCCAAATTTTGTGACTGGGTTTTTGGGGGGGTGGGTTTTGGGGATGAACTCGCAGGAGGGTGGTTGGCTCTCTGCCGTTTCTATTGCTCCTGCCTGGCAGTAATCAAATTGAAAACTCTTGGTGGTATCATCGCCCTGCCGCGGATTGACGCGGGAAAAAGAATAAAAGAATAGAGGAGGGATTTGTGCTCAACAGAAACATAGCAGGTGTTTTGCTCGTGGCTGCCGGACTCGCGCCTGCGGCCAGCGCGACGAGAACGAGATCGTGGGATTCTATGTCGACCAGACAGGGCCGCACGGTTACCTGCGGCCCTACGACGGACACTTCATCACGATCGACGTTCCGGGCGCCACGGATACGCGGGGTCGCGGGATCAACGACCTGGGTATCATCGCCGGGCAGTACACCGACGCCTCCGGCGCGACGCATGCGTTTGTGGATATTCTCGGGGTCTTCAGCACGATTGATGTCCCCGGAGCCGCCGCGACATTCGGCCGCGGCATCAACCAGCTTGGCGATGTCGCCGGGAACTTCATCGACGGAGCCACCGGCCATACGCGCGGCTTTGTCGCTACTGCACATTAGTTTAGTACGTCGTTTGATAAGTAAGCCAACGTATATCCAGGCGCCGAACAAGCGTCGACACGAGCGGGGGCCGGTTCTTGACGGAACGTCTCTGGCGACAGAAACCACGCGGGTGCAGAGCGCCGGCTGAAGCAGGCGGCAGCCAGGATTGGCTGCCCCACAAGCAGCTCAGAATCAGTGGATTATCCAGGTTTCTGGAGAGTGTCGACGCGGCACGCTCGAGCAGAGTGGATTGTTCATTCCTCCATTCTGGCTTGAAAATTACTGTTCGCGGAGCAGTTTTGCGGGATCGAGGTGCAGGGCGCGTCTGACGGGGCCGGCGACCGAGAGCGATCCGGTGAGCACCATCGTGATGGCAACCGAGAGAAGCACAAATGGATCCTGGGCGGAGGCCTGGTAGACGACAGCCGAGAGCAGACGGCTGGCCGCCACGCCGAGCAGCATGCCGACCAGAGAGCCGCTCCCGAGCAGGATCACCATGCGGCCGAGCGCGGCCGAGAGTATCTGCCTAGCCTGCCCACCGAGCGCGACACGAATACTCAGCTCGCGCAGCCGTTTGCCGACGGTATAGGAGGCGAGCCCAAACGTGCCGGCGATGGAGAGCAGCAGTCCAAAAGCGCCGAAGAGGCCGAGGGCGCCTGTGGCCACCTGGGATGGAAAGAACGTCAGTCCAAGCTGCGTGTTCAAGGGGCTGGATTCCCGGATAGGAATGCTGGAGTCAAGATCGCGGATTATTTTGCGGATGGTGGCTGCCATATCGTTGGTGGCCGCGTCGGAGGAATCCGGCCGTATCCGGACAATGAGCGATGTTTTGGCAGTTGCTTCCTGCGAGATCGGGCGGAACGCCGCCGGTTCCGGATCTTCGCTGAGCGACAGGTATTTTCCATCCGCGACGACGCCCACGATCCGGATGGAGAGGCCGGACGAGTTCTTGAAATAGCGGCCCACTGCGTCGTCGGAGTGGAAGAGGCGCCGGGCGAACTGCCGATTCACCACGGCAACCGCCGGGGTCTTCTCCGTGTCGGTAAAGCTGGCATCGCGTCCCGCGAGCAGGGGCGTTCCCGCAGCGGCGAAGTATCCAGGTGAGATGACGAAGACATAGGCGCCAAATGCCTGATTGGAGGACCTGAAATCGGTAGTTTGTTGAGAGAAGACAGGTGAACCAGGCGCCGGATTGACCAGGGGCGTGTTATTCGCGTAGCCCGCCGCTACCACTCCCGGGAGATGCGACACCTCTTCCAGCAGGCGGCGTTGGAAACGATCGGCGGCGGTGCCCGAATAGCCAGCCGTGCTCAACTCGAATTTCGCCAGCACGGCATGTTTCGGCTGGATCCCCGTATCCACGGTCATGGCTCTGGACAGGCCACGCAGCGAGACAAAGGCAGCCGTGACGGTCACGCAGCAGAGCGCGATCTGGGCCGCCAGCAGAAGATCGCGGACCGCCCAGCGGCGTCCAGCGCAGGATTGGCTTCCGCTCTTGATCGCGTCATTGGGATCGGTCTTGAGTATCTGCCGCAGCGGCACCAGCCCGAACAGGACGCCGGCGAGCACCGAGACCAGGAACACCACGGGGATCAAGGATGGCTGCGGCAGTATATGGAAGCTCATCGGGTATTCGGTGGGCAGGTGCCAGTTACCCAGGCCGGTGAGGGCGGTCCACGCCAAACCGCAGGCGCACGCGCCGCCGAGGATCGAAATCAGAAAGGCTTCGACCAGGATCTGGCGGACAATACGCCAGCGGCTCGATCCGATAGCCATGCGGATGGCAATCTCGCGCGTGCGGTCCGCGGTACGTGCGGTGAAGAGGCTGCCGAGGTTGGCGCAGGCTGCCAGCAGCACAATACCGGCCAGCACCAACACGCCAGCCAGAAAAGCGCGCGCCGGCGCGCCGAGAAAGTCGCCCATCAGGCCGGGACGGGTCAGCTTGAGGGACAGTTTTTCTTCCTCTTTCGGATACTGCCGGGCGAGACGGGCAGCAATCGTGTTCAATTCCGTCTGCACTTGGGGCATGGTAACGCCGTCCTGGATGCGCACGATCGACCAGACCTTGTGACTTTGCCGCGACTCGAGCCAGTCGCCTCCTCCCAGCGATGCTTCATTCGCCATGGGAACGAAAATGGAGGGCTGCATGAATTTTTCGGTCCCGTAGAAGCCTTCCGGGGTAACGCCGACGATGGTGTAGGGACGCTTGTTGATGCGGACCGTCTTGCCCACGATGCCGGGATCGCCGTTGAATTCGCTCTTCCAGGCGGGCCAGGAGAGCACGGCGGCCTCCGAGGCTCCGGGATGGGCGTCATCGGCGCGATCGAGCAGACGCCCGAGGAACGGCTGGATGCCGGTGACTTCAAAGTACTGCCCGCTGACTTGCCATCCCCAGACGGGCCGCGTGGCCCCATTGGCTTCCAGACCAAAACTATCCATCGTCCATGCGGCAACCGCGGAAAGCACCGTATTTCCATCGCGGACATCGCGCACTTCCGGCCAGGTAAAAATCGGATACGTTTGATCGGCACGCGCGAGCGTCATCACGCGATCCGCATGAGGCAGATCCAGGGGCCGCAGGACCAATCCCTGCAGCACGCCGAAGACGATGACATTCGCGGCAATGCCCAGCGCCAGGGTAAGAACCGCGGTGGCGGCGAAGCCGGGAGAGCGGCGCATCTGGCGAAGGGCGAAGGTGAAATCCTGGCGGAGACCGGACATCCACGCCCAGCGGCGCTCGTCGCGGCACCTCTCTTTCACCTGCTCGGCGCCACCGAATTCCCGCTTCGCCATGCGCACGGCCTCCTCGTGAGAGTATCCACGGCGTTCGAATTCGGCTGTCAGCTCGTAGAGGTGATGCGCGAGCTCGCGCTTCAGATCGGTCTCCATTCGGCTCCAGGGGAAAGGCATTGGTCCTCCTCGCTAAATACACCGTTTCAGAAGTTCGCTAACGTATTGCAAGACCGCTTGCTGACGCGCGCGGCTCCGATAGCCGTGGATCGGCTCGTGGGCGACGGTTTTCAGGATCAGCATGTTATTGTTCGCGGAGCAGTCTTGCCGGATCGAGGTGCAGGGCGCGCCTCACGGGACCGGCGACCGAAAGCGATCCGGTGAGCACCATGGTAAATGCAACCGCGGCGAGCACCAATGGATCCCGCGCCCCGGCTTGGTAGACGATGGCCGAGAGCAGCCGGCTGGCCGCCGCGCCCAGCACCATGCCGGCCGCGGAGCCCGTCCCCAGCAGGATCAGCATACGGCCGAGCGCGGCCGAGAGAATCTGCTTCGCCTGCGCACCGAGCGCGACACGAATACTCAATTCGCGCAGCCGCTTGCTGACGGTATAAGAGGCCAGGCCAAAGGTGCCGGCGATGGAAAGGAGCAATCCAAAAGCGCCAAAGAGGCTGAGGGCGACGGTAGCCACCTGGGTTGGAAAGAAGCTCAGTCGAAGCTGGCTGTCCCAGTCGCTCGATTCCCGAATAGGAACGCTGGAGTCAAGATCGCGGACCACTTTGCGAATGGTGGCTGCCATATCGGCCGTGTCGCCCCGGGGCCGGACAACCAGCGCTGTTAAAGTACTTGCGTCCCGCGAGATCGGGTAGAACGCCGCCGGTTGCTGATCTTCCGTGATGGACAGGTATTTTCCATCGGCCACCATGCCCACGATCTGGATCGTCAGGCCCGAGGGGTTCTTGAAATAGCGGCCGACGGCGTCACCGGAGTGGAAGAGCCGCCGGGCGAACTCCCGATTCACCAGGGCGACAGCCGGGGTCTTCGCAGTGTCGGTAAAGCTCACATCGCGTCCCGCGAGCAGGGATGTTCCAGCGGCGGCAAAGTATCCAGGTGACACATCAAAGAAGTAGGCAGTAAATGCTTTGTTGGAAGGCCGGAAATCGGTAGTTTGTTGAGAGAAGACACGAGCCGACGACAGGTCGCCCTTGAGGGGTGTGGTGTTCGCGTAGCCTGCCGCCTTCACTCCGGGGAGCTGCGAGACCCTTTCCAGAAGGCGGCGCTGGAATTGGCCGGCAGCCTCGCTCGAATAGCCAGCCGGGCTCAGATCGAATTTCGTTACTACGGCATTCCGCGGCTGGAAACCCAGATCCATGGTCAGGGCTTTGCCCAAGCCACGCAGCGAAACAAAAGCAGCCGTGACGGTGATGCAGCAGAGCGCGATCTGTGCCGCCAGCAGACAATCGCGAAGCGCCCAGCGGCGTCCCGCGAAGGATTGGCTTCCGCCGCTCTTAATGGCGTCATTGGGATCGGTCTTGAATATCTGGCGCAGCGGCATCACTCCGAACACTACGCCGGCGAGCACCGCGATCAGCAGCGCCACCAGGATCAGCGATGGCTGCGGCAGCACGGAGAACTTGATGGGGTATTCGGTGGGTGGATGCCAGTTAGCCAGGCCGGTGAGGGCCATCCACGATAAACCGCAGGCGCATGCGCCCCCGAGAATCGAAATCACCAAGGCCTCGACCAGGACCTGGCGGAGAATGCGCCAGCGGCTGGACCCGATGGCCAGGCGGATGGCGATCTCGCGGGCGCGGTCTGCCGTACGCGCTGCGAACAGGCTGCCGAGGTTGGCGCAGGCGGCCAGCAGCACAATACCGGCCAGAAACATCACCCCAGCCAGAAAAGCGCGCGCCGGCCCGCCGAGAGTGTCGCCAAGCAGACCAGGACGAGCCAGCTTGAATCCCAGCGTCTCTTCTTCCGCGGGATACTGACGCCGGATGCGGGCAGCAATCGCGTCCAGTTCAGCCCGCGCCTGGGGCAGTGTCACCCCGTCCTTGATGCGCACGATCGAAAAGACAGTCTTATCGGTGCGCTGCTCGAGCCAGTGGCCCCCTCCCAGCGATGCTTCATTCGCCAGGGAAAGAAAAATGGCCGGTTGCGAAATTTTTTCGGTCCCGTAGAAACCTTGCGGGGTAACGCCCACGATGGTGTAGGGATGCTTGTTCACGCGGACCGTTTTTCCGACGATGTCAGGATCCGCGCCAAAATCGTTCTTCCAGGCCGGCCAGGAGAGCACCGCTGCCTCCGAGGCTCCTTGACGATCGTCATCGACGCGCCCGAGCAGCCTCCCGAGAAACGGCTGGATGGCGACGACTTCGAAATATTGACCGCTCACTTCGTATCCCCAGACAGGCCGGGCAACGCCGCTGGCTTCCATGCCAACGTTCTCGAAGGAATAGGCGGCAACAGCAGAAAGCAACGTATTGCCATCGCGTACATCGCGTACTTCCGGCCAGGCAATCAAGGGAAAGGCAGAAGTACTGAGCGACAGCGTCATGACCCGGTCGGCATGCGGCACATCGATGGGCTGCAGGACCATGGCCTGCAGCACGCCGAAGACGATGACATTCGCCGCGATGCCCAGCGCCAGGGTCAGGACGGCGGTTAGGGCGAAGCCGGGAGAACGGCGCATCTGGCGGAGGGCGAAGGCAAAATCCTGCCGGAGACCGGACAGCCACGCCCAGCGCCGCTCGTCGCGGCACCTCTCTTTGACCTGCTCGGCACCGCCGAATTCCCGCTTGGCCATCCGGACGGCATCCTGGTGAGAGTATCCGCGGCGCTCGAATTCCGCGGTCAACTCGTGGAGGTGATGGGCAACCTCGCTGTTCAGTTCCGTCTCCATTCGGTTCCAGGGGAAACGCATAAACCCTCCTCGCTAAGACTCCAGCACCAGCGCGACCGCGCCCGCATAGCGCTGCCACTGCGCTTTTTCTTCTTGTAAACTTTTCCGCCCCGCGGCGGTCAACGAGTAGTATTTCGCCATCGGCCCGCTGCCGGACTCCCGCCACTCGGACGTCAGCAGCCCTTTACGCTGCAGGCGATGCAGGGCCGGATACAAAGAGCCCTGCTGCACCTGCAAAATGTCCTTGGAGGTCAAAAGGATGCGTTGCGCAATTCCATAGCCGTGGATGGGCTCGTGCGCGACGGTTTTCAGGATCAGGAGATCCAGGGTGCCTTGGATGAGATCGGTCTTCTTGTCTGTCATACCTATCTAGTATGATACACTATGTAGGTAGATTGTCAAGGTACCGTTAAACCGGGGGTTGGGGGTGGGGGTCGGGAAGGCGGCTCGTTGCGCCGCATCTTTTTCTCAATTGGGGGGTAGAGTCTGAAAAGTGCGTGTATTGCAGATTGCAATTGGAAAAAAGGTTCAGCTTTTCGCAGAAGCAATGAAGGCTTCGATTTCAGCTTCTGAGCAACCGGCTTGGCGCAAAGTGGAACGGACAAACCCATCTTCAACTAGATCTCTCCGGGGAATAGATACGAAGTCGGTGCCCTTTCGCCAGATCATAACGCGGCTGCGTTGGCTCTTGAAGGTATATCCAAGATCCCGGATTTTATTGATTAGCGTGTTCGTGCGAACCACTTTGCAGTACCACCGAGAAGGGCACGTCGAACCTGACGTTGTCCATTTCTACCGGCAGAGGGCTGGCAATTTGCCATCCGTGGTCTACCAGGAATTTTTGAAGGTCGTTGGTGTGAACGAGATCTTCGAGAACTGCATCCAGCGTCTCGTTAATGCTCTCCATTAACTCGCTCCAGGTCTCTGCTTGCACCGTGAGCTTGAGGGCATCGTTGAAGGCGATCCAGTTCTCGTTTCCTCGAAAGCATTTCCATTCAAGCTGCGTTTGAATCCTGATTAGGGATGTCATGGTGGCCACCATTGCCCCGATGGGCCGCGACCACTAGTTTAGCATTTCACGGAGGTTCCTATCGGTCAGATTCGATTCCATGGCGGGCGTGACGCGCAACGTCTGGTGGACAGGGCAAAAGTTGTAGTAGGCGGAGTGCAGGCAGTACGCGGCCCACAAATTTTCCCACTTCTTGAGAAGGCATTTGTGAGCCGGGTCAGGCGGCGTATCTGCATGCCTATCGTGAGATTCTGGCGTTCCACGCGAGATGTGCAAATCTTCGCAGCGTCGGGCTTCCCCATAATTGGGACCTTCTCCGCGTGCGTCACGTCGGGCGGATTGTACCAGTGCTCTTCTTTCGATTCCGCGGGCACCTTGATAACCTGCGCGAAGCCGCAACGGTCGGAGAGCGTCGTGGTAATGGCCGAGACGTAGGGCTTGAATCCGTCCGTCGTGATCTGGAACAGTTCGTCTGGCTTCGGCGGCCAAGTGCGAAGTTCTGAACGAGCTTCGTATGCCGTTCCAATCGCCACGATTTTTCAGACACTACCCATTAGGGCGCGTAGTCTGGACTTGTGGTACTTTTCGTCTAAAGCCTCCATGGATGCCTTTCTGCAGGATGTGAAGCACGCGGCCCGCGGGTTCCTGCAGGCGCCGGGCTTCACCCTGGCCGCGATCGCCGCTCTGGCGCTGGGCATCGCCACGAACACGGCGATTTTTTCGGTGGTCAACACGGTCCTGTTGAAACCGTTCGCCTATCCCGATCCCGACCGGATCGTGATGTTTCAGAACACGTTTCGCCAATCGGGAGGCTGGACCGGCAGCGCCTCGCCCACCGAATTCAATTGGTGGCGGCAGCAGAGCCAGGCATTCCAGGATGTTTCCGCGTACGACTTCAACGTGGCCAATTGGACCGGCGAATCCTTCCCGGAGCAGATTCCGACGAGGCACGTCAGCGCGGACTTCCTGCGGCTGTGCGGCGCGAACGCGGTCGAGGGACGCACGTTCACGGCCGCGGACGACCTGCCGAACGCGGCCAAGACCGTGGTGCTTGCATACTCGTTCTGGCAGCGGCGTTTCGGCGGCGATCGGCGGGCGATCGGCAGGCGCATGACACTGGGCGGCGAGCGGTATGAAGTCATCGGCGTGGTCGGCCCCCATATCAACAATGGTCAGATTGCGGAACAGTCCCTGGGATCGGGCGACATCGAGATCGACGAGCCGCCGGACGTCTATCTGCCTTTCCAGCTCGATCCCAACAGCGCGAACCATGGCCATTACTTCAATGTCATCGGGCGCTTGAAACCCGGAGTCACCCTGGCGGCCGCGAATCAGCAGTTACAAGCCAATTATCGGGAGTACGCGCGCCAGTGGCCGGGCGATTCTCCGCAGGGACAGGGGTTCGCGGTACAGCCTGTGCGAGACGCCATCGTGGGCGGCGTACGGAATTCGCTGCTGCTTCTCCTGGGCGCGGTGGGGTGCGTGCTGCTGATCGCCTGCGCGAATGTCGCCAACCTGCTGCTGGCGCGCGCGACGGGGCGGAAACGGGAGATTGCGATTCGTGCGGCGGTGGGAGCCGGACGCGGGCGGATTGTGCGGCAGCTTCTTACGGAAAGCGCGATGCTGTCGGTGGCTGGCGGCGTTTTGGGCCTGGCGGCGGGCTACGGCGGTATCCGCACCATTCTGAGTCTCACCCCCGGCAACATCCCGCGCATAGGGCCGGGCGGCTCGCATGTGGGGCTCGACTGGCGCGTTTTGGCATTCACTATGGGTGTGTCGATTCTGACCGGCATTCTCTTTGGACTGGTTCCCGCGCTCGAATCGTCGCGGGCGGATTTGAACAGTACGCTGAAAGAGAGCGGCAATCGCAGCGGCACGGGCTTACGGCACAATCGGACGCGGGCGTGGCTGGTGACGGCCGAGATGGCGCTGGCCCTGGTGCTCTCGATCGGGGCGGCGCTCTCGATCCGGAGCTTTATCGCCATCCGGCAGGTGAATCCCGGCTTCGATGCGCGCAATGTTTTGACCATGCGGATGTCGCTGACCGGTCCTCGATTCGAAAAGCCTGCGGGCGTGGCGCAAGTAGTTCACGAGGGCCTGCGCCGCATCCATGCGCTTCCCGGTGTGACGGGCGCGGCAGCTACCTGTTGCGTGCCTCTGGAGGACCGCTTGCGCCAGAGTTTCCAGATCGCGGGACGTCCCGAAGGGCCGGATTCGCGGGGCGTCACGGGATGGGCGGGGATTTCCGCGGGCTACTTTGAGGTCTTCCAAATTCCCGTGCTGCGGGGCCGCGCGTTTACGGAGCGGGACGAGAACGGCCCGCCGGTGGTCATTATTAATGAGGCGTTCGCGAAGCGGTACTGGCCGGATAGCGACCCGTTGAACGGCCAGATCCTCGCCGGCCACGGGCCGCCGCGACAGATTATCGGGGTGGCCGGCGACGTGCGCGATGACGCTCTCAATCGAAACCCGCGCCTCAACCTGTACGAGCTTTCGGTTACCGGAAGCGGGATGTTGAAGCTGCTCCCGTGGGCTTGGGTGATCCGGACTCGGGTGGCGCCCATGTCGCTGAGTTCCGCGATTCAGAAGGAGCTGCGCGAGGCGAGTGGAGGACTGCCGGTGGCGCAGGTTCGCACGATGGAGGAGACCTTGTCGCGGTCCACTGCGGCCGAGGATTTCAATGCCCTGGTGCTGACGATTTTCGGGTGCTCGGCGGTTCTGCTGGCGGCGATCGGGATTTACGGGTTGATGGCGTACTCGGTGGCCGAGCGCGTGCGCGAGATCGGAATCCGGCTGGCTTTGGGCGCGGAAGCGAGCGACATCCGGAACATGGTGGTGTTTCAGGGTCTGCGGCCGGCTCTGGGGGGCGCGGTTTGCGGGCTGGCCGCGGCTTTCGGGCTGACGCGGTTGATGGCGAGCTTTCTGTTTGGGGTAAAGGCGTGGGATCCCTTAGTGTTTTTCGCGGTTCCCACGATTCTGATCGGTGTGGCGCTGGCTGCGGTGTGGTTGCCGGCGATGCGCGCGAGCCGGGTGGATCCGATCCGCGCGCTGCGGTACGAATAGGGGTCTGCGGATGGGGTTGGGGGTTGGAGCAAGCTATTGGACGGTCCAGGTTCCGGAGGCTTGCCAGCCGGTGTTGTTGGTTTCGTTGGTGTCGCGGGCGGCGAGGTAGAAAACCCGGTTGCCAGTGAAGGCTGGGGTGAAGGCAATGTCCAGAGTGAGTGTCAGTGAGTTGCCGCCGGCAGTGACTGGCGCGGATGGCCAAGTCACTGTGCACTGACTGTTGGAGAGAGTTCCGGCGGCGCTGAGAGACTGACCAGGCAGTAATGTATCGCCATTGTCATTCACCAGGTACAGAGTATTGAGGGGGCTCGAATAGGCGAGGTAGCAGGCGTGACGGCCATCCAGGAAGTTGTTAACGAGGATGTTCACGACGCCAATATCCTGGTAGCCCTTGGTATCGGAAAAGTTGAAGGAGAAAGTGGTTTGTGTTTCGCCGGTTCCGCGCACCGGGACTCATTCCGGTGACTTCGGTCGTGGTGGTCTGCGGCGGTCCTGGCGCCTGCAAGACGCCCAACGGCTGCCATCCGAAGCTGTGTTCCGTGGTGTCTACCGCCGCCTGGTAGATCACCTTGTTGCCGGCAAAGCCTGCGCTGAACGCGATGGTCAATGTCAACGTCAGCGTGTTCCCGTCGCCGGACAAGGGAGCATTCCCCCAACTCACCGTACACTGGCTGTTGCCGGTACTGCCGCTCGAAGTCAGTACGTTGCCGAACAGGAGCGTGATTCCGTCATCGGCGACCAGGTAAAGAACATTCAGGGGCAGGCTATAGGCCAGATAACAGGCACTGCGTCCGTCAAGGAAGTTGTTGATCAGGATGTTCGCCACAGCGAGGTTCTGATATCCGGTGAAGGTGAAAGCCAGCGTCTGGCTGGATGAATTCCGGCGGGCGGGCTCACGCCGGTGGGGGCGGGCGGGCCCACAGTCGCGGCGGGCGTTAGTACCCATGTGGCCCCGGCGCCGCCGTTGTCCCCAGGTCCGCCGATCAGGGCGGTTTTTCCGTCCGCGGAGAGCGACACCGAGGCGCCTTGCTGGGATTGGCCGATCGCGCCGGCAGCGATCAGTTTGCCGCCTTGCTGGGTCCAGACTCCATTGCTGCGGGTGAATACCCAAGCGGCTCCCACAGACTGGTTGTCTCCAGACCCACCGATCAACGCCGTGTTTCCATCCGAGGAAAGCGCGGTGGAACTGGCTTCGACGTACAGCCCTCGCCCCGCGCCGCTGACCATCAGGTTGCTGCCTTGCTGGCTCCAGACGCCGTTGTTCCGCGTGAACACCCATACCGAGCCGAAGGGGTCGTCCCCCACCGCGGTAAAGGTATTCCCATCGCTGGAGACAGCCACCGAGGCGCCTTCGTATGAGAACAAATCCCGGCCGGCCGCCAGTTTGGCGCCTTGCTGGCTCCAGAACCCACTGCTGCGCGTAAACACCCAGACGGCCCCGCCCGAGGTGTATGCATCCCCGCCCGAGACGTAGCTATCGAAAGGCCCGCCCACCACGGCCGTATTGCCATCCGCCGAAAGCGCGACCGAAGCGCCCTGGTCCACACCGAGGTTTGTCGGCCCATAGAATACGTTGCCGCGAACGGCACCGCTGCCGACCAGTTTGGCGCCCTGCGGGCTCCAGACGCTATTGCTACGTGTAAAAACCCAGGCCGCACCCCCGGCGGTGCTATTGTCCTTACGGCCACCCACCAGGGCGGTATTTCCGTCCGCGGAGAGCGCTACCGAGCAGCCCTGGGACACCTTTCCATCAGTCGGGACCGCACCCGCGCCGACGAGTTTGGCGCCCTGCTGGGTCCAGACACCGCTGAGGAGCGTGAAGACCCAGGCGGCCCCGAGATTGCCGGCGTCTCCGGGTCCGCCGATCAAGGCGGTGTTGCCATCGGCGGAGATGGCGACCGCGGCGCCCTGACCGGCATTGCCGACCGCGCCCGTGCCGACGATTTTGTTTCCCTGCTGGGTCCAAACGCCGTTAGTGAGAGTGAAGATCCAGACGGCTCCGGCCCCGCCGTTATCCGCCGGCCCGCCTACGATGGCGGTGTTGCCGTCGGCGGAGAGCGCAACAGCGGTGCCCTGTGCTGCGTTGCCGATCGCCCCTGTGCCGGCGAGCTTCTGCGCCGGGGCAGACGGCAGAAGGATGGCGAGCAGAGCGACCGCTGCGAGATATGTGCCGCGGGACATGATAGTCCCTATCTTACACGTTACTGCACGGTCCACGAGCCCTGTGACTGCCAACCTGTATTGTTACTCT
>OMOG01000669.1 GCA_900290305.1 Candidatus Sulfopaludibacter sp. SbA4
GGGGTTGGGGGTTAGGGGTTGGGGGTTGGGGAAAGGTGGCTGGCTGCGCTCCCGGTAATCGAAGCCAATCGGCGGTCTCGCGCGTCCAATCCAGCAGGTACGCTATACTTTGCCTAATAAGGATGGTTCCCGAATGGCCCAGAAGAGGCGGTCGCTGTTTGTTTTGCCACTGATTGTATTGGTTTTTTCGATTTTGGGCGGTTTTTATGGGCCCCGCGTTATGGTGGCTGCCGCCGCTTCCGACGCGGAAGCTGTCAGTTACCAGAAAGATGTGGAGGGCTTCACCAAGGCCCTCGCCCTGGTGGAACAGAACGCCGCGGAGCCCGTCAACAACGATAAGGCCATCTACCGGGGCGCCATTCCGGGGATGCTGCGCACCCTGGATCCCCATTCCAACTTCTTCGACCCCAAAGAGTACCGCGCGCTGATGGAGGAACAGAAAGGCACCTATTTCGGCGTGGGTATGACCGTCTCGTCGCGCAACGGCAAGACGGTGGTAATCGCCCCGTTCCCCGGTTCTCCGGCGTACAAGATCGGTCTGCGGCCCGGCGACATCATCTTCTCCGTCAACGACAAACCCACCGAGGGACTGAATACCACCGAGGTGGCCGACCTCCTCAAAGGACCGCGCGGCACGCCGGTCAAGATTGCGGTTTCCCGCGAAGGCGCGCCGGATTACATCACTTTCAACGTGGTGCGCGACGAAATCAGCCGCAAGACCGTTCCGGACGGATTCTGGCTCAAGCCCAATATCGCCTATATCAAGATCCTGTCGTTCGGCGACAACACGGGGCGCGAGTTGGACGAGAACCTCAGACGGATGGGCGAAAACAATATCAAGGGCCTGGTGCTCGATCTGCGCGGCAACCCGGGTGGCTTGCTGAAGACGGGTGTGCAGGTCGCCGACCATTTTCTGCAGAAGGGCCAGTTGATCGTTTCGCACCACGGCCGGGCGTCGGCCGAACAGCCCTACTACGCTTACAACGGGAACCACGGGCATGACTACCCCATCGTGGTGCTGGTGGACGGGATGTCGGCGTCCGCGGCCGAGATCGTGGCCGGGGCGCTGCAGGATCACGATCGCGCGTGGATTCTGGGCGCCAAGACGTTCGGCAAGGGCCTCGTGCAGACCGTGTATCCCGAGGGCGACAGCACCGCGCTGGCTCTGACCACGGCGCACTTTTACACGCCCAGCGGGCGGCTCATCCAGCGCGACTACAGCAACAAATCGTTCTACGAATACTACTTCCACAAGGATGCCAACGCCAGCAACCCGCTCGACGTGAAGATGACCGATAGCGGCCGGACGGTTTACGGCGGGGGCGGGATTACGCCCGACGAGAAATACGACGCACCCAAGATTGCCGGCCTCGAAGTGGAGCTGTTTCGCAGCGGCCTGTTCAACTTTACGCGCCAGTATTTCACCAAGCACAGCGCCACTTTGCCGAAAGGCTGGATGCCCGACAATACGGTGATCGACGGCCTTCACGACTACCTGCTCGAAAAGGGTGTCAAGTTTACGGAAGCCGAATTCACCCTGGACCAGGACTGGATCAAGCGCTACTTGACCAAAGAGATGTACATCTACGCCTTCAACGTGGACGAGAGCGACCAGGTCTTCGCCCGCACCGATCCGGCAGTCAAAAGGGCGATCGACGCGATGCCCAAAGCCATGACGTTGAACCAAGGCGCCAAGAAGGTGATCGTCGAGCGCATGAACGGCCAGCGGCCGGTGGGAGTCACGGGCAAGTGAACGCCGGTAGCACAGGCATTCCTGCCTGTGGGTTGCCTGTGCCACCCCAGATTGTCATTCTGGATGCGGGCGGGCAGTACTGCCACCTGGAGGCCCGCAGAGTCCGCGATCTCGGCGTGTATGCCGAGGTGCGGCCCAGCGAAATCCCAGCCTCCGAAATCGCTTTCGCCAAGGGCATCGTCATCTCGGGCGGTCCCAGCAGCGTCTACGACCCCGGCAGCCCCACGGTCGATCCGGAGATCTTCGCGCACGGCCAGCCGGTGCTCGGCATCTGCTACGGCCAGCAGCTCATGGCGCACCTGCTCGGCGGCCAGGTGATTCCCGGCGAGAAGGGCGAGTACGGTCTGGCCATGCTGGAACTGGACGATGCCGCCGACCCGCTGTTCGCCGGCCTCGCAGGGCGGCGCCAGATCTGGATGAGCCATCGCGACGTGGTGGGCGCCGTGCCCGCCGGTTTTTCCGCGGTGGGCCGCACCGAGACCTGCGCCATCGCCGCCATTGCGGCGCCCGAGCGCAAGCTCTACGGCGTGCAGTTTCATCCGGAAGTGGTGCATACCGCGCGCGGCATGGACTATCTCTCCAACTTCGTCTTCCGTGTGTGCGGCTGCCAGAAGGATTGGGACCCGCGGCATCGCGTGCCGCTGATCGAGCGGGAAATTCGCGAGTGCGTGGGCGATCGCAACGTCTTCTTCTTCGTGAGCGGCGGGGTGGATTCCACGGTTGCCTTTGCCCTGTGTACACGGGCGCTGGGTGCGGATCGTGTGCGCGGCGTGTACGTGGATACTGGCCTCATGCGCGCGGGAGAGACCGAGTTCGCCGGCCGCATGCCGGGCATCGCCATCGAGCGTGCGGAGGCGCAGTTTCTGGGCGCGCTCGCGGGCGTCACCGACCCGGAGCGGAAGCGCCACATCATCGGCGAAGAATTTGTGCGCGTGCAGGAGCGCATCATCGAATCGCGCCACCTGCTGGATGAGAATTGGATCCTGGGCCAGGGCACCATTTACCCCGACACCATCGAATCGGGCGGCACCGCCAAGGCGGCGGTCATCAAGACCCATCACAACCGCGTGGCCGGCATCCAGAAGCTCATGGAGAGCGGGCGCATCGTGGAGCCCGTGAAATCGTTTTATAAGGACGAGGTGCGCGAGATCGGGCGCGAGCTGGGCCTCTCCGCAGAGTTGCTGGAGCGCCACCCGTTCCCCGGTCCGGGACTGGCGATCCGCTGCCTGTGCTCGGATCGCGACGCGGCGGTCCGCTCCGCGCCGGAAGGCTGCATCGTCCCGGTGAATTCCGTGGGGGTGCAGGGCGATTCGCGCACCTATGCGCCGGTGCTGGCGATCGATGCGCTGGACCACGACCGCGCCACCTGCCTGGCGAACAGCGTTCGGGGAGTGAACCGCGTGATCGCGCCCGTGGAGCCGCGGATTCCGCTGGCCGAGATGCAGGTGTGGGCCTGCTCGTTGACCGCGGAGCGGCTGGCCCGCCTGCGGAGCGCCGATGCCATCGTGCGGCGGATGTGCCACGAGAGCGGCTACGATCGCCAGGTCTGGCAATTTCCCGTGATCCTGATTCCGCTGGGGACCGCCGCGGCTCCCGACTCCATCGTGCTGCGGCCGGTGGATTCGGTGGATGGCATGACCGCGCAATCGGTGCCGATGCCGGGCGAACTGCTGCAGGCGTTGTGCTCGGAGATTTTACAAGTGGATGGGATCGCGGGGGTCTTTTACGACCTCACCAATAAGCCGCCCGGCACCATCGAGTGGGAGTGACGGCCAACGAGTCACCCTCTCGCACTTTGACAGGCCATACCGGCCATCGCGTCATGCTCGACGCCGATCTGGCTGCCGTTTACCAGACGACGACCAAGCGGCTCAATGAGCAGGTGAAGCGTAACCGCTCGCGCTTCCCCGAGGATTTCATGTTTCGTCTGACGGCCGATGAAGTTGCTGTCCTGAACCGGTCGCAATTTGCGACCGGTTCCCAGAAGCACCGCGATCCTCGAATCCGCCATTTGCTTTTCACCGAACACGGCGCGGTTATGCAGGCCAGCGTCTTAAACAGCCCAGCGTCTTAAACAGCAAAGTTGCTGTTGAGGCAAGCATCCAGGTGGTTCGCGCGTTCGTTCGCATCCGGACCATCCTTTCCGCTCATAAGGAGTTGGCCCACAAGCTGGATGATCTCGAGAAAAAGTATGACACGCAGTTTAAGGCGGTGTTCGATGCGATTCGTCAGTTTATGGAGCCCCAAGCGCCCGTGCCCTCGAAGCGGGCAATTGGATTTGTGGGGGGCGGGAAGAGGTAGGGCCGCATGCGTCACTCCACCAATTCCGAGCGTGTCAGATCGCCTCGCGAGGCACTTCGGGTGGGAGTGATGCGGCTACTTCGCCGGCGGCAGTTTTATTTCCACGCCGGAATCTTTGTTCAAGCGCGCGGTCAGCTCGCGATCGATCAGCGCGACCGACACTTGGTTGTGGGTGTTGCCGTTGGTGAAGTAGTGCAACGTGTCGCCATCTATCCAATACGCCACCGCCGAATAGATAGTGTGGTCCTTGAACGCGATCAGGTAGTGAGCCGGCTCGTTGGCCGAGCTGTCGGGCGGCTCCGACATCTGCGATTGCACGGGACCCTGAACCGAGGTGTACTGGCTGTCGCCGGGAGGGCCGAACTGGTTGATAATCACGGGGGCCGGCTGCGGCGGATAGATCACCGTGACGCTGCCTTGCTGCGGCGCGGCCTGTTGCGGCCCGTAATAGGAGCTGTCATAGCCATAGCCATAGCCGCCTCCTCCGACGTATATCGGATAGGCGTAGACCGGACCGGTCGAGCGGCCGGTGCCGCGATAGCCTGACCGGTTCGACGAGAACCCGCTACCGTTTCGGAAACCGGAGTTCGGATTGATACCTGTGGGAATGACGATCGACGGCGGAGAGACAACGGTGTTTCCGGAGGCGGGTGGTGGAGGGGGCGACCCGCTCGGAAAGGCAAAATGTGCGGCGGGTCTGACGGCTGGTGCGGGGCTGGTGACGCCACCACGATTCTGCGCAAAAAGGGAACTGGCGGCTACGACGGCAAGCACGAATGCGGCGAGACTTCTCATACGATGGCCTCCCATAGGCATTGTACCGCTTTATGGCGCCGTCCAGTGGCGGAAGATCCGCATCCAGCCCGTCTCGGGACGTGGCAGGCCCTCCAGCATCCAGATGTCGTACTTGTTCTCGTTCCTTGTCAGCGCCAGGCGCTTGCCGTCCCGATGCAGGCTCGCCCCAGCGAAGGACCCGTCACCGGTTTCGTCGATCGCCGCGGTGCGCCGTACGCGGCCGGTCACCACTTCGACGGTCAGCAACTTCCACTGCCCGTCTTCCGGTTTCAGACCATAGAACAGGTCGCCCGTTCGATTGAAATCCCCGGCCGTAACGCCCGCCGCCAGGAGCCTGTCCCCGGTTGCATCCGGCGCGCAGATGCGCACCCCATCCGGAGCGCTGTAAGCGATCGCGTCGCGCAGCGACCACCGCGTGAACGGGTGGATACTCGTCGAAGCCCGATTGGAGAGTACCATGGGTGTCCCCTGGCCCGCGGAGTCCAGTTTCACCACCTCGGCGATCCTTCCCGACCGCCGATGGTATGCGATCCAGCGGTTGTCCGGCGACCAGGCCACCGCCATGGCGATTTCGCTAGGGGGCGCGACCGATACCGGCTGGCCGCCGCTGGCGGGAATCGTCCATACGCGCCCGTTCTGCGTGTACGCGATCCGGCGCCCGTCGGGCGAGTAGCGCGGGCCGCCGCGCGAGAGGTAGACGTTGTTAGTGGCTTCGGGATTGTCGAAGGTGAGCTGCGTGGCGCGCGATCCGCTGGTGTCGCGCACCACGATCTCCGAGCGGCCCGTCGAATAGTCCACGTAGGCGTATTGATCGCCGGCAGGGGAGTAAATCGGATCGGCCTCACGGAGACGCGTGGCGCGCAAGGTATGCAGTGTGGCCGTGTCGATATCCAGCTCCATGAGGTCGCTGTCGGAAATTCCGGAATGGTACAGCATGCGCCTGCCGTCCGGACTCACGTTGGCGCTTCCGATCACCTCCTCCGACCGCAGAACCACGATGCTCGCGGAAGATTCCGTATCCAGCAACGTTGCCTCGGAGGGCCTCCCATACGACGTCACGATCACGACATGACGGCTGTCCGGAAGCCAGGCGACCTCCGTGGACCGTTCCCGGGTGGAGATGCTGAGCGGCTTTCCGCCCGGAAATGCCAGGATCGCGAGCGAATTGCGCGTCGTGATAACGGCCAGCTTGTGCCCATCGGGAGAGAACTTGCACGTGACTACCCCATCCCGCGATGCCGGGAAGTCCGCCATGGGCTTGGCTTCCGAACCGGGGGGAGAACTGATCGCCAATTCCATCGTCCCGTCGGTGCGCGTGCGGCTGAAGACCAGGGACCGGCCGTCCGGTGAAAGGGCGATCGCGCGAAAGGAGACAGGCACACTCTTCGTGATGAGCTGCTGTCCGCCGCCGCTGGCGCCAGCCACCCACACTCCATTGGCATCCGCGTAATACACGCGCGCAGCGTCGGCCGACCAGGCGAACGGAACGCATCTGCCCTTGCAGTCGCTGATCTGAACTGGGCTGGCAGCGGCCAGCGAGCGCACCATGACCTGGGCGGCGCCCCGCCGACCGCGGGAGAAGGCGACGGATTTGCCGTCGGGTGAAAACAATGGGTAGTCTTCGTGATAGGGCTCCACTGCGATCGGCACCACACTGATATTCCCGGTCGATACATCGACGGAATTCTGCAGCCAGCGGAATCCCGCCGCGCCCGCCAGAAGGGAGACCAGCGCCGTCGCCGCGATGGCTTTCCAGCCGAAGCCCCTTCGTGCGTGCTTCGGAACCGTCACGGTCTCCGCAGGTGTCGCCAGGATCGACTCGATCTCCAGCGCCATGTCCCGTGCGCTTTGCCATCGGCGCTCCGGGTCCTTTTCGAGGGCGCGCGCGATCAGCCGCTTCAGCGCGGCAGGCGCGACGGGGGGAGCCAGCCGCTCCAGCGGCTCCGGCTGCTCTTTGAGAATGGCGGCGATCAGGCTCGCCGGATTCTCGGCGCGGAACGCGCTTCGGCCGGTTAGCGCTTCGTACAGCACCAGGCCGAACGAGAAGATGTCCGAGCGCGCGTCCGCTTCCTTGCCCTGCACCTGCTCAGGCGACATGTAGTTCAGGGTACCCAGGATCTCGCCCTTACCGGTGAGGGCCATGCTCATGGTTTCCTGGTCCGCAGTCACGCCGGATTGCATCTTCGCCAGTCCGAAGTCCAGCAGCTTCACTCCTGCGCGCGTCACCAGGATATTGGCGGGCTTCAAATCGCGGTGTACGATGCCTTTGCGGTGCGCGGCGTCCAGGGCGTCGGCGATTTGCGCCGCCAGGCGCAGCGCCTCCTCGGTCGGCAGCGGGCCCTTGAGCGGCGTCCCGTCGACAAACTCCATTACGAGGTAGTCGGGGCCGATGTCGTAGAGGGTGCAGATGGAGGGATGATTTAGTGCGGCGACGGCGCGTGCTTCGCGCTCGAACCGCTCGGAGAACTCACTTTTCGAAAACTTAATGGCGACCACTCGGTCGAGGCGTGTATCGCGGGCCTTCCAGACTTCGCCCATGCCCCCTGCGCCAATCAGCGTGAGAGTCTGAAGGGGCCGACAAGAGTTCCAGGGGAGACAGGCATGACCGGAATACTCCCGCATCGTACCACAGCGCGGCTTCGCCGCAAGCTGTCAGCGCTCAGCGTTCAGCTTTTGCAGGAGCCCGGTCAGCATGCGTTTCCATTCAGTGACGCGCGGCGCCAGTTCATCATATCCGGCAACCGTACTACTGTTTCTTCGTGGGAGGAGTCGCCGGCGGGGTCGCGGGTGCGGGCGGATACGTCTGGTCGTACATCTTGATGATCTCGTTGGTGATGTCGAGCGATGGGTCCGCCCAGACTACCGGCGACTGCGGATTGCTGACGTCGGCCACCAGGAGGATGCCGTGCAGGAGGGCGTACTTCTCGATGAGGGGGAGCATCTTCTGCCCGACGTCGTTCATGATCTTGCCCTCTTCGGCCTGCACCTCGGTGTTGAAGTCCGCGCTGTCGCGGTTCCATGCCTTGGTCTGGGCGTCGATATCGGCGATGAGTTTGTCGCGGGCCGCCTGGCTCATGGTGGCGCTGCCCACGCGCATTCGGGACTGGAGCTGGGCGAGATTCGACTGCCTCTGTTCCAGCGCCTGCTTGCGGGCACTGACCCTGGCGGAGAGATCCTGGGTGGACTGCTGGCCCTCCTTGGTACTCAGAATGGCGGCCTGCACGTTGATGGTGGCGGGCTTGGTAGGGGCTGGGGCCTGCGCGCAAATCACCCGGGCCCCTGCCAGGACCAGGGCCGCGCTGATCGCGAGCTTCACGGATGACCGCGCCACTACTGCTTCTTGGGGGTGGGCGGAGGAATGGTCGGAGCCGGCGGCCGGATGCCGGGAGGCGGTGTCGCGGCAGGCTTGGCGCCGGCCGGAGCCGGAGCGGTGGGCTTGGCACCAGCGGGCGCGGCCGCTTGCGGATGCGCCTGGTCGTACAACTTGACGGCCTCGGCGGTGATATTGGTCGAGGGATCGGCCCAGATGACGGTCTGCTGATTGCTGACGTCGACTACCATGGCGTACCC
>OMOG01000663.1 GCA_900290305.1 Candidatus Sulfopaludibacter sp. SbA4
CATCATCGAGTACAACCACCTGCACGATATCGGCAAGGAGATGCTCAGCGACATGGGCGGCATATACACGCTCGGCGTGCAGCCCGGGACGCGCATCCGCAACAACTTGATTCACGACATCGCGTCGTTTACCTACGGAGGATGGGGCATCTACCCCGACGAAGGATCGAGCGAGATGCTGATCGAGAACAACATTGTGTACCACTGTAAAAGCGCGGGATTCCACCAGCACTACGGCCGCGAGAACGTGGTGCGCAACAACATCTTCGCGCTCAACCGCGAAAACCAGTTGATGCGCACGCGCGCCGAGCCGCACATTTCGTTTCTCTTCGAGCGCAACATCGTGTATTTCGACCAGGGCCGCCTGCTGGGCAGCAATTGGAGCGGCGAGGGGTTCAAGATGGACGGCAACGTTTACTTCGACACGCGCTCGCCGGACATCCGCTTCGAAGGGAAGTCGTTCGAGGAGTGGAAGGCCGCCGGGCACGACACGAAATCGATCGTCGCCGACCCGCTGTTCGTCAACCCGGCCAACTTCGATTTCCGGTTGCGGGCCGGTTCGCCCGCGCTGAAGATGGGCTTCCAGCAGATCGACATCAGCACGGTGGGACCGCGGGCGCCGGCCGGGCAATAGGCGAGGAACCCAGAGCTCGACGCGGAGCCGCCCGGAGCGGGTAAACTCCGACGCTGAGACAAGTGCGGAGAAGCACAATCAAAACCTGAAGGGCTCCGAGAAAGCGGAGAGCGTCGAGGCGCTCAGTCGGAGTGGCGCCAGGTTCTGCCAGTTTCAGCGAGGATTTCAGCTCGTTCCAGCGGAGCCGCGACTGCGGCGGTCGCGGTAGCGCGCCATCGCCGGTCCGCGCGACATTGCTGCTTTCCCCGCCAGCAACTATAGTGTTGGTGACCCCGAATTCCAAAGGCAAAGGAGACGTTCATGAGCACGAATCGACGCAATTTCATCGGACGCGGCGTGGCGGTGGCCGCGGCAACAACAGCGGCCGCGGTTCCCGGAAAGGCCCAAGAAAAGGCCGTCAAACGGGTCATCTATCCCAACGGAAAGAAACCGGCGACGACTCCGCGGTTTAACAGCACGGTCGCTTATGGCAACCTGATCTTCATTGCCGGTGTGGGCTACCACCAGGAAGGCGATATCACGGTGCACACCAAGGGCGTTCTGGATTCGATCAAGCGGCAGCTCGAGAGCGTCGGCTCCTCCATGGAGAAGGTTCTGAAGGTCAACGTCTACCTGAACGATCTGAAGGACTACGACGCCATGAACAAGGTATACGACGGCAGCTTTGGAAACGAGCCGCCGGTGCGCACCACCATCGCGGCCGCGGGCGGCATCCCCGGCAACTCGCTGGTCGAAATCGACGTTATCGCGTGCCTGTAGCCGGCGGATGACAGACGACACAAACCGATCGTCTGTCCCACGTTTACTTAGGCCTTGGGCTTCTCCTTCGGCATTTGATTCTTCCAAAATGCCTCGAAGTCGAAGATCGCGTCCCTGATCGCCACGCCGCGAACGTCGATCTTACTCAGATCCGCCGAGCCGATGCCCACGGCTTCCGCCAGCAGCATCATGTTATCGGCGTATTGGAAAGTCTCGTCGGACGGAGTCAGTTGGTCCTTGGGATGATTGTCGGGGCCCTTGTACAGGCGGTACGGGGCCTCATGCCGGCCGGCGCGCGGATTGTAGCCCATGGTGGCCATGGCTACCGCGTCGGTCGACACGCAGTTGCGGCCCACTACCAGGATGCCGGGCTTGATGGGCCTGGCGCCCAGCACCCACGGACCCTCGCCGCCGCACGTGGATACGATGCCGTCGAGTATGGCCAGATCGATGGGCCGCGCTCCGATAATGTCTACCAGGATGCGCGGCAGCCGCCAGCCCTCGTAGCGATTGGACTTGGGATCGAGCTCCTGCGGCGCACCGGAAGGCGCCTGTTTCTGCCCGTAGTGGAACATGGGCTCGCGCCCTCCGTACAGCGCCGTGGGCGTGACTCCGAACATGTTCTTGATGGACATGGTGACGCCCATTTCTTCGTGGTTTTTCATCTTACCGAGGCTAACGAAGAAGTCGCAGTCTTCATAAGAACGGTTCAAGTTGAACGCCGGGAAGATATACGGCTTGTTAGCGACCTTCAGGGTCGAGTAGGGATTACCCTGGGGGCCGTCCGTGTCCTCGAACTCCACCACCGGGGCGGCGTTCTTGATGGCCGCAACGTCCCAACCTCCCGATAGCAGCTTGTCTTCGAGCTTGGCGTTCGGCCTTCGCCCGTTGGCGCTTTCGAGAATCCGGATGCGCCTGGCGCCGAGCTTGCCGAACACCGCGGTCACCGCTCCGACCACTTTGGGATGCACCCAGTGAGTGTCGCCGGCGGTGTAGCCGTCGAAGCGGTTGCCGCCGGTCAGGTTCACCTTGATGGCCACGGTCTTACCCTGCACCTGGCTGCCGACGCCGCCAATCTGATCGAACATTTTCTGGAATTGCGCGACCAAGTCTTCGTCGTAGCTCGGAACCTTCGCGACCGAGACCGGGGCCGTAGCCGCCTGCGGGGCTGCCTGCGAGCGTTTCGCCGCCAGTGCGCCGGCCGCGATGCCGGCGGTGGCCAGCCAATCGCGCCGCGAAAAACCGTGAGCGTCTTTCATATGACCAATCCTTTCTTATTCCAAAAGCAACCCACCCCACAGCGGGAGCTTGGGTATGGAAATCTCGGTATTGCCTTCTGACAGCCGAATTTCGAGATCCTCGGGCGGCGCATCGAGCGTAATCATGCGCGCAGCCTTGTAAGTCCCATTTACACGGATAGTAATCGCTTCGGCCGGCCACTTAGAGTAATTGAGTAACTGGATGAGCAGGCGCTTGCCTGAATCGGCGCTGCTGACATAAGTAATCACCGAGGGCACATTGAAGGCCTTCACGCCCATTTGTTCGGGCGAGAGCAGATCGCGCAGGTCCCGGGCCAGCGATTCCGGATCGGGATCCTTGTATACCGCCACCCGGCCTTTGCCTAGAGTCACTTCCGCGTAGGGCTGGTCTTTCGGCGCATTTCCCCAAAATGGAGCCGGGGCCGACACCACCAGCCCTCCGTTCTCGGCGAACCTGCGCAGTATGTCCTGCTCGGCGGCGCTCATAGGAGTGACTTCGGTCGCGATGACGGCCTGAAAGCCGGCCAGGCATGCCTCGCTGAGCTGCGAACGTGCGATAGTCCGATACGGCACCTGTCGCCGCGCCACCAGGTTCAGGTACTCATCCGAGATCAGCGGGTTCGGGTCCGCAGGATCCACGACGATCCCGAGGTTGCCGTACGGCTCGAAGCCGCGCCACTCCTCGTGTTGCCGGGCGAATTGCAGAACGACGCCAATGCGGCGCCAGGTGGCCAACGCTTCCGGATCGTTGCGGCGCAACCTGGCGCGGAGACCGTCGTCGAGCGCCACAATCCAGCGCCCTCCCGCCACGGCCGCGTCCG
>OMOG01000374.1:0-3103 GCA_900290305.1 Candidatus Sulfopaludibacter sp. SbA4
AGGCTGCGAAGACTTGAGAGTGTTGCAGTAATTGCGATCTTGGGTTAGAGCTCATTACCGGGTTAGTTTCTCCATGACGTTGTCCCAGTTGATCCGCAGGCTCTGGACCAGGTCGTAACCCGCCTCGCCCATCCTCCGGGCCTTCTGCTTATCTATATATAACTCATCCATGGCCGCAGCCAAGGCCCTTGGCTCGGGCGCTACCAGGTGACCAGTGACTCCGTGCTTCACCAGGGTGTCGATGCCTCCCGAGTCAGTGCACGTGATTACCGGCTTCTTGGAAAGATACGATTCCAGGGTCACATATCCGTAGGAGTCTTCATCATATGGAATGTAGGCGCATCCGAGTGACCGGCTGAACCACTCCACCTTCTCGGACTCGGTGATGAAGCGATTGACGAAGCGGATTCTCTTCTCCATCCCGCTCCTTCTGGCCAGCGCCAGGATTCCCTCCGCGTCCTCGGCGGTTTCGGCTTTTCCGGCCACTAACAATTGCACGGGGGTGCGGCAAAACTCCATGCTTTCGACCAGCAGACGCTGGCGCTTGGTGGCATTGATCCGGCCCGGGCAGAAGATATAGTCTCCGGGGGCGCCGCTCGAGTACTGGCCATGGCTCAGCAGGGGCGGATAGAGCACTTCGGACTCCAGGCCGTTGAACTTCTTGAGACGGTCGGATGTGACCCGCGAGTTGGTGTAGATCTTCCTGGCCTCCGGCAGATAGGAATTGTCGCCTTGCACGATCACCTCGCGTATGGCCCGCCCCCCGTCGGTATCCGGCAGCCCCTGGAACTCCGTCCCCCAGAGGTCGTAGGCCTGGCGGAACTGGTGCAGCAGCCAGAGAATCTTGTGGGGGTGGGGCACATAGAATGCCGGGAACTTCAGCGCGATGGCGCGATCCACGTTGGGCCGCCAGTGCGTCGGCCAGGTGTTCGGCGCCGCCGCGCAGGAACGGAACGCAGTTATTGAGTATCGCGATTTTCATGCGAGCAGCCGCGCGATCACGCGGTCCCAGTGGATGCCGAGCTCCTGGACCCGCTGGGTACCGGCTTCCCCCATCCGCCGCGCCTGGCCCTGGTCCTGGTAGAGATCGTCCATGGCGCGGGCAATCAACTCCGGGTCGGCCGGCGTCACGAAGCCGTTGCGGCGGTTGACCACTAACTCCACGGTACCGCCGGAATCGGTGGTAGTCAGCACCGGTTTGCGGGCCGCATGAGCTTCGAGCGATGGATAGCCGTAGGAGTCTTCGTCAAAAGGAAAGTAGACGACACCCAGACACCTGGCGAACAGATCCACCTTCTGCGCCTCGGTGACCCACTGTGACATCAGCGACACGCGCCTGCCGAGGCCGTATTTCTCGATGGAACGGCGCAGGTCGTCGACGTACGGCTCCTCGCCCGGGTCCGGGCAGCCCGCAATCACCAGGCGCACCGGGCTGTGGGTGTAGCGAAGACTCTCGATGGCCAGCCACTGCCGCTTGTGATGCGTGAGCCGCGCAAAGTAGAGGAGGTAATCTCCACCGCCGTCGGAGTAAAAGCGCTCCGGATCGGAAAGGGGCGGATAGAGCACCTCGGCATCGACATCGTTGAACTTCTTCAGACGATCGCGCACCACGATGGAATTACAGAAGAGCCCCGCCGCCTCACGCAGCCCGACGTTGTCGGCGGCGATGATGGCATCGCGGTAAGCGGCGCCTTCCGGCGTGTCCGGGATGCCCTGATACTTGGTGCCCCACAGATCGTAGGCGCCGCGGTAGTGGTGGATGAACCATACGACCTTGCGGGGGTGCTTCAGCAGATGCGCCGGCGTACGGATGGAGATCAGGCGGTCGCCGTGCTGCGTCAGGTCCATCAGCCGAAACGCGAGCAACTGGTCGAGCAACTCGGGATATTTCTCGCTCAGCGGGAACCGCAGGATCTCCACCTCGTGGGCGCGCGTCTCCAGTTGCTGGGCGAGTGAGTCCACGATGTAGGTGGCGCCGCCTTCGACAAATGGCGTCACGCTGGTGGCGATCAGGATCTTCATCGTCTGGAATGGTATCACGGTGAGGGGATTGATGGCCCCCCGCAAAGTGGGGTGGCGACGCATCGATGCGTCGCTTCGGATGGCGTCGGCGCTGAAAACACGGGACTTGTTGGATTTAGGCGACGCATCGATGCGTCGCCTGGGGGCTGATGCCGGCTGGAGTGGGGATTTGCGAATCGGGTTGTGGGCGACGGGCTGCATAGGATGCTCGAAAGCGAAAAAGTAAGTATCTTACTTTTTTTCGGGAGACTTTTGAAGAAGATAAATGACTTAGTGGCGTTTCCACCGTAAGATACTTACGGTTGGGTTGGTTTTCCGGGAGATGCTGCCGGAAGGCCCGAGGGACCGCTCTTCCTCTCCTGATTTAAATGTATACCCTACCGATTGCGCTCACCGGAAGTTCAGGAACTAATGTGCTGAAAACAAACAGAAAATTCTCCCGAAAAATTTGTGACCCGCTTTTGGAGCGCCCCACAAAATGATGTTGAGCCGCGTCTGGCTGGCGGCTATTGGCGTGGCAGCTTTTGGCCCTAGCCCGAGTGGAAGCGGGAATCAGGACAATCGGGCGGCGGGCATGTCGCTGCCGGCTCGGTGCAGAATAAGTCTCGTGGCTCGGCCCTCGGGGCCAGTTTCAAAGGTGATCTGGTTGTCAGCAACCCTAGCGAAGAAGTTCTTCTCGCCTTCGGCGAACAGTTCAAACTTAGGCAGGGCGATGGGCTGGCCGGCGACCTGTGCGAAGCCCTGTGCGAAGAGGCGGTCGCCGTCGCGGGTGATTTCGAAAATGAGGTTCGGCGTCAATTGATAGCGCCCGGTGCAGTTATCGAGGAGCTTAGGATCAATATGAATCTCGGTGTGCTGCTTTGGAGGCTCGGGATTGGCAAGCGGCAGCTTCGGGTTCAGGAGATGCTGCTTTGGAGGCTCGGGATTGGCAAGCGGCAGCTTCGGGTTCAGGAGATGAAAACCGATGTCATCAACGCCGCCAGCATTGGATATTACAACGACCCCGATCCGCGCTTTCGGATCGTATCCGACGAATGAGCGGAAGCCTCCGGTGCCTCCGTTATGCCAGGCGATCTCCCGG
>OMOG01000374.1:3113-10853 GCA_900290305.1 Candidatus Sulfopaludibacter sp. SbA4
AAATAAGCCACCCTAAACCGATCTTTGTTTGGCCCGCGGGACGGCGAACTTCGAGCATGGCTTTCATGGCGGGCGCGAGAGGCGATTCCTTGTAGCCGAGGAACGCTTCCAGGAACGTTACCATGTCGTTGGCGGAGGAGCGCAGTGCGCCCGCACCGGCAAGCGTGGGAAGGTCCCAGTAGGCGACGGGCGCGAGCATCGCGTTGTGACCAGTAGCCATGCGCTGCTTCATGGAGGAAGAAAGCGTAATACCGGTGTTCGGCATGCTGAGCGGTTGCGTGATGCGGATTCCGATCAAGCTCTCATAATCCGTTCCGGCGCGGTACGCGAGGAGGTGGCCGAGCAGCCCCCCGCCCAAGTTTGAATATTCGAATTCGGAACCGGGGTCGCGAGGCAGTGTGTAGCCGGAAAGGAACTGGTACAGATCATCCACGCTGTAGCCGGCGTAAGGATTGCATGGGTCATTCAGCTTCAGGTTGCTGGGGAGGCGTGGGAGCCCGGAGCTGTGGGTGGAAAGGTCGAGCAGCGTGATGGACTTGCCGTTTCGCTCAGGCATCTTGACAGTTTCGGGAAGATATTTGGCCGCTGGATCGTCGAGGGTGACCTCTTTGCGGTTCACCATGTCCGCCAATACCAGCGAAGTGAAGACCTTGGTGATGGATCCAATTTCGAAGATCGTATCACCATCGACCGTGCGTGGATCTCCCTTGGCGAGGTTGCCATAGGCGACGACGCGGCGGCCATCAGGTTCGATGACACCCACGACAATGCCGGCCGCTTGCTTCTGACGATCGATGCGTCTTACGAGGATCTCGCGGATTTCGCCGGTGCCAGGAACTGGAAGTGGTTGGAAGATATTCGGATTCATAAATTTGAAAATAGACTCCACACTGTGCCCTAATAAAAGACCCGAGGTCATTTAAGGAGACACACTTCGGCTATGGCGCCGAACTTTGTTTAGGGGGTTGGCCTAGCGAGGACGGGCGGAAAGCAGGCAGTCCTGAAGCGCGCCGATCATCGCTTTATTGAGCGGATTGAATTCGTATCGCATTACGGACGTACCTCCTTTCCTTAGTTGAGGGCTCTTAGAGAGTATCATGAGTGCGCGGAACGCTGCAAGAGTTTTTCAAAAAACATCGGAGAGAAGTTCCTTCAGCCGCGCATGCCCCGGCCGGCTCACGTCGCGTAATGGTTAAGCGAGGGCGGTTATACGCCACGGTGTCGGTGCGAAGCGGAACCCCACCCGGCCGTATACTCCTCTAGCCCGCATTTCTCACACTCCGCCGACCCGATGTGGCGCAGGCACTCGTGCCTGCCGCGTCGAGACTAGAACTAGACTCGTCTCGACGCTTTCTCGCGGCCGTGCCACAGTGTCGAAGGACGGCGTCGGCATGAGTGCCGACGCGGCAGGCACGAGTGCCTGCGCCACGCCACCGCATCCGAACACGTGTGAGAAATGGCGGCTAGGCTAGACGCCTGCGTGTTGGCACCAGTAGCCGAGGCGTTCGGCAATGTACGAGACATCCTCTTCGGTGAGGAGTCCGTGCATGGGCAGAGAGATGCCCCGGTTGGAGATCCGGTCCGCGACCGGATAGTGAGCTTCCGGCTCGCGGTAGGGCGGCAGTACGTGCATGCAGTGAAAGACCGGCCGCGTCTCGATGGCATCGCCTTCCAGGCGTTTCATGAGCTCGTCGCGCCCGAGCCTGACCGACTCCCGCAGAACGACGACATAAGACCAGAAGGCGTGCCTGGCCCAGGGTTGTTCGCCCGGCAGATCGATGAAATCCGCCAGAGACTCCAACATCCGGCGATAGTGACAGGCGATCTCCAGGCGCTTCTCCACAAAGCCATCGATCTGCTCCATCTGCGCCAAGCCGATGGCCGCCGCGATGTTGGTCATGCGGTAGTTATACCCCACCACGGGAAACCAGTAGCGGCGTTGCGGATCCATGCCCTGGCCGCGCAGGATGCGAATGCGCCGGCTCAGGTCCGGGTCAGAGGTAGTGAGCATGCCCCCTTCACCGGTAGTGACGATCTTATTGCCGTAGAAACTGAAGGTCGCAACATTACCAAGAGACCCGACTTTGCGCCCGCGATACAGCGCGCCGTGGGCTTCGGCGGCGTCCTCCACCACGAACAGGCCGTGCTTTCGGGCGATTTCCAGGATGGGATCCATGTCCGCGGGGTGGCCATACAGATGGACGACCACGATGCCCTTGGTACGCGGCGTAATCCGTTCCTCGATGCGCGCGGGGTCGATCGCCATGGTGCACGGTTCGGAGTCGGCGAATACCGGTTGCGCGCCGCAGTACCGCACGGCGTTGGCGGTGGCCACGTAGGTCAGGGTCGGCACGATGACTTCGTCGCCGGGACCGGTTCCGAGACCCGCCAGGGCAAGATGCAGCGCGGTGGTGCCGTTGTTACAGGCGATGGCGTGGGGAACTTCGCAGTATCGGGCGAAGGCATCTTCGAAGAGGGAAATGAAGCGTCCGATGGAGGAGATCCAGCCGGTCTCCAGGCATTCCAGCACGTAGCGCTTCTCGTTGCCGGCCAGCACGGGGTGGGAAACCGGTATGATTTTTCGGTCGGTCATGCCTTGCCTCGGTTCGATTTTCTCACCTCGGCCGGGACCCCCACAGCCACTACGTGGTCCGGAAGATCGGCGAGTACGACAGCGCCGGCGCCGACGGTGGTCCAGGAGCCGATGGTAATGTTCGGAATCACGCTGCTCCCGGTTCCCAAAAACACGCCCTCGCCCAAGCGCACGCAGCCCGCCAGGGTGGTTCCGGGCGCCACGTGGGCACATGTGCCGATGACACAATCGTGGTCCACCGAGGCATTGGTGTTGACGATCGCGCCATCTTCGATGCGCGAACCGGCATTGATGACCGCCCCCGGCATGACGGCGATTCCCTGGCACAGGGTGGCGTGTCTGGAGACGATGGCCGCGGGACTGATGGCGTTGATCAGGTGAAAGCCCTGCCGCTGCAGCGAGCCGATGCAGTCCATTCGCCGCTGGTTGTCCCCAATGGCCACGAAGGCGGATTGAACTCCCGCCCGGAGCATATCGTCGAGAGCATCGTCGGAGCCGAGCCGGGGATAGCCGCAGATGGCCGGCTCGCCGGCGAGCGAGACAAACCCGGCGATCTCCACTTCTCCGGCCTGCTCCAGGATGTCAATCACCACTTTGGCATGGCCTCCGCCTCCCAGAATCACGACACGGGATTTCAATCATGTCCCCCCGGGCGCGCCAGCTCCAGGTTGGCTGAGAAGACCGCGGTCAACTGGTCGCGCGAAGCCTCCAGGGGCTGGCCGGTTTCGTCGTGGATGCGGCGGATGTCAAATCCCCAGGAAGCGATTTCGTCCAGGAAGCCGCCTGGATCGACGCCGGCGCGCCGCAGATGCACCGGCGCAAACTCCATCAGGATGCGAATGCCGGGGCTGCGCTCGACGATCTTTCGCATGCCGCTGAGAATCAGGGGTTCGGCTCCCTCGGCATCGATCTTGACCACATCGACGCGCGGCTCGTCCTTCAGCACCTCGTCCAGGCTGACGGTGGAAACTTCGATCCGCTCGCCCACGGGCCGGACACAGGCAGGAATGCCTGTGCCACTGGGGCCCACGACGCCCTCCTCGAAGAGCGTGTTGTGGCCGCTGTCGTCGGGGAAGACGACCAACCCGGCTTGGCCCGCGCGGTCACTCACCGCAACCTGGTGCAACTCAATGAGCCCGAGCTCCAGAAAGCCGTTGACCTGGACGTTGTCCCTGAGAATACGGTAGGTTCGCGGGGTCGGCTCGAAACTGTGGATCTTGCCTTTTCCTTGGAGCATCCGGGCGGCGTAGAGCGTGTAGATGCCGATGTTGGCTCCTACATCCACCACCACCATGCCGGGCTTGACCAGGCCCCGAAAACGGGTGGTGAGGCCCGGTTCCATCACCCCGCGGAAAGCGTGGTAGGCCGCCATCCGCCATTCTTCGCCGGGCATTCCGAGGATGAAGCCGTCCACTTCCGTGGCCACCACGTTGTCTCCCGCCGCAATCGCCGGGGGGAACAGGCGGCTCCGGGTTGCAGCGGCCGTTTCGCGCAACCCCGCAAGCTGGTCGAGCACTTCCCGCTGCCGGCTCTCGATTCCGGCGATGCGGCTCCGATCATCCTCGATGAGAGAGCGGGTGGCCGCCTGTTGGTCGAGAAGCTCCGAGCTGCGCGCGCGAAGGTGGCCGATGGCCTCGGTGTTGGCCGCGGCATCCTGGTGAAGCTGGTCCTGCTGCTCGCGCAGGCCGGCCGCCTGCATATTCTGCTGCTCGCGGAGGGCGGCCACATGCGTGTCGAGATTCTGCGAGATGGCAGCGAGCTTCTGCTCGGCGGCTCCGGCGACGCGGGCCAGCGCCTCGGTGCTGGCAGCGCTCTCCTGGCTCAGCACCTGGCGAATCTGGAACTGGTACTCCTGGAGATCGGCCACATAAGTATCCAGCTTCTTGGAGATGGTCCAGAGAGCCTGGTCGGTCTTAGCCGACAGGTTGTCGGCTTTGGCCGTAACGTCGTGCAGAATGAAGTTGAGTTTGTGATCGATGGAGTCGAATCGGGCGGACAAGGGCCGCCGGAGCAAGTCACGCACCTGGGAGAGCGCGCGTCCGGCGAAGCGGCGAAGCGGCGTAAGCGCGGCCTGGCGCCCGGCGGCCGAGACCGACCCGGGAATGCCGACGAAGCGAATGCCCCTTCGTTTGGCCTCATCGGAATCGACCAGTTGCAGGACGACCACGCGCCGGGGAACGTGGCGGCGCAGAAGTTCCAGGTAGTTGACGAAGCCGGAAACATCGCACTCGCGGCCCAGAATCCGGCGATAGGCCTCCTGCACGAATTGTTCGTCGTCGATGACGGACCACAGGCCGCTGAGATCGGTGGGGTCCTGTTTGGACGCGGAGGGACCCGGCTGGCCGGAGCCATTCACTCGCTTGCCGGCCGCCTTGGCAGGCAGCAGAGAGGCGATGCGCCGCTTGAAAATGTCTTGCGAGAATTCCACGCTGAACTAACCTGCCACCACACCAGCCGCCGAGTACTTCTGCGCCTCGAGATCGGCTGCGAGCATTTCACTCACCAAACCGCGGAAGGACGTGTGGTACGTCCACCCCAATTCGCGTTTCGCTTTGGCCGCTTCGCCGAGCAGCACATGAACTTCACTGGGCCGGTACAGGTTGGGGTCGACCACCACGTGATCGCGCCAATCGAGGCCCGCCCCGGAAAAGGCCACTTCGGCGAATTCCTGCACGGAATGGGTTTCACCGGTGGCCACCACATAATCGTCCGGCCGGTCCTGCTGCAACATCAGCCACATGGCTTCCACATACTCCCGGGCGTGCCCCCAATCGCGGCGGGCCTGGAGGTTTCCGAGTTGCAGCTTGGATTCCTTCCCGACGGCGATTTTGGCCACCGCCGCGGTAATCTTGCGGGAAACGAATTCGAAACCCCTGCGCGGCGATTCGTGATTGAACAGAATTCCCGAGCTGGCGTGCAAGCCGTAGGCTTCCCGGTAGTTGCGGGTCAGCTCGTAGCCCGCGACCTTGCTGATGCCGTAGCAGGAGCGCGGCCGGAAACGCGTCTCTTCGGTCTGCGGCGTCTCCACCACCGCGCCGAACATCTCGCTCGACCCGGCAAAATAGAAGCGGCATTTGGGGACCAGGCGCTTCACCGCGGAGAGCGTAAAGTGGGTGCCGTTGATATTGGTATTCAACGTGGAGAATTCGTCGTCGAAAGAATACGTGACGAAGCTCTGCGCCGCGAGGTGGTAGCACTCGTCGGGCTGCGACTCCTCCACAATGGCGTGGATACTGGCATAGCTTTCGAGGGAGGCGGCGTGCAGCTTGACGCGGCCGAGCAGGTGGCGGATCCGGCTCAGGCGGTGCTCGGGATCCTCGATGGCCACCCTGCGGACGATGCCATGGACCTCGTATCCTTTTGCGAGCAGCAATTCCGCAAGGTAAGAACCGTCCTGCCCGGTGATTCCCGTGATGAGAGCGCGTTTGCCATGCATAACCGTAGGCTTTCGGAGAATCCCCTATTCTACCGAATTTAAAACGTACTCTATCGTACCACTTCGCAATCCTCAAATTTGGTCGAGGCGCTAAAGGCGACTTGGGGGTGGGGGCGCGGTTGAAGAGTATTCGGCGAGCGGCCCAGACGAGCCGGAACCAAAGGAAACCGTGTCCTTGACGGACCCAGAGGGTACCCCGGCGCGGAGCCGCGGAGATTGGCGCGGAGAGAAAAACAAGAGAAAATCAAGACCTGAGATCACGGAGAAAGCGGAGAAGTGCTGAGAAAACCGCGATCTGGGCCGGGTGGATTCTGCCAAATCGACACGAATCTGACGTTACCGAGCCGGGCCCAGAGGGCACCCGGTCAAGGAGCGGTCACCCGGCTCCGATTCCCCCGAGATCGGTCGAGCACTGGTTGCCTTTGAGCAGCGAGTGCTCATTTCGGAAACCTGCTATACTGAGATTGTATTTTGATCGTCTCGCCACAGCCCGGCCGAAAAATCCACTCTGCCTCGTCTTCGCCTGAACAATCAAAACCAGAGGAAAGAACATGAAAAACATCTTTGTAGGCAATTTGGATTTTGCCGCCACCGAAAATTCCATACGTGCGCTCTTCGAGCCCCACGGAACTGTCGAACGCGTAAGCCTGGTCACCGACCGGGACACGGGCCGCTCACGTGGCTTCGCCTTCGTCGAAATGACCGATGCGTCTCAGGCCGATCGGGCGATTGCAGCTTTGAATGGCACCGAACTTGACGGCCGCGCGCTCAATGTTAATGAAGCACGGCCCAAGCCATCCGGTGGTGGTGGCAAGGGGGCCCAAGCCATCCGGTGGTGGTGGCAAGGGCTTCGGCGGCGCGCCTCGCCAGCGGCGGGAGCCGCGCTGGTAGGAGTGCAGCCAATTCACAACGGCCGGAATGAAAACAACCCGGCCACCATGTTTCAAGAAGGGAGTCCGGCATATGCCTACACGATCGCGCACAACGTTTAAGAAACGTCAGAAAGAACTCGCCCGAATGGAGAAGCAGCGAGACAAGGCCGCGAGGAGAATGCAGCGCAAGTTGGATCCCAAGGAAACCGGTGAGCCTGACCCCGCTCCGGAGGCAACGGAAGAATTGGTGGCCGGCATGGATGCGGAGCCTTCTGCGAAGAGCCTCTAATGGAACTGCGGTACTTGGGTTTCGATCAGGCGAAGAACAAGCGCTTGTACAACTTCGACCACAACGCCAAGGGTCAACCCTCGACGCGCTTCGTGGTGAGCGTGGACATCGCGTTGTTCTTGAAGCACCACGTCGGGATTCAAGAGGGGCCGACCCTCTGCGCCCAGAAACTGGCCGCCGACCTGGAAGCGGACCGTCAAGGCGACCATGAACTCTCGAACGAAGATCTGCTGGTTTATGTGAGCGGCCGTGCCGCCAAAGAAGCTCAAAGGGCGGCGCTGCGAAGACCCGGTCCACACCGGCGTCCGGTGCGTCCCTCGGGCATGGATAAGCGGGATGGGCAGGTCTGAAATCCGTTAGTATCATGACCGCGAGATTCGACGCGAATCCGAAACCGCTCGCTAACGCTCGCGGCTCCGAACGGAGCCACGACCGTAAGGGAGTGGCCTTCCGGCAAGTGCACAACATCACGCGGTCGAAGACCTAGCCCGCATTTCTCACACTCTGCCGGCCGATGTGGCGCAGGCACTCGTGCCTGCCGTGTCGAGAC
>OMOG01000284.1 GCA_900290305.1 Candidatus Sulfopaludibacter sp. SbA4
GGTGATATCGTTTGCGGCCGAGCCGCCAGAGCGGGTCCGGGGGGACCCGCGCGGACGAGGGGGTCCGCCCCAACTCCAAACTTTACGCGAACACCGCCCGGGCTGGGGGCCACCGGCGGAGCAGGGGCAACCGGTTCTTCGACCACGGGCGGCGGCTCGACGGGCGCGGCTTCGTCTTCGCAGACTTCCGGGGGAGCGGCCTCGTACTGCTCGACCTGCGGGTCTTCGCAGACTTCCGGGGGAGCGGCCTCATACTGCTCGGCCGGCGGGTCTTCGCAGACTTCCGGGGGAGCGGCCTCATACCGCTCGACGGGCGGGTCTTCGCAGACTTCCGGGGGAGCGGCCTCATGCTGCTCGACCGGCGGCTCTTTCACCGGCGGCGGGTCGGCGAGTGGCGGCGGATCGGCGGCTCGCTGCTTGAAGACTACGGCTGGCGGCTTTTCCGGAGCCTTCGGAGGCGGTGCGGCGGCGGGAGGCGGATCGTCACTCTTTTTTCCAAAGCCCTTTAACCGGATCGTGTCCGCCATCACTTTCCCTCGTCCCGTCAGGGTACCACCAAAGGCTGCGGTTTGGAAGTTGGCGTAGCAACCGCTCCCTCAGGGTCGCGGCTCTGAAGCGACGGTTGCGGCTCGGCAACGGAGCCGGGCCCAAAGGGCACCCCGTGAGGGAGCGGTTCGGTGACATGGGCTACTGCACCGTCCAGGAGCCTACCGATTGCCAGCCGGAATTGTTGGCGTCGGTGCCGTCGCGCGAGGCCGTGTAGTTGCCGCTGCCGCTCCCAGACGAGCCCGCGCCCGTTACCGTACACTGCCCGTTGCTTACAGACCCGCTACCGTTCAGCGGCAGGGCGGGAAGCAGCGTGCCGCCATCGTCGGCCACCAGGTACAGCACGTTCGAGGATCGGGCATGCGCCAGGTAGCAGGCGCTGCGGCCCGCGGGTTTCGGTCAGCATCAGGGCCGAGCCTATTCGCACCGAAGGGCCAGCATCGGATCCACACTTGCCGCCCGCCGCGCCGGAATCGAGCAGGCCAGCAGGGCAATCGCCGTGAGGAGAATCGCAACGCCGGCCAGGGTCAAAGGATCGCCGGCGGAGACGCCGAACAGCAGGCCTCGAATCAACCGCGTCAGCCCCAGCGATCCGGCCAATCCGAATCCTACGCCCGCCGCCACCAGCACCCCCGCCTCGCGCAGGACCATTCCGACGACCGATCCGGGACGCGCCCCCAGCGCCATCCGGATACCAATCTCCTGAGTTCTCTGGGCCACGGAGTAATGCATCATGCCGAAGATCCCCACGCCCGCGAGCGCCAATGCAATCGCGGCAAACAGGCTCAACAGCAACGTTTGGAACCGTCGTGGCGCGCCCAGGCCGCGCAGCTCATCGTCCAGCGTCGAGACATCCGACCAGACGGCTGTCTTGTCGAGGTTTCGGATGGTATCTCGGATGGCGGCCACGCTGGTCTCGGACCGCACCACCATGTACTCGGTTTCATCGGGCGATTGCGCCTGCGTTTCGTAGATCTGCGCCATCGGCGCGCGATCCAGGCCGCGGCTATGTATGTCCTTCACCACTCCGATCACTCTCACCCACTCGTCGTTGTGCCCGCGCGGGTCGAATCCCTTGATTCCTTTTCCAAGAGGATCTTCCCCGGGCCAGTATCGGCGCGCCATGGTCTCGTTGATCATCACCACCGGCGAGGCATTCGCGTTGTCGCGATCGGAGAAAAACCGCCCGCGGAGCAGCGGAATGCCCAGCGCCTGGAAATAGTCTCCGCTGATCGTGCTCCACGTCAGGGGAGCCCACCGATCGCGCGATTCGGGGCCGCGGCCTTCCACTGCGCGCAGGCCGAACTTGCCCCCTTCGGGGTTGTAAAACATTCCAGTGATCGAGCCCACCGCACTCACTCCGGGCAACCGGCCGATGCGGCCTATCGCCTCGCGGTACAAAGCAGCGCGCTGAACGCGAAGAAGCGGATCTCGAAACCGCAGCTTCGCGGTAATCACGTGTTGCCCCTGAAACCCCGGGTCGACCGACTGGACCGCCACAAAACTGCGCAGCAGCAGCCCCGCCCCGGTCAGGAGCACCATGGCAAGCGCGACCTCCGCAACCACCAGCAAGCGCCGCACGATCTGCGATTGGGGGCCGCGGGTATTTCTCGATCTGCCGGCCTGCTTCGGGATCCGGACCGCCGGCGCTAGCCCAAACAGAACGCCCGTAGCCAGTGAGAGCCCGATGCCGAAGGCCAGAACCCGCGCGTCGAGACGGGCTTCCTCCAAACGCGCAATGTGTGCCGGGGCAAGCGCAATCAGCGCGCGGATTCCCCAGGCCACCAGCGGCAGGCTGAGAACGCCCGCGGCAGCCGAAAGAAATACGCTTTCCGTCAGCAGTTGCCTGGCGATGCGCAGCCGGCCCGCGCCCAAGGCGGTTCGCAACGCGATTTCGCCGCTCCGCACGGCGCCTCGCGCCAGCAGCAGGTTGGCCACGTTGGCGCATGCGATCAACAGGACAAACCCCACGGCGCCGAACAGCAAGGCCAGCATGTATGGAACCGTCTTGCCATGGATCTGCGCGGCCAGCGGCACGATATTCACGCCACGCTCGCCATCCTCTTTTGGGTACTGCTTCGCGAGTTGACTGGCGATCACGCTCATTTCCGCGCGAGCCGACTCGACCGAAGCGTTTGGTTGAAGCCGTCCGATGACCACTCCGAAGCCCGCATCCCGCTGCACCCTGCGCTCATCGAAGCGCGGAAACGCCCCTGCCGGCGTCCACAACTGAGTCTCCTTCGATGGAAACCCGAAGTCCGCCGGCATGACTCCGATCACCTGAAGATCGATGCCTCCCACATTGAGTGACTGGCCGATCGCGCCAGGCGAGGAGCCGAACCGCCGCTTCCAGAGGCCGTTGCTCAGAACCGCGACCCTCGACTCCTGCTCATCCCCCGTGAAAACACGGCCCAGCGCGGCACTTCTACCGAGTAGCCGGAACAAGTCGCCTTGGAGATACGCGTAATCGATCCGCTCGGGGTCGCCTGTCGCCAGATACAAGGGCGCGGCGTCTTCCCGGTACGCCGCCAGATCGGCGAACGAATGGCTGCGCGATTTCCAGTCTTCGAAGTTGGGCACGCTGGTTTTGATCTCCTGCGAGCCGTTCAAGGTGCCGGTGGACCACACGATGGCCAGCCGGTCCGCCTCATGGTACGGCAGCGCGCGCAGCAACACGGCGTTGACCACGCTGAAAATCGCGGTGTTCGCGCCGATCGCGATGGTGAGAGACGCCAGCGCGACTGCCGTGACCCCCGGAGCCCGGCGCAGACTGCGCCATGCGTATCGAATATCCTGCCCGATGGTCTCGATCCACACCAGGATGTCGGCGTCCCGCGACCTGTCCATCGCCAGCAGTTGACCGCCGAATCGCCTGAGCGCGTCGCGCCGTGCCTCGTCCGGCGGCATACCGCTGGCGAGGTTGTCCGCAATCCGCGCGTCCAGGTGGAACTGCAGCTCTTCGCCGATTTCGGAATGCAAATCTCTCCCGCGAAACAGATTCGTCAGACGATTCCACCATGACATGGGCGCCGGCTCCTACGTGAACTGAAGTACCCTGGCGACTGCGCCGGTCAACGCGGCCCAGTTGCGCTGCTCCTCGGCCAATTGACGGCGGCCGGCCGCGGTGATGGAGTAGTAACGCGCGCGGCGGTTGCTTTCCGTCACGCTCCACTCGGACTTGAGGCAACCCGCCTGGGTCATGCGATGCAGGGCCGGATAGAGCGACCCTTCTTCCAGCCGCAGGATCTCCTCCGAGACGCGCTCCACATGCATGGTTATGGCGTATCCGTGCATCTTGCCTCGGGCGGCGAGGGTCTTCAGAACGAGCAGGTCGAGCGTTCCCTGCAGGCGGTCGTTGGTGTGTTTGGTCATACATAGCCAGCTACTATAGCTGGCTATAGGAAATTATGGAGCAAGATTCTGGCGATTGTCAAGCAGGCGAATGCCCCTGGGTGCGCGACACAAAAATGGAGAATCGGCGGAGCATCAGCAAAACGGCAAGAGTCCGAGCGTACACCATACGCCAAAGCGTCTGGCTTCCGAATTGTTTTATCCGTGTTCATCCGTGTTCATCCGTGGCCAATGCTTTTTTCAGTCGGCCTCAAACGCAAACCTTTCCTGGCCACGGATGAACACAGATAAGAATACTCACGTCTTGTGAACCACTGGAAGGGCCAGCCACGCGGCCCGATCTCCACTCCTATGTCGCGCACCCAACGCCCCTTATTCGAAGTCCGGCCGTCGTACGGGTTGAGTGAGGGTGAAGTCGGCGTAAACCCACACGTGTGCCTGATCGTACGCGGCGCGCAGTTCCGGCTTCGGGTCGCCGTATCGTCCCCAAGGCTGTAGGTCGCCATCTGTTTCGCAGAAAGAGAGTCCCCGTTCCCCGCGTTCCCAGAGTCGTTGTGCGGCCACGAGGGTGCCGCCGAGTACGGCGTGGTCGAAGGGTTTTGGCGCGATGCCGGCCAGGGCGAGTGCTGTTGCGCGGTCGAGCATCGCGTCATCCAGGCCGAAGATATCGATGCAGGGGAGTGCGGCGAGACTCCTGAGGTTGTCATCGAGCATGTTGAGGTCGGCCTGGATGCGGCTCTCGTACTTGTCCAGGACGGTTCGCGCGGTACTCGCGTCCTCTGGGGTGACGTTACCTGCCGGTGTAGCCCACGACAGGAATCGCCGTATGGCCTTTGCTTCATTTCGTGGTTGGCACTTCGTACGGATAGCCTGCCGTGCTTCTCCGAGGCAGACGTTGGGCAGATGGAGCGTGAATTCGCCGCGTTGTGCGCGTTCGAGGAGCTTTGCGGCCGCAGCGACCTGATGGTGTGCCGGTGCGGCGTAGGCGAAAAGCCAGTTGCTTTCAACAAAGACGTGAGGCACCGGCTCCTACCAGTACCTGGGGTGTGCAGCGCGCAAGTCGCCAGCGGTGATTGCGGGGAGAATGTACTCTCTCAGAGCATCGCGGAGGTCGCTGGGGAGTTCTTGTGCCGGTGTTATGGCGAGGTCTTCGAGCCGGCGCTGTACGAAGGTTTCAAATCGTGTTTCTTCTGCCGGCGGCGGTTCGCGCCATAGCGGCTTGATGTCGTATTCGCCGACGCGGTGTATGGAATCGGGGGCTCTCGTGGTGTAGGAGTCGCTGTACAGCCACATTCGTTCGGGCGTCACGAGCATGCCGATCGGGCATTGCATGCTTACCATGTACTGCTTGAGTTCTGCTTCGGCGCGGTCGAGGTTGGGCAGGTGCAACTTGGCTTCGACAACGAGCGTGACGCGTGGCTCGTCGGGGCTGGTGACGAGGATGTCGGGCTGGAACGCCATGGTGGCCGCCTTCAGCATCTACTTTACCAGTTCTCGCGCCTGGTCAGACCACGGTGGTTGTGGGGCCGCGCGTATGCATGCGGCCACGTTCAAATGGCTCGTCGGGCGTTTGGCGACCGACGTCCTCGGGAGGAGGCTGTTCCCAAGGACCCTTGGCGGTTGAATCGCTTGTTGAATCTCAGAATCGATGTGTTTTGTGAGATTTCTTGCCACGCCACACACCATATAACGACAGATACCACGAGGATGCCACTGCGGGTCCTTGCCTTCCTGATTTGGCGGCCCGCTGCGGCTTTCGTTGCTATGACCAAAGAAGAGAGACGCAAGCCGGGAGCCGCCCGGGAAGTAATCGGTTCGGTGTTCGCGGGAACACCCGGCTCGAATCGGGCTTATTGCGCATTCCTCAGGGCAGCGATCCAGCATGTCTCGCAGCGATACAATGACTGTTGGGGCGTCACGCTCTTTGATTGGGGAGTACGCCTGAACGTAGGTTGGGTCGAACGCCTGATCCTGCACCCTAGTGGCTTACGTGTCGCGGTCAAGGAAGAACTGGCTCCGCCAGGCACGAAGCTCGATGGGACGTGGTACAGACGGGCGCCCGAATGCCGTTACACTACGATATCGCTATCCGAGATCCCCCGAGCCCTCGAGTCGTTCACCGAGTCACACCATGCCGCAATCACCGCCAACGCAACGAGGCCTCCTCCGGCCATCCGTAAGGGGCATTCGGCGGGTATCACGGCGCTGCTGGGGCTGCCGAATCCCCCATACTACCCAGAGGTCGTCCGAGATGGCACTGAGGATGCCTACGTCGAGGGATCGGTCAACCAGGTATTCGTGAATCGTTACGAGCGCGATCCCGGCGCTCGGGACGCCTGCATTCGTCATCATGGCGCCAGGTGCTCAGCGTGCGGCTTCGATTTCTTTGCCGCTTACGGCGAGGTAGCGGATGGATTCATTCACGTTCACCATCTTGTTCCGGTGTCGGAGATTGGTCCGGACTACGTGGTGAAGCCCGATGACGACCTCCGGCCAGTATGTCCGAACTGCCATGCGATCATACACCGTCGCACGCCACCGTATTCCATAAAGGAGGTGCGAGGCTTCCTCAAGTCGCGGCGATCTGTCGGGGGGTAGTGCCCGCTGTCGGATCAGAGATCGCGCGACAGGTGCTCACGGTCAAAGAGAACCTTCAGCGGCTCGGGGACCTCCTCGCCGCTCTCGATCATGTCCGCCAATACCTGAAGGGCTATCGATTTCACCTTTCGCACCGCTTCTTCTTGGCTGGCTCCATAGGCCATTACCCCTGGAAGGTCCGGCGCGGAAGCCAGGACTCGAGCATCCTCCTCCCGTTCCAGTTCGACGCGGATCGGCTGAATTTCAACCATGGCTACCCCATTGTAGCTGGTCTTTGACGGGCGAACCGGGCGGGGGCTGGAGCTAGGGTCGTAGACGCATCGTGATATCCTCGGACTCATGGAAGACCGTCGTCTGCACGACGTAGGCGGAACCCCTGGCGGCCTGGGCAAATTTCTCATGGGCTTCGCCATGACCTGCGTTGGAGGATACCTGCTGTCCAACCAGGTGAGCGTGGTCGGCTCCTATTGGAGCTTCTACGGCGGAAACAGCTTCGGCATCACCCTGCTCCCCCTGCTGATCGGCATCGGCCTGCTGTTCTGGAACGGCCGCAGCCCGATCGGGTGGCTGCTGACGGTCGGCGGCTCGCTCTTCATCCTGGCGGGGGTGCTGGCCAATCTGCATATCTACTTTCGGCCAGCCAGCCTGTTCGACACAATGGTGATGCTGATCCTTCTCTTTGGAGGGCTCGGACTGATCGCGCGTTCGCTCCGGCCGCATCACGCCTAAAGGTCGAACGCGCGCCGCAACGCCTCTTTCATGGCCGATTCCGGCGCCTCCAGTCCCGTCCACAGGCGAAACCCGATGGCGCCCTGGTGCACCAGCATCGACAGGCCGTCGAGCTCCGTCCGTCGATGAAATTCTTCACCAGCACGTTCACCACTCCGAAAACGCCGGCTCCGTGGCTGTCGGTCAGCGTGGCGGTCAACGTCTGGGCCGTGCCCGAGGCCGCCGTCCCGTGCGCTGGTGACAGGCTAACCACTGCGATCGTGCCCGAGGCCGTGAACGGCACCTGCCACGTCCCCATCGCCTGCCATCCCGAGTTGCCGCCCTCCAGATCGCGGGCCGCCAGGTACACTACCTTGTTGCCCGTGAACCAGGCGCTGCCGCATGAGCTTTAGGCCCGTAGATCCGGACACCCCAATAGCACAATCGACAGAAGGAGCCGGGACCGCGGAAAGCTCTCCATTCTAGACTCTAGAGCAGATGCTAGCACCGGTGGGGCGGCGCTTTCGCCCGCCAACGGCGCCAAGGTAAGCATCGTAAAATAGACTTAATGCTCTCGAATTCAGACGAATTCTACCGGATCCAAAAGCTGCCGCCCTACGTCTTCGCCGTGATCAACGAGATGCGGGCCAAGGCGCGCGCCGCGCAGATCGACGTGATCGATCTGGGGATGGGAAATCCCGACGGATCCACCCCCCGAGTGGTCGTGAACAAGCTCGTCGAAGCCGCCCGCAATGCCCGCAATCATCGCTATTCCCAATCGCGCGGCATCCCCCGCCTGCGCGAGGAAATCACCCGGCGCTACCAGGCGAACTACGGTGTGTCGCTCGACCCCGACAAGGAAGCCATCGTCACCATCGGCGCCAAAGATGCCCTCGCCCACCTGCTCTTCGCCACCGTCGGGCCGGGCGATGCCGTGGTCTCGCCGAATCCCGCCTACCCGATCCATCAGTACGGCGTGCTCATGGCCGAAGGCCACGCCTGCATGCTGCCCATGCCGGACGCCGCCACGTTCCTCGCCCGCCTCGAGGACCTGTACCGCACCTCTTCGCGGAAGCCCAAACTGCTCCTCATCTCGTTCCCGCACAATCCCACCACCACCTGCGTGGACCTCGACTTCTTTCGCGAAGTGGTTGACCTGGCGCGCCGGCACGGCACCATGATCATCCATGATTTCGCCTACGCCGACCTGGGCTTCGATGGCTACAAGCCGCCCAGCATCTTGCAAGTCGAGGGCGCCAAGGAAGTCGCCGTCGAGATCTTCTCCATGTCCAAGAGCTACAACATGGCCGGATGGCGCGTCGGCTTTTGCCTGGGAAATCCGAAGATGATCGCCGCGCTGGCGCGCATCAAGAGCTACCTCGATTACGGCGTCTTCCAGCCCATCCAGATCGCGTCCATCATCGCGTTGCGCGAGTGCGAGGAAGATACGCGCAAGATCTGCGCCGTGTACCAAAAGAGGCGCGACGTGCTGGTGACGGGTTTGAAGCGCGCCGGCTGGGCGGTGGAAAAGCCGCGCGGTTCCATGTTCCTGTGGGCTCCCGTGCCGGAGCGGTTCCGGGACGCCGGATCGCTGGAGTTCGCCAAGCTGTTGCTGGAAAAAGCGCAGGTCGCGGTATCGCCGGGAATAGGCTTCGGACCCCTGGGCGAAGGCCACGTGCGATTCGCGCTCGTCGAAAACGATCAGAGGATCCGCCAGGCCACCCGGGCGATCGGCCATCTCCTGAGATCGGGCGAGAAAGGCTAGGCCGTTCGGGACACGCTGGGAAGCCTGTCCTACTGCACCTGGTAGGGCAGGCTGATCTCGATGGTCCGCGGGGGAAAACACGCGCGGTCGTTGCACGCCTGGTAGCGCAACTGCCCGACCGCTACACCCGGTCCGGCCGGAGCATTCGCCGCCACCTTGAAATTCGCCACCACCGAAAAATCGCCGGTGAACACCGAGAGCGGCTTCTCCGCAAACTCGTACTTCTCAAGCGAGGGCTTGGGGTACGCGATCTGCCCGCCCTCCAGCGCCCCGGTGGATTTCCAGGTCACCTTCAACGGAATGAGGTACTCGTCGCTGGGCGTGTTGCTGTTGACGTGGAACCCGGCCTGCACCGAGACCGGTATCTTCACCTGCACGGACGCACTTCGCTTGCCCGCCACTTTGGGCAACTCCCCTACCGTGAGGTACTGCTTAGTGCTTTGCGCCAGGACCGGCAGGCACACCAGCACCGCCAGGACCGCCCACCGCAGCCTTCTCACGATCCTCGACGATGCCTCCGGGCTTTTGTAGTAACTCTTGAATGCCATCTTCGAAATCTTTCTTGCTCGCGAGTCCAACGTGGACCGCGGCGATCTTCCCTCCCCGATCGATCAGGAAGGTCGTGGGCAGCGCGTCAACGCCGCCGTACAATTCGGCCGTGGCATCGTTTCCGATCACGATCCGATAATTCACATTCAGGTCCGCAACGAACGGCTTTACAACTTCCCATCCTTCGTCGTCCATGGCCACGCCCAACACCTCGAATCCCTTGTCCTTGTTCTGGCGCTGCATCTCCATGAACCACGGGATCTCGATCTTGCACGGGCCGCACCAGGTGGCCCAGAAATCCAGCAGCACCACCTTGCCGCGATAGTCGGTGAGGTGCACGGTTTTGCCGTCGGCATCCTTCAACGTGAAATCCGGAGCCGGTTTGCGCTCGCTGTCCGGTTTCACCGAGGCGGCATTCACCAGGCGGGCGCTGGTAGAGCACCCCTGTAAAAAGCAGCCCACAAGGAGGGCGGTCGAGAGCATGGCGGAGAAACGAAAAAGCGACACAGATTCTTCCCTGATTCGATTATATCGACAATCGTTTGGTTTCAAGCGCTTTCCGGAACCAAAACCGGCGCCGTTGCCGGAAAAGTGCGCGCAGTGTAAACTCCTCGTGCCGGGCGACCCCCGAATAGAGCCACGCCGCGGTGTCGCAGAAGCTTTCGCAGCAGTACTCCCGCCACCGCCGCGTACGCATGCGGATGTCTGGCCGGCCCAATCGAACTTTGCGCCACTCGGCCGACCACCCCAATTCACCCCGCGCGCCCGCCCGGATCTCCGCTTTCAGGAGATCCTCGAACGCCCGCCGCACGGAGTTGCCTGCGCGCAGCCAAACGAAGTGGAACAGCTCGTGGACGAAGATCCGCGGGAATTCGGCCCGCGCGCAATCGAACCCGATCGAGCGCTCGCGCAGGTATGCCCCCGCGTGGACAGGTCCGCGCCGGTCGCGAAGTCCCCGCACCTTCCGGATGCGCACCGGCCGGCCGGCCATCGGCGGCAAGCGGCGCAGCAGCGCGCGAGCCTGTTTCTCGTGGGTCGGATCCTCGAAAACAAAAAGCGGGGAGGACTGCACTCTCAGAGTACCGTCCCTGGTCAGCCCGCGTGGGCGGCGGACTTTTCCTCACGCGCGATTTCGTCCGCGTAGCGCCGCAGGTCGGCAAGGGGCACCGTCACGAGATCCTTCTCCATGTCCTCGCCCGTCGCCACCAGGTGAAGGAGGTGCGTTTCAGCCAGGCGGGCACACCACGGATCGTCCATCGCGCGGCTGGTTTCGCGGCTGACGCGCTGCAGATCGGCGTGGGGCAGCGCGATGGTCTTTTCGCTCCGCCCGCCGTCGTCATCGATCAGGATGAATTTCACGTCCACGGTGTCGGCCATGCGAATCGAAATGGCGGTTTGCAGCCACTTGAACATCACCTGGAACTTGCGGCCGAACGGATCGGGGCCGGCCTCGAACTGGCGAAAGTTGAGCATTTAGCCTTATCTTAAAACAGGGACCCTTCTTAAAACAAAGACAAATGCTCACTGCCGAACTCATCGCGCCGCGGGAATTCCGCCTGGCGCAACAGAACATCCAAGACCCCGGTCCGGGGGAAGTGCAGGTACGCGCCGATGCCGTGGGCATCTGCGGCTCCGACCTGCATGCGTATGCGGAAGGCGGCGTCGGCGACACGCCCTGCCAATTCCCCATGGTGCTGGGGCACGAGCCCGCCGGCACGGTGGTCAGGACCGGGCCGGGCGTCACCGGCTGGTCGCCCGGAGACCGTGCCGCGCTGGAGCCCGTCATCTACTGCTACCACTGCGAGTTCTGCCGCACCGGCCAATACAACGTGTGCGCCAACGTGCGATTCCTCAGTATGCCGGGCGACCCGGGATTCTTTCGCCAGTTCGTGAACCTCCCGGTCAAGAACCTGCTCGCCATTCCGGCAAGTCTCTCGTTGGAACTCGCCACTCTCTTCGAGCCCCTGGCGGTGGCCCTGCATTCCATGAAGTTCGCCGCCATCCAACCCGGCGAAACCGTGGCCGTGCTCGGCGCCGGCCCCATCGGACTGCTGACCGTCGCCGCCCTCAAGGTCGCCGGCGCCGGCCGCATCTGGGCTGTAGAGCCTGTGCCCCACCGCCGCGAGATGGCCCGGAACATGGGCGCGGACGCGGTGCTCGATCCGGGCGAAATCGATGCCGCCCGCCAGATCCAGGCCGACACCGCCGGCCGCGGCGTGGATTGCGCCATCGATTGCGCCGCCAAGCAGCACACCACCAACCAGGCCATCCGCGCCGCGCGCAACGGCGGCCGCGTGGTCATCACCGGAATCCATTCCGACGCCATAGTACCGTTCGAAGTCTCGCCCATGCGCCGCAAGGAGCTGGCGATCTTCAACGTGCGCCGATCCAATCACGAATCGGAAGCCGCCCTGGAAATGCTGGTGGAGCGGACTGCGTGGTTCGCACCGTTGGTGACCCACACCCGCCCGCTGGATTCGATCACGGAGGCGTTCCACATCGCGGAGCATTATTCCGACGGCGTCGGCAAGATGGTGGTCGTTCAGCCGCGCTCGCGGTAGAAATATACCAGGTCGAGTTGGGGCGGCGGGTGTCCGAGAGCCCGCAGGAAGCCCGACACCTGCCCGCGGTGATGCGTCCCGTGATTCACCACGTGCAGGACCAGTTGCCATACCGGCTGGCTCCAGGTGCGGCCCTTCATATCGGTATAGGCCAACTCGCGCAGGGCCTGCTCGTCGGTCAGCGCGCCCGCCCATTTCTTCCAGCCATCGAGAACGGCCGGCCAGTCGCTCTGCAACACCGCCAGGCTGCGATCCGCATCGGTGACGAATCCAGGGTACGGCCCTCCGTCCAGGCGCGAGAGCCACAAGCGGTCGCCGGCGAATGTGTGAACCAGCGTTCCCAGGACGCTCCGGTCCGCGGTTTGGAAATCGCGATTCAGTTCTTCGGGTGAAAGGAGCGCGGCGGCTGCGACCAGCTTCTGGCTGGCCCATGCCGTGTAGTCGATGTGCGTGCGCAAGGCTTCTGCGGAGACTGGCATCTTGCGATTATCTCAGGGCGCCGGCTCCACGTGGACCAGCACGTCCGCCACCCAATCCAGCTTCTCCAGGATGCGCGTTTTGACCTCGTGGGCGATCTCGTGCGACTGCCGCACGGTGAGATCGGGGTCCACTTCCAGGTGCAGGTCCACGTGATATTTCAGCCCCGTCTTGCGCGCGTAGCATTTCTCTACTCCGCGCGCGCCCGGTACCGTGGCCGCCGCCGCGCGGATCTGGTTCATGAGGAGCGGGTCCGGCATGGTGTCCATCAGTTGCAGCGCGGTATGGCGCGCCACCCGCACGCCCACCAGAACCACCATCAGGCCCACGGCGAAGCCGCCGTAGCGGTCGGCATCGAGAAAGCGATTCGCGTCCCACAGCGTCAGCCCCACCGCGATCAGCGCCGCGGTGGCCGACAGGGTATCCATCGCGTCGTTCCACGCGTCGGCGGTCAGGGCTTCGCTCTTGAGCCTCCGGCCGTAGCGGAACTTGGAGATGGCGAGACCGCTCTTGGCGATCAGCGACAGCACTACGGGCCACACCACGAAGGAAGCCAGCGGCAACTGGGGCTGGCCCAGACGCTCGACGGAGATGTAAGAGATCAGGGTGCCGCCCGCCGTCAGGGCCAGCCCGATCAGCAGGCCGGTGAGAATCTCGGCGCGGCCATGCCCATACGGATGGTCGGCGTCCGCCGGCACGGCCGCCAGCGTGAGGCCGAGAAACACAAGGCCTGACGCCAGAACATCGCTCGCCGATTCCAGCCCGTCGGCGAAGACGGCGGTGGAATGGCCCGCGAGGCCGGCGGTAATCTTGATGACGGCGAGCGCTCCGCTCACCACCATTCCGGCGGCCGCCACGCGTTGCCCGATCTGCATGTGTCCTCAGCTCAGTTGTGGCGCACGCACTCTTGCGTGCCGCGTCGAGACTCATCTCGACGCTTGCCTCTCGCCCCGGCACGGTCTCGACACGAGTGTCGAGACGGCACGCATGAGTGCGTGCGCCACGAAGTCACGCCCGCGCGGGATCGCCCTTCTCAGTGTCGACGCCCAACTCCGCGAACGCCTGCCTGGCCCTCTTCGGGTCGAACTGGCCATCGCGCGACAGCCGCGACAGTGCCGCGGCGGCGATCGATTCGGCGTTGACTTCGAAGTGCCGGCGCAGATACTCGCGGTTGTCGCTGCGCCCGAAGCCATCCGTTCCCAGGGTCTCCATGCGCCCCGGCAGCCACGGAGCGACCTGGTCGGCCACTACCTTCATGTAGTCGGTTGCCGCCACGATCGGCCCCTCGGCGCCCTGCAATGCGTCCACGATGTACGGCTTCCGCGGCGGCGCATCCGGGTGCAGCCGATTCCAGCGCTCTACCTCGAGCGCGTCGCGCCGCAGCTCGTTGTAGCTGGTGACGCTCCACACATCCGCCGCGACCGAATACCGGTCCTCCAGGATCTGCTGCGCGCGCAGCGCTTCGTTGAGAATCGGGCCGCTGCCGAACAGTTGCACGGACGCCTTGCCCTTTGCGGCCGTCTTAAAGCGATAGATGCCCTTGAGCACTCCTTCCGGATTGAGGCCCTGAGGCATCTCGGGCATCGGGTAGTTCTCGTTGTACAGCGTGAGATAGTAGAAGCGGTCTTCCAGCTCCTGGTACATGCGCCGGATGCCATCCTGCACGATGATGGCGATCTCATATGCGAAGGCCGGATCGTATGCCGCGCAGGTGGGCACGGTGCTGGCCAGCACCAGGCTGTGGCCGTCCTGGTGCTGCAGGCCTTCGCCGGCAAGAGTGGTGCGCCCCGCCGTGCCGCCGCACAGAAAGCCCTTGCCGCGCGCATCCGCGAACGCCCAAATCAAATCGCCCACGCGCTGGAATCCGAACATCGAATAGTAAATGAAGAACGGGATCATGCGCACCCCGTAGTTCACGTAAGCCGTGCCGGCGGCGGCGAACGAAGCCATGGAGCCGGCTTCGGTGATGCCCTCTTCCAGGATCTGCCCGTCCTTCGATTCCTTGTAGTACAGGAACATTTCCGCATCGTGCGGTTTGTAAAGCTGCCCCTGGCTGGCATAGATTCCGAACTGGCGAAAGAGCGATTCCATGCCGAACGTGCGCGCCTCGTCGGGGATGATGGGCACGATGCGCTTGCCCAGTTGCGGATGCTTCATCAGCATGGTCAGCACACGGACGAACGCCATGGTGCTCGAAACCTCGCGCCCCGCTGTGCCTTCGAGCGACTCCTTCAGAAACTCGAGCGGGGGCGCCTCGATGTGGTCGCCCGGCGCGCGGCGGTGCGGCATGTATCCGCCGAGCACGCGGCGGCGCTCGTGCAGGTACGCCATCTCCGGGCTGTCCGTGGGCGGCCGGTAGAACGCGGCGTTGCGCGCGGCTTCCTCGGGTATAGGGATTTCGAAACGCGAGCGGAAATGCGCGATCTCCTGCTCGTTGAGCTTCTTCTGCTGGTGCGTGATGTTGCGGCCCTCGCCGGCTTCGCCCAGCCCGTAGCCCTTGATGGTGTGGGCCAGGATCAAGGTCGGGCGGTCCTTCGACTCGACCGCGGCCTTGTATGCGTTGTAAACTTTTCGCGGATCGTGGCCGCCGCGCCGCAGACGATACAGTTCGTCATCGCTCAGGTGCGAAACCAGGTCGAGCAGCTCCGGATACTTGCCGAAGAGGTGTTGGCGGATGAAGGCGCCGTCCTTGGTGATATAGCTCTGGAACTCGCCATCCACGATCTCGCCCATACGCCGCTGCAGCAGCCCCGTGTGGTCGCGCGCCAGCAGGGTGTCCCAATCGGAGCCCCAGATCACCTTGATCACGTTCCAGCCCGCGCCGCGGAAGGCCGCTTCCAGTTCCTGAATCACCTTGCCGTTGCCGCGTACCGGGCCGTCCAGCCGCTGCAGATTGCAATTGATGACGAAGACGAGGTTGTCGAGCCGCTCGCGCGAGGCCAACGTCAGCGAGCCCATGGATTCCGGCTCGTCCATTTCGCCGTCGCCGAGGAAAGCCCATATATGGCGATCCGTCCGCGGAAGCAGGCCGCGATTCTCCAGGTACCGCATGAAGCGCGCCTGGTAGATGGCGTTGATCGGCCCGAGCCCCATGGAGACGGTGGGGAAGCTCCAGAAGTCGGGCATCAGCCACGGATGCGGGTAAGACGACAGGCCCGGCGTCTCGCGCAGCTCGTGGCGGAAATTCTTCAGGTGCTCTTCGTTCAGGCGCCCTTCGAGAAACGCGCGCGCGTACACGCCCGGCGAGGCATGGCCCTGAAAGTAGATCAGGTCGCCCGGCTGATCGCCGTATTTCGCGTGGAAGAAATGATTGAACCCCACCTCGAGCAGCGTAGCCAGCGAGGCGTAGGTGGAAATGTGGCCGCCGATTCCGTGGTCGTATTTGTTCTGGCGCACCACCATGGCCATGGCGTTCCAACGCAGCAGGCTCTTGATGCGCCGCTCGATGGCGCGATCGCCCGGATACGGCACTTCATCTTCGGGCCGAATGGTATTGATGTACGGCGTGTTGAGGTGAATGGGAAGCTCGGCGCCATTGGCTCGCGCGCGCTCTCCCAAACGTTCCAGGAGGTAGGCAGCGCGATCCGGTCCGGCTTCGTCGATGATCTGTTCCAGCGCCTCTACCCACTCCGCAGTTTCCCGTGGATCCAGGTCCACGACCCTCTCGTTCAGTTTCTGGTGCATTTATACTTTTATTATAAAGGACACAGGCAAGAATGCCTGTGCTACTACATGCTCACGCGCCGCACCCTGCTTGCCGCCATGCCCGCCGCCTTCGTTCGTGCCGCGTCGACTCGGGCTCCTTACGGCGCCGTGCCCAGCGAGCGCCAACTGCGCTGGCACGAATTGGAGACCACTGCCTTCCTGCACTTCACCGTGAACACCTTCACCGACAAGGAATGGGGCTATGGCGACGAAGACCCCAACCTCTTCAACCCCGCCGCTTTCGACCCAGATGCCATCGTCAGCGCACTGGCAGCGGCCGGCATGCGCGGAGTGATCCTCACCTGCAAACACCACGACGGTTTCTGTCTCTGGCCCACCGCCACCACCGATCACTCGGTGCGCAGCAGTTCGTGGCGCTCGGGCAAGGGCGACGTGGTCCGCGCACTATCGGACGCCGCGCGCCGGCACAAATTGAAGTTCGGCGTCTACTTATCGCCGTGGGACCGCAACAGCCCGCGCTACGGAACACCCGAGTACGTGGCGATGTATCGCGCGCAACTCACCGAGCTGCTCACGCGCTACGGCCCGATCTTCGAAGTGTGGCACGATGGCGCCAACGGCGGCGACGGATTCTACGGCGGAGCGCGAGAGAAGCGCACCATCGACAAGCGCACCTACTACGATTGGCCCACCACCTGGGACCTGGTGCGCAAGCTGCAGCCGGAAGCGGTGATCTTCAGCGACGTAGGCCCCGATGTCCGCTGGGTGGGCAACGAGCGCGGCATCGCCGGCGATCCCTGCTGGGCGACCTACGATCCGGTGGGCGCCGATGGCGGCCCGGCATCTCCCGGCGACGTGCGCGACAAGGAATCGCCCGCGGGCCATCGGCACGGGTCGAAGTGGCTGCCCGCCGAATGCGATGTCTCGATCCGCCCCGGCTGGTTCTGGCACGAGAAGGAAAACGTTCGGGTCAAGACGCCCGCGCAGTTGATCGACCTGTACTACAAGTCAGTGGGCCGCGGCGCGAATCTGCTGCTGAATGTCCCGCCCAATCGCGACGGATTGCTGAGCGCGGAGGATGTGGCGTCGCTCAAGGCATTTGGAGATTACCGGCGGGCGACGTTTGCCAAGAGTGTGGCGGAGGCGAAGGGTCGTGTAACCGAACTGAGACTGAAGCATGAGGTCACCTTCAACGTGATCCGTCTTACTGAGGATATTCGTTACGGCCAGCGGGTCGACGGTGTTGCCATCGACCGCTGGACCTCCGAAGACTGGGAGCAGATTGCGACCGCCACGAGCATCGGTCCGCGGAGGTTGATCCGCCTGGATCGTCCGGTGACTGCGGCCCGGCTGCGTCTGCGCGTGACCACATCGGCATGGCCGATGATCAATGAGTTCGCGTTGTTCGCGGAACCAAAGAATTAGGGCCACGGATGAACACGGATAAACACAGATAATAAGTCCTTCTTATCCGTGTTCATCTGTGTTCATCTGTGTTCATCGGTGGCCAATTCTTTTGGCGGCTCACTTGGTGGACAATATCGGGAAGGAGTAATCCATGATTCCAGTCGATCGCCGCCGATTTCTCTATTGGGCGTCCGCAGCCGCGGCGCTTGCGGGCACGCAGCGTGCCCGTGCGGCCGACCCCGCGGACCTGAAAGCGATTCAAACCGAGATCGAGAAGCATCACGACGAATCCGTGCGCCGGCTGCAAGCCTGGATCCGCCAGCCCTCGATCGCCGCGGAGAATCGCGGCATGAACGAAGGCTGCGACCTGATGATGCGGATGCTGCGCGATGCCGGCTTCGACCACGTGACCAAGGTGCCGACCGACGGACATCCGGGAGTCTTTGCGACGCTCGACGCCGGCGCGCCGCGGACCTTCGGCCTGTACTTCATGTACGACGTGAAGCAGGCCGACCCCGCCGAATGGTCGTCGCCGCCCTTCGAGGCCGCGCTGGTCGACAAACCGGGACTCGGCAAGGTCCTGATCGGCCGCGGCGCGGTCAATCAGAAAGGGCCGGAGGCGACGCTGGTCGCCGCCTTCCACGCGTTCAAGGCCGCCGGGCCGGGCGCAAGCTTCCCGTCAACCTGGTATTCGTGGCCGAAGGCGAGGAAGAGATCGGCTCGCCGCATTTTCCCCAAGTGGTGCGCCGGCCCGATATCCTGGCGGCGCTGCGCAAATGCGCGGGCGTGTACATGCCGATGCCGATGCAATCGCTCGACGGCACCGTGACCATCAACCTCGGCGCCAAAGGCGTGGTGGAACTGGAGCTGGTTTCGAGCGGCGAGCGCTGGCATCGCGGTCCCAAGCAGGATCTGCACTCGAGCAACGAGGCGCGCGTGGATAGCCCCGCGTGGCACCTGGTGCAGGCGCTCGCGACGCTGGTCGGCCCCGACGGCCACACTCCCGCGATTGACGGCTACGCCGACCATGTGCGCCCGTTGTCCGCCGAAGAGAAGGCGCTGATTCGCGAAGCGGCGCGGCGCCAGAGCGAGGAGGTGGCCAAGCGGCAAATGGGCGTGGAGCATTGGGTGCACGACGTGGATTGGCTGGAATCGCTGGAACTGCTGGCCGGCCGGCCCACGGTGAATATCGAAGGACTGGTGGGCGGATACACGGGACCGGGCGGCAAGACCATCCTGCCGCATCGCGCGGTGGCCAAGCTCGATCTGCGGCTGGTGCCGGATATGACGGCGACCGGCGCGCTGGCGGCGCTCAAGCAGCACCTTGCGAAGCGGGGATTCGGCGATATCGAAGTGAATATGACCGGAGGCTACGATCCCACCACCACGCCGTCGAACTCC